>NZ_JBQQCB010000032.1:0-92279 GCF_052246675.1 Nonomuraea sp. KM90 | reverse complement strand
TACCGCGACCGACCCGAGCCGTATCGCTTCCGACGTCACCATCTGGACCGCTCAGGCATCTCGAGCACACGCAGCCCTCAGCCGAGACTCCTCACCCGACTTCTGAAACAGGCCCTAGACGGCCACCCCCGCGGGTACGCGGGCCTGGAGCAGCTCGAACCAGACCGTCGTGGAGCCGGCCTCGCGGGTGAAGCCCCAGCGGTGGCTGAGCGCCTCGATCAGCGGCAGGCCGCGGCCGCTGGTGGACTGCGTGCTCGTACGGCACACGCACGGCGGCCCGTCCGACCCGCCGTCCGACACGAACACCCGCACCATGGCCGGCGAGCTGGCCACGGTCACCGTGAACGAACCCCCGGAACCGGACCTGGTGTGCAGGATCGCGTTCGTGGCCAGCTCGCTGGTGAGCAGGACCACGTCGTCGTACAGCGGATGGTCGCGGCCCAGCGCGGCCGTCACGAGACCCCGGGCCCTGGACACCTGGGAGGGCACCCCCGGCAGCCGGACCACGAGATCGCCTGGGCCGGGCTGGTCTTCCTCATCCGCGTGGTGCGAGTCCGGCGCTGCCACGGCGACCTCCCCCAAATCCGGTGACGTTATGAGACGCGCCAGAGGTGGGGCGGAGATTATTGCGAAAAGGTAGGAATGGCCTTTCCCAAGGTCGCTTGTACGACCTCCGACCCCGACCGAGTACGCTGCGATCGACGAGTCGTCTAGGCCCGTGGGGGAGCAGGAGGTCGCGTGAGCAGCCTGGAGGCCGTCTGGACGCGGCCGTACGAGCGGCCGGGGGCGGCGGTCGTGACCGGCGTCTTCGACATCCTGCACGTCGGCCACGTGCGCTATCTCGGCGAGGTGGCCGCCCGCGGGCTGCCGCTGGTCGTCGGCGTCGAGGACGATCCGCGCGTGCGCGCGTGGAAGGGGCCGAGCCGCCCGTTCAACCCATCGGCGGAGCGGGCCGAGGTGCTGGCCGCGCTCCGCTTCGTGACCGGGGTCTTCATCGTGACCGGCCCGCCGGACGCGCACGGCCCCGAGGACTACATCGACCTGCTGGCGCCGATGCGGCCGGCCGCGCTCGCCCACACGGTGGGCGACCCGCACGCCGGGGCCCGGGCCGCCGCGGCGGCGATCCTGGGCGCCGAGTGCTGGGAGCTGGAGGCCATCCCGGACCGCTCGACGACCCGCATCGTGAACGCGGCGGGCAAGGGCTGACCGCCCCCGCCACCGCCGTGGCGGACCGGTGATGGGCTGCGGGAACGTGGGTGCCGCGCCCGGTGGCGGGGTGCCTGCCGGGGCGCGTGCCATGATCGCGTAATCTTTCATGACATGACGCCAGACCTCGTCGCGAAACGGGTGACGAACCTGCTGGCACCGCAGGTGCTGGTGATCGTCATGCCGCCGGTCGTCGGCCTGCTCGCGCAAGGGTGGCGCGGTGCGGCCTGGGGGCTGGTGGCCTCGGCGTTCTGCGGTGGCGTGCCGGCGGCGGTGATCGCGCTCGGCGTGCGCTCCGGCCGCCTCGACTCCCACCACATCGTGGACCGCGCCCGCCGCACCGGCCCGCTGCTCGCCGCCGTGGCGGCCGTGCTGGTGGCGCTGGCGCTGCTGGTCGTGATGGGCGCGCCGACGCTGCTCGTGGCGACCGTGACGGCGATGCTGGCCGCCCTGGCGGTGACCGTGCCGATCACGCTGCGCTGGAAGATCTCCTTCCACGCCGCCGTCTCCGCGGGCACGGTCGTGGTGTTCGCGCACGTCCTGCCCGTCTGGCCGGCCGCGATCGGCGGCGCCGCCGTGGTGGCGCTGGTGTGCTGGGCCAGGGTACGCCTGGCGCACCACACCTGGGCGCAGGTCGCCGCCGGCGCGGCGGCCGGCACGCTGACGACGTGGGCCACCCTGAGCGCCTTCGGAGTGAATTGACCTGATGAGGGGCCAGGCGGCGGAATAGGGGCGGCGCCGGCGGGGTTGCCGCGAACATGGATGCCACGAACCGCGGCCGGGTGCGCGTGGAGCGCACGGCCAAGCGTGTGAGGACGTATCTCGGCGGCCGGGTGGTGGCCGACACCACCTCCGCCCTCCTGGTGTGGGAGGTCCCGTACTACCCCGCCTACTACTTCCCGCTGTCCGACGTGGACGAGTCCGCGCTGAAGGCCACCGGGGCCACCAAGCACTCCCCGAGCAGGGGTGAGGCCGTCGTCTACACGGTCACCTCGGGCACGGCGGAGGCCGCCGACGCGGCATTGGCCTACCCCGACTCGCCGCTGGAGCAGATCCGCGGCCACGTCCGGTTCGAGTGGGACGCCATGGACGCGTGGTTCGAGGAGGACGAGGAGGTGTTCTTCCACCCGCGCGACCCGTACACCAGGGTGGACATCCTGACGAGCTCGCGGCACGTGCGGATCGAGGTGGACGGCGTCACCGTCGCCGACTCGCACAGCCCGCGGATCCTCTTCGAGACCGGCCTGCCCACCCGCTACTACCTGCCGAAGACGGACGTTCGGCTCGACCTGCTCGAACGCACCGACACCGCCACGCACTGCCCCTACAAGGGCACGGCCGAATACTGGTCGGTCAACGGCAAGAAGGACCTGGCCTGGTCCTACCGGACGCCGCTGCCGGAGAGCGAGAAGGTCGCCGGACTGGTCGCGTTCTACGACGAGAAGCTCGACGTGTACGTGGACGGTGAGCTCCAGGAGCGGCCCAAGACGAAGTTCTCCTGACGTCCCGCGCGCCGCCTCCTGACCGGGCCGGCCCGGTCAGGAGACGGTGGGAGGTGGCTCGGTCAGGAGGCGGTCCAGTGGGGGTCGCGGCCGAGGTAGCGCAGCAGGGCGGCCACGTCGTCGTCGCCCTCCTGCGGCTCCAGCGCGGCGGCGTACGCGCCCCAGGCCCGCAGCGGCTCGACGATCTCTCTGGCCACCGTCAGCAGCGGCCGGGCCATCTCCGGCGTGAGGGGCGAGGGGCCGCCGGTCGCCATCGCGATGTCCCAGGCGTGCACGGCCGCGTCCAGGGCGCACGCCGTCGAGCCCGACCAGGGCGACATCTTGTTCGGCGGCACCGGCGTCGGCACCTCGGCGGCCTCCCGGTCCACCCCCGCCCACGCCTTCGCCGAGCGGGACAGCGCGTCCTCCAGGAACGCCCGCGGGTCGCCCTCCAGCACGCCCGAGGGGTCGAACGGGTTGAACGAGGGGCCGGGCTCGCCGGTCAGCGCGGCGGCGAAGCCGATCTGGTCGCCCACGGCGTGCTGGAACACCTTGGTCACGCTCCAGCCGTCGCAGGGCGTCGGCAGGTCCCAGCCGCCCTGCGGGACGGCCGCGACGGCCTCGCGCAAGGCCCGGTGCGAGGCGTCGAGAACGTCCCAGCCGCTGGGGGTGAAGTCGCCGTTCATGGGGGAGCCCCTTTCGAAGTCGATGCCTCCACTCTAGCAGAACGGAACATTTTGTTCCACTATTTCGGGGCCTCGCTCGCCAGCCCCCGGATCAGCAGGTCGAGGGAGTACTCGAAGTCGGCCTCCGGGTTCACGCCGTGCCGCGTCCCGCGCAGCAGCCGGCTGAAGTGCGGCAGCGCCACGGGGTCCATCTCGCGGATGTACGCGCCGACGTTCCGGGCTCCCGCGTGCTCCCCGGAGTCGCCGGTGAACCCGCCGGTGGACATGAGCAGCGACCCGAACACCAGCCCGTTCACCGCCCCCAGGGCCCGCCAGGCGGCCACGTCGTCGAACCCGGCCCCGAACAGGGCGCCCACCAGGGCGTCGAGCGGCGCCAGCGCGCGTACGGAGGTCGGGTTGGACCGGTCGGTGACCAGCGCCAGCGGCACGACCGGATGCCGGCTGAACGCCCGGTACGTGCTCAGCGCCACCGCCCGGACCTGCTCCTGCCAGGGCAGCTCCGGATCCGGCCGCTCGACCTGGGCGAACACCCGCTCGGCGATGCCGTCGAGGAGGTCGGCCTTGTTCGCGACGTGGTTGTAGAGCGACATCGCCTCCACGCCGAGCGCCTTCGCCAGCCGCCGCATGGAAAGCCCGTCCAGGCCCTCCTCGTCGGCCAGTCCCAGGGCCGCGTCGAGGACCTTCTCCCTGTTCAGCGGCTCGCGCCGGGCCATCCAGTGCTCCTCTCACCCCGTTCCCGATTGACAAAGCTTACGGTGTATGTGCTCTACTTACAGCGTAAGCATACGCTGTAAGTAGAGGAGATCGGTTCATGAACGACGTGATCGTCGTCGGCGGCGGGCCCGTGGGGCTGCTGCTGGCGTGCGAGCTCAAGCTCGCCGGGGCGGACCCGCTGGTCCTGGAGGCGGCCACCGGCGAGGAGCGCAGGACGCGCAGCCTCGGGCTGCGCTCGCTCAACGCGCGCACCGTGCGGTCGCTGGCCCTGCGCGGCCTGAAGGAGCCGGTGGAGCGGGCCCAATGGGAGATGCTCGACGAGCTGGCCGACCGCCGTGGGCCGGCCGGGGCGGACCTGGTCGCCCTGATGGTGGAGCTGCTGCGGAAAGGCCAGATCAGGGGGCACTTCGCCGGGCTGCCGCTGCTGGACGAGGGCGGGGAGGCCGAATACCTCATGCTCAGGCAGGACCGGCTGGAGGGCGTCCTCGCCGAGCGGGCGGCCGCGATGGGGGTGCGGATCCGGCAGGGGTGCGCGGTGGCGGACGTCGCGCAGGACACCGCCGGGGTCACGGCCACCCTGGCCGGCGGGGAGGTGGTGCGCGGGGCGTACCTCGTGGGCTGCGACGGCGGGCGCAGCCTGGTGCGCAAGCGGTCGGGGATCGCGTTCGAGGGCACGCCGGCGACCATGACCGGGCGCACCGCCGTGGCCGAGCTGGCCGATCCCGGCATGGTGACCTCGTCGCTGCGCAGCCCCGGCGGGCTGGTGAACCTGTCACTCGTGCCGGGGGAGATCGCCACCATCGAGTTCGACGGCGGGCCGGACGACCGGGACGCGCCGATGACGGCGGCCGAGTTGCAGGCCAGCCTGCGGCGGGTGACGGGGCTGGAGGTTGTCGTCGAGCGGCTGGAGACCGGGATCCGCTACAGCGACAACACCCGGCACGCGCGCTCGTACCGGGAGGGGCGGGTGCTGCTGGCCGGGGACGCGGCGCACGTGCACTCGCCCATCGGCGGCCAGGGGCTCAACCTCGGGCTGCAGGACGCGGTCAACCTCGGCTGGAAGCTGGGGCTGGTGGTCCGCGGGGCGGCGCCCGGCAGCCTGCTCGACAGCTACACGGCCGAGCGGCATCCGGTGGCGGCCCGGGTGCTGCGCAACACGCGGGCGCAGGTGGCCCTGATGCGGCCGGGGGCGCAGGTGGACGCGTTGCGGGAGGTGCTGTCGGAGGTGCTGGAGCTGGGGGAGGCGCGACGGCACTTCACGGGCATGGCCGACGGGACGGAGGTGGACTACGCGCCCGGCTCGGCGCACCCCCTGGTCGGCCGCTTCGCCCCGCCCCTGGAGCGGGCCGGGGCGCCAGGGGAGGTCGCGCTCCGGGAGGGGCACGGCCCGTTGGGGGAGGGGCGCGGTCTCCTCATCGGGACCGGGGACGTCGGAGCCGCCGTGGCCGGGTACGCGGACCGGGTCGGGTCGGTCCGGCTCCCGGCCGACGCGGGCTTCGGCGGGGCGAGCGCCGTGCTGGTGCGGCCCGACGGGTACGTCGCGTGGGCGGGGGACGCGGGCGCGGCGGGCGACGCGCTCACGACGTGGTTCGGCCCGCCCACGACCGCGTGACGCCCGCCCCCACGACCGCGTGACGCCCGCCCCCACGGTCGGGTGGGGCTGTCAGGTGAGGAGGCGGGTGAGGACCCGGGTGCCGAACTCCAGGCCCTCGACCGGCACCCGCTCGTCCTTGCCGTGGAACATCCCGAAGTAGTCCAGGTCGGGCCGGAGCATGAGCGGCGCGAAGCCGTACCCCTTGATGCCGATCCGGGCGAAGGACTTGGCGTCGGTCCCGCCCGCCATCACGTACGGGACCGGCCTGGCCAGCGGGTCCTCGGCCACGAGCGAGCCGGCCAGCTCGTCGAAGAACGCCGACGGGTACGGCGCGTCGGGCGCCTCCTCCAGGTTGACGAACTCGCGGGTGACCTTCGGCCCGAGCAGCTCGTCGATCGTCTCCAGGAACTCCTCCTGCAACCCCGGCAGGTAACGCCCGTCCACGTGCGCCGAGGCGGTCGAGGGCACGACGTTGACCTTGTACCCGGCGTCGAGCATCGTCGGGTTCGCCGAGTTGCGGATCTGGCTCTTGAACAGGCTGCCCAGCGGCCCGAGCCGGGCCGCCTCCGCGTCCAGCCGGTCCAGGTCGATCGGCTGCCCGGTGATCTCCGACAGGCTCCGGACGAGCGCCGCGACCGACGGCGTCAGGCGTACCGGCCACTGGTACGAGGCCACCCGCGACAGCGCGTGCACCAGCGTCGCGACCGGGTTGTCCACGGGCGGCCGGGAGCCGTGGCCGGCCACGCCGTGCGCGGTCAGCCTCATCCAGGCGGTCCCGCGCTCGCCCACCGCGATCGGGTACACCCGGTGCCCTTCGGAGGCGACGCTGAAGCCGCCCGACTCGCTGATCGCCTCGGTCACGCCGTCGAACAGCTCCCGGTGCTCGGTCACCGCGTGCCGCGAGCCGTAGTCGCCGGTGGCCTCCTCGTCCGCCAGGAACGCCAGCACCAGGTCGCGCCGGGGCCGCTCGCCCCGCGCCAGCATGCCGAGCACGGTGGCCAGGGTCATCGAGCACGACCCTTTCATGTCGACCGCGCCCCGGCCGTACACGCAGCCGTCCACGATCTCCCCGGAGAACGGGTGCATCTGCCACTCGGCCGGGTCGGCGGGCACCACGTCGAGGTGGCCGTGCACGAGCAGCGCGTCGGGGGAGTCGCCGTCGATCCTGGCCACGACGGTGGTCCGCTTCGGCGCCGACTCGAACACCACCGGCTCCAGCCCCGCGTCGGCCAGCAGCGTGGCGACGTATTCGGCGGCCGGGCGCTCCCCGGAGCCGGGGTTCGTGGTGTCGAACCTGATCAGGTCCGAGCAGATCTCGGCAACGCTCTTCATGCTCTCCCCTTAAGTGTCAAAGGCGGCACACCGGGCGTCTCCATGTCGAAGATCAGCCCGTAGAAGGCCAGCTCGGCCTCCAGCACCGCGACGATAGTCTCCTCCCTGCGCCAGCCGTGCTGCTCGCCGGGAAAGGTGAGCAAGGCCCACTCTTTGCCATGCTTGTCCAGTTCGGCGGTGAATCGCTCGGCCTGGCCCACATCCACGATCGCGTCCTCCAGGCCGTGCAGCATGAGGCACGGGCCCGATGCCCGGAAGGCGTTCAGGAGCGGGGAGCGCTCGGTGTAGCGCTCCCGCGTCTCGGGCAGCGGGCCCACCAGGCCGTCCAGATAGCGCGACTCGAAGTCGTGCGTCTCGGCCGCCCAGCTCTCCGGGTCGGTGATCGCGTAGTGCGCGACCCCGCCCGCGAACACGTCGCTGTGCACGAGCGCCGCCACCGTGGTCCAGCCGCCCGCGCTGCCGCCCCGGATGGCGAGCTTGGCGGCGTCGGCCCGGCCCAGCTCGACCAGGCCGCGCGCCACCCTGGCGCAGTCCTGCACGTCCACCACGCCCCACTGGTGGCGCAGCCGCTCCCGGTAGGCGCGGCCGTAGCCGGTCGACCCGCCGTAGTTCACCACGGCCACGCCGATGCCCCTGCTGGTGAAGTAGGCGATCTCCAGGTCCAGCACGATCGGCAGGTTCCCGGTCGGCCCGCCGTGCACGAAGATCACGTACGGGCCGGGGCCCTGCGCCCCGGCCGGCGGGTAGAGGTGGGCGTGCACGCCCTCGATCGTCACGGTCTCCGGCGTGGGGAGCAGGGCGCGGTCCGGCAGCGGCTTGCGCGCCGACACCACCTCGTGCGCGCCGTCGGCCAGGCCGACGAGCGTGACCTCCAGCGGCGTGTACGGCGTCGCCCCCACGGCCGCCGCCCGCCCTCCCGCGACCGAGACCGTCGAGGACCAGTGGGTGGCCGCCCCGCCGATCTCGCGGAGGTCGCCGGTCTCCGGGTCGAGCACGCCCAGGCGGCGGTGGTCGGCGGTGCCGTAGACGACGACCAGGCGGCCGTCCTCGGCGACGGCGAAGCAGGTCAGGCCCGGTTTCCAGGCCGCCGCCCCGAACTCCAGCTCCATCGGGGCGAGGTTGCGGGCGGGGGAGCCGTCGAGCGGGACGAGGTGCACGTTCCACCAGCCGGTGGGGTCCGTGACCGCGTACAGGCTGGTGGCGTCACGCCACTCGGCCTGGGCCACCGACTCGCTCGGGCCGCCCGCGACCACCTCGTACGGCCCCGCCGTGCCGTCCTCGCGCAGCGGGGCCACGCACAGCTCGGTGCCGTCCCACGGCATGTTCGGGTGGTCCCAGCCGATCCAGGAGACATATCGGCCGTCAGGGGAAATGCGGGGGTTCATCAGGAAATGTTGGGCTTTGGTGATGACTCTGAGCGGGCCGCCGTCCAGCGGCACCGCCACCAGGTCCCGCACGTCGCCGGTCTCCCTGACCGCCCACACCTCGTCCCGGTCCGGCGGGAGGTAGAGGTCGGCGTACCGCGACGGGCCCGCCGGGGTCAGCGGCACCGGCTCGTGCTCGTCCAGGCGGTACAGGCGCTGGTCGGCCCAGTTCGTGAAGACCAGGCCGCCCCCGGGCAGCGGGCGCCAGGAGCGGCCGCCGTACTCGACGACGCGGTTGCGGGCGTTCCAGCCCTCGGGGAGCGCGTCGACGCGGGAGCCGTCCGGCAGGCGGCGCACCACGCAGCGCCGGCCGCCCTCGTGCGGGCGCGGCTCGTCCCACCAGACCTCGACACCGGAGGGCGTGGCCACCGCCTCCACCCACTGGGGGCCGCCGTCGGTACGGGCCACGTCGATCGGTCGAATGCTCATCAGTTCACCAATTGCCGTTGGTACAAGGAGGAAGAGGGAGTTCGGGCGGGTGAACGACGTACGCGATGCCGCCGCTGCCCGAGCTCCTGAGCCACACGTGCTCGAACGCCGCCCGCGGGTAGACCCGGCGGACCTCGGCGTCGCCGGGCGCGGCGGGGTCGTTCACGATGACGTCGCCCCCGGCCGTGAAACCGGTGACGACCAGGATGTGGCCGTTCGTGGAGTAGCAGGAGCCGGGCAGCTCGTGCGCCTTGAACGACTGGGACGTGATCACCGGGATCCCCGCCCGTACGAACTGCTCCAGCTCCGCCGCCGACCGCAGCCGCGTGACGAACCCGGACAGCCCGTACCGCCCCGCGTAGGCCACGTTGAACGGCCAGTTGCCGGTGCCCTGGTAGCTCTCGTCGTACGTGCCCGCCGCCGCGTGGTCGACCGCCGGCGCCGGATCGTCGTCGCCCACCCAGCCCAGCTCGCCGGGCTCCGGGCCGCGTCCCCAGAAGCCCAGCACCATCGCCACCGAGGCGGGGCCGCACCAGTTGGCGCCCCCGCCGTCGTAGCGCGGGTGGTGCCCGGCGTGCGCGTGCTGCGAGTGCCGGGGCACCGCCAGCTCCACGGCCCCGCCCGTGCCGGGGGCGCTCGGGGCGGGCGCCCGCGGCGGCAGCGCCGAGGCCATCACCCCCAGCCCGGTCACCCGGGCGCCGTCGCCGTGCCGGGTCACCCGCACCTGGTAGGCCACCACCGGCCGCCTGGCCACGAACGTGTCCACCGCCACGTCCCCGTCCTCGTCGCCCTGGCCGGGCACCGAGGTGCGCGGATCGCCGTGCTCGGACCAGCGGCCCATGACGTACCACTTGGTGAGACCGCCGGAGGCGGTCCTGGCGCGCAGCGCGACCTCGATCCACGAGCCGGGCGGGGTGCGCGCGGTCCAGGACGGCACGATCTGGGTGGCCGGGAAGCCGATCACCTGCTCCTCGCCGGTCCACTCGCCAGCCTCGCCGCCCGCGGACCCTTCGGGTACGGCGAAGCGGGCGAAGGCGACGCGGGCCAGATCGACGGTGAGCACCAGGCACATTGTGGTTTCGCACTCCATGTCGCACATCGGATGGTTTACGTACCGGCCCGATTGTGTCAGTGATCATCTCTATGGTTCGGGGCATGACTTCAGCAGTGCAGGCATACTCCTACGCCGGGCCCTCCGTGCTGGCCGACGGCAAGCTCGGGCTCTCGACCTCCGGTGGCACCGCGTTATCCGGCC
The DNA here is from genome assembly GCF_052246675.1 of Nonomuraea sp. KM90. Lineage (NCBI taxonomy): Bacteria > Bacillati > Actinomycetota > Actinomycetes > Streptosporangiales > Streptosporangiaceae > Nonomuraea > Nonomuraea sp. KM90. The sequence goes on along the minus strand of NZ_JBQQCB010000032.1, from coordinate 82,158 downwards.
CCCAGACCCACCCCAGGTTCTTCAGCGGGCTGCTCTCCCAGGCCGCCCCGGCCGCCGCGGGACTGCTGGCCGTGGCCGACGTGGCGCTCGCCCGCTACCACCAGCCCCGGCCCGGCTGGACCCGCGACCCGGTGGTGACGTGCGACGGCGGGCGGCTCAGGTTCGAGTCGTTCTCGGCGTGCGGCGGCGTCTACGCCCGGCTCGACGTGCTGGAGCTCGACGGCGACGTGCTCGACCGGGGCACGACCAACGTCGACGTCAACGGCCCGCTGCGCGAGGCGCTGGCCAGGGTGGGCGGCAGGGACCCGCTCCACCTGGGCGTCGGGCCCGACGAGCTGACGGTCACCACGCTCGACGGCGCGGTGGTGGAGAAGAAGGTGCCGCTGCCGACGCGGTGGCTGCGCGGGTTCGCCGAGGTGCAGGTGATGGCCTCCGGGTGGGACCTGCGGGCCGAGCTGGCGGGGCCGCAGGCCGTACGCTTCCTGCGCTCCCTGCCCCGGGGCGCCCGCTCCACCGTCTGGGCCGTGCCGGCCGGCCGCGACCTGCGCCTGTCCTCCGGTGCGGCGCGCGGCGGCGTGTGCCTGGCGGGCACCGGGCGGGTGGCCACGCTGATGCCGCTGCTCAGGTTCGCCAAGGCGCTGCGGGTCTACGGTCGCGCCGACGGCTCCTCCACCGCCGGCGCGTGGGAGCTGGAGCTGCCCGGCATGCGCTACACGCTGGCCGTCTCGCCCCAGCCGTCGCGCGGCTTCTCCGGCGAGGGCCAGGTCCTGGAGGATCTGGCCACCGACGAGGCCGCGGGCGACGCCGACGTGGTGGGCATGCTGCTCAACTTCGAGCCCACCGTCGAGCTCGGCCTGCTCGCCGACCGCTCGGGGCTGCCCATCGAGCGCGTACGCGCGGCGCTCACCCAGCTCGGCACCGCCGGCCGGGTCGGCTACGACCTGCACGAGGCCGCCCACTTCCACCGCGAGCTCCCCTACGACAAGGACCAGGTGGCCCAGCTCAACCCGCGCCTCACGGCGGCCAGGGCCCTGGCGGACTCGGGGGCCGTGCGGCTGCTGTCCGGCGACGAGGCCGAGGTCACGACCGACGGCGGGGTGCGCCGGGTGCGGGTGGCCGACGGCGAGTGCACGTGCCCGTGGTGGTTCGACCACCGGGGGTCGCGCGGACCGTGCAAGCACGTGCTGGCGGCCCGGATCGCCGCCCGGGTGGCGGTGGAGGCGACACTGTGACGCCGGCCGGCGTCTTGGGCGCGGGTGGCGGGGAGAGCGGGGCAGTTGGGCCGATCGGGTCCGGTGGGGGGACGCCGTGGGAGTCGGTGGTGGCGGCCATCGACACCGGTGACCTCGACCTGGTGGCCGACCGTGTGCTCGCGCTCGACGAGCGGGCCCGCCGCGAGGTGGCCGCCGCGCTGCCCGGGCACATCCCCGTGGCGGAGGAGCGCGCGGACGCGCGGCGGCGTGCCCGCGAGAGCCGGCGTGCCCGCGAGAGCGAGGCCGCGTGGCGGGAGTACGTACGCGCCGCGCAGCGCGCCGGCCGCACCGTCTACGAGCACGAACGCTGGCGGTGGGACGCCCCGTGGAACTCCCCGTCCGTCCCCGTCCCCGGCGAGAGCTGGGCCGGCCCGCTGCGGGTGGCCGGGGCGGCGGCCATCGGCGGCGCCGCAGCCGTCGTCTCCTGGCTCTACCGCCGCGACCTCCAGGACGGCTGGAACGACGCCGCCGTCCCGGCCGTCCTCGAACGCGTCCTGGCGGCCCGCCCGGCCGAATGGCAGGCCGACTTCGCCACCCGCGCCGCGCTCAAGCTCCGCCCCGCCCCGCGACGGCGCGGGGGCCGGGACCCGATGGCCGGCCTGGTGCTGGCCATGCTGCGCCGCACCGGCGCCACCCCGCCCGAGCACGACCCGCTCGTGGTGGCCTGGGCCGGGCACCCGCCCATCGCGGCCACCCTGCGCGAGGACCGGCTGCTCGACCACCTCCTGCCCCGGCTGTTCGAGGCGGAGGGAGTCGGCCTGGTCCTGCGCGACGAGCGCGCCGACCCTCCCCCGCCGAGGAGCTGGCTGGCGGCGCTCGGGAAGCTGGAGAGCGAGGGCCGGATCGGGCGCGACCTGCTGCTCGACGGGTGCCTGCGGCGCTTCCTGCGCGGCGGGCAGGCGACCGACCTGCGCTTCTTCGTACGGCTGCACGAGCTGCTCTCGCCCACGTACGACGAGGTGATCAAGCGACGCCACGACTACCTGCGGCTGCTGCCCGCCGCGCCCGGGGTCGTCGCGGAGGCGGCGCTCAGGCACCTGCGCCGGCTCGAGACCCTCGACCCCGATGAGGTGACCGAGGCGGTGCGGGCGCTGCTGTCCAGGGGCGAGCGCAAGCTGCTGACGGCCGGGCTCACCTGGCTCGACGCGGTCGCCCGGGACCCCGGGGCCGACCTCGACGAGCTGGCCCCGGCGCTGGGGTACGCGTTCGCCTGCGAGTCCGCCGACGTGCAGGGCCGGGCGGTGCGGATGGCGGTCAAGCACGCCAAGCGGTTCACGCCGGTCGGGGCACAGGCGATCAGGGACACGATCGGCGTCCTGCCGCAGGAGCTCGGGGAGACGCTGGCGGCGGTGTTCGGCGGGGAGGCGGCCGACGACCAGCGGGACGCCGACGGGTTCACGCCGTCGCCGCTGCCCGAACCCCTCCGCCCCGAGCCCTTCCCACCGCCGCTCCGGACGGCGGCCGACCTGGACCCACGCCCCGCCGCGGCCCGGTGGGAGGCCGCGGAGCTGTGGCTGGCCGGCGTGGTACGGCTCCACGGCCGCGACCGGGAGGGGCTCGCGGCCCGGCTGGCAGAGGGACGGCCGCTCCCGGATCCGCCCGCGCGCCCGTGGGTGGAGGTCTGGCAGTGGTGCCAGGAGATCGCGCGGCTGGTGGTGCCGGGCGCCGGGGCCGTTGTCGGAGAGGCGGTGGGGCCGCGGGGGTCGTCGTGGCTGCCGCAGGCCGGGGACGTGCCGGGGCCGCACCTGTTCCTGCTGCGGCGCTGGGCCGAGGTGTACGACGCGATCCCGGCTGGAGCGCTCCCGCCGTACCTGCTGGCCGAGCCCACCGGGGCGACCGGCCACCTGGACGCCGGGGAGCTGGTGGAGCGGCTGGCGGGCTACGAGCGGGCGGGGGTCGAGGCCCTGCCCGCCGACCTGCAGCAGGCGCTGCTACGGCTGCCGCGCGAGATCGCACCCGAGGTGGTGGCGCGGGCGGCGGGGCTCACCTCGGAGGCGGGCCGGGCGGCGGCGCGCTGGATGGGCGGCGGGCGGCCCGAGTCCGCCACGGAGATCGCCTGGTGGTACTACCCGCCGGCGGGGGCACCGGGGTACGGCGACAGGCACGTGTACGGCGACGACCGCGAAACCGGCGGGACGCTGGTCTATGAACTGGTGCCACGCCTCCGGATCATGCCCCCGGTAGCCGGTGGCTCGTTGGACGGCGGCCTGCCGGATGCTGCCCTGTCGGACGTTGGCCTGTCGGACGTTGGCCTGACGGGCTGCGAGGTGTCGGGCGGTGGGGTCGCGGGCGGGAGGTTGCCGCTGGTCCGGGAGTTGCTGGGTGGGTCCGCCGAGCATCGGCTGAAGGAACACGGCGGGTACATGCACTGGTGGCCGTACCTGATGCCGTCGCACCGGGAGGCCGTCGCGGCCCATCTCGTGCCGCACCTGATCGAGCGGTGGCAGCGGGCCCGGGTCCAGCCGCCCCTGGCATGGGCACTCGCACTGGCCGACGGGCCGGCGGGGGAGGCGGTCGCGCTCGTGCTGGCGTACTTCGCGGCCGACCGTTCCTGGTCGGCCGATCCGTAGGAGCGGGCACGTTCCCTGTTGGGGCTGGCCGCTCGAGTGGGTCTCGACGCCGAGCAGGTGGTGCGGTAGCTCGCGCTGCTGGTCCGCCGGACGGAGCTCAAGCCGTGGCCGGTGTTCGAGACCCTGGAGAGCGCGGCCGCGCTCGGGGCGCACCGGGAGGTGTGGCGGGTCATGACGGGGTTCCTGGCCGTGTTCCTGCCTGGGCCGGGGGAGCGGCCGCACACCCGGCACACGCAGGGGCTCGTGTTCGCCTTGCGGGCGGCTCGGTGGGCGGAGGCGCGAGGGGTGCCGGCCTGCGTCGCGGAGGTCGCGGAACGCCGGGCGTCGAACAACTTCGTCCGCGAGGCCCGGCGACTCCACACCTACCTCACATAAGACCCACCCGTCCGGTCCCGGCCCGCCGTCCCGGTTCGCCGGTGTGGTCCGCTTGGTCCTGGCGCGGCCGGTGGTGGCCCCGCTTGGTCCCGGTCTGCCGGTGGTGGGGCGCCGGGCATCTTCCGGCCCCGGCCCGGCCCTGCCCGGTCGCTCAGGGCCGTGGCGTGCGGGTCCCGGGCCGCAAGGTCGCGGCCGCGGCGGGCGGGCCGGGGTGAGCGGGTCAGCGGGCCGGGGTGAGGGGGCCGGGGTGAGGGGGCCGGGGTGGGCTGCCGTTCAGCCCTCCGGCCCGGGGCGGGTGGTCAGAGGTAGAGGCCCGTGGACTCGTCGCCGGGGGTCGGGGTGATCTCGCGGCCGGCGCGCAGCGCGTACAGTTGCGCCAGCGTCGCCCCCGACGGCCCCACCCCCTCCGGCGACCCCAGCCACGTGACCGCCTCCTCCTTGCTCAGCGGCCCCACCTCGACCTGCGCCAGGCAGCGGCCCGGCCGGACGACGGCGGGGTGGAGGCGGGCCAGGTCCTCGTTCGTGGTGATCGCCACCAGGACGTCCCGGCCCTGCCCGAGCAGGCCGTCCGTCAGGTTGAGCAGGCGCGAAAGCCCCTGCCCCGCCTGGGCCTTCGCCCCCGAGCTGATCAGCTCGTCGCAGTCCTCCAGCACCAGCAGCCGCCAGCGCTGTGCCTCCTCGTCGGTGTCGTAGCCGACGGCCACCTCCATCAGGTAGCCGGGCTCGTTGAACAGGCGCTCGGGGTCGAGCACGCAGTCCACCTGGCACCAGTCGTGCCACTGCTTGGCCAGCGTGCGCAGCAGCGTGGTCTTGCCGGTGCCCGGCTCCCCGTGCAGGAGGATGAGGCGGCCGTTGACGTCGGCCGGGGTGATGGACATGAGCCGTTCGAGCGCCGGGCGGACCTTGGCCGAGTAGTTCGGGCTGATCTCGTCCCAGGGCTGCGCCGTGATCGGCTTCTCCGAGCGGGTGCCGCCGTGCATGCCCCGCCACCAGAAGCCCATCTCGACGTGGTCGACGTCCGGGGCGGCCTCCTCGGCGCCCTCGATGCTCTCCGCGAGCACGGACTTCGCCAGGTCCTCGTCCACCGCCGTCACGCTGACGGTCGCGGTGCGGTTGCGGTGGCGTACGACCCGCAGGGTCCACCCGTCGCCGCAGATCAGCCGCGACTCCGAGCCGTCCTCGACCCGCGCGGTACGCATCACGCGCCCGCCGGCGGGGGCGAGCGTGGCGTCAGGGCGTACGCGCTCCAGATTGGCCAGGCGTGACCACGGCTGCGCGCCCGTCGCGAACGGCGACAGTGCCAGCGCGTCGATGACGTCGATGGCGGAATCGGCGTCGTCGATCCAGATGTTCATCGGGAGCTCGGCGGAGTCCGGACTGGGGAACGGCACCTCCCTGATAACAGACATATTGTTAATGATCTCCGTCTCGGCGCCGGATGTCGAAGGGTTTTGGCTGGGAATACGCTTAGTTTTTCTTGAGGGTACCGGTCTGCGTGACGATGCCGGGGCCCGGCACGTCCCGCCAGGTATAGGTGAGGCCGTCGCCTGTCATGTCCAGGGTGATCGTGCCGGCGATGCAGCCGCCCTCGTTCTGGCCCAGGTGGAAGGTGAGCCGGCGCTCCTCGACCTTGGTCAGGGCGATGGTGCCCTTGCAGTCGTCGTCCTGGTCCTTCTCCGTCCACGCCGCCGTGGATGCGCCTTCCTCCAGCTTCACCCTGTTCTCGGCGCCGTCGGTGTCCATCACGTTCGTGCTGGTGGTGTATCCCGACCAGTCCCCCTCGAAGGCGGCCGGGATCTTCAGCGCCGGGCCGGCCGATGACTCCCCCTGCTCGTCGGGGCTCGACTCCGACGGTGACTCGGGCTGCCGCGTCACGGGTTCCGTGGGCGAGGGTTCGGTGGTCGACTGCGGGCGCTCGGTGCTCGTGGCGGGGGAGAAGTTCAGCAGTACGGCCGTGGTGGCGACCGCGGTCAGGGCCACCGCCACCGCCACGGCGCCGATGAGCAGGCCCCGCGAGCGGACCGCCCGCGCAGTCGTCCCCGCCGTCGTTCCCGCCGGAGCCTGGGGCCCCGTGGGCTGCCCGTCGGGGCGGAGACCGGGGGCGGGAGGCGGACCGTGGGGGCCCGTGGCGTACGGGGTGGCGGGTGGTGGCCGGTTGGGGTTGAGCAGGGAGACCATCAGTTGCTGCGCCGTGGGCCGCCGCGCCGGATCCTTGGCCAGGCAGGACGCGAGCACCTCGCGCAGCCGTGGCGGCAGCGGCGACAGGTCCGGCTGGGCGTGCAGCACCCGGTTCAGTACGGCGGGCACGGTGTCGGCCCCGAACGGGCTCGACGCGGTGGCCGCGTACACCATGGACGCCGCCCACGCGAACACGTCGGACGGCGGCGCGGCGGGCGAGCCGCCGATCTGCTCCGGCGACAGGTAGGCGGGCGTGCCGATCAGACCAGAGGTCATGGTCGCCGCCCCCTCGGCCCGGGCGATGCCGAAGTCGACCACGCGCGGCCCGTCGGGACCGAGCAGCACGTTGGACGGCTTGAAGTCGCGGTGCACGACCCCGGCCGCGTGGATGGCCGCCAGCGCGGTGGCCGTGCCGACGACGAGGCGCTCGAGGTCGCCGCCGCGCAGGGGGCCGCGCAGGCGCACCCGGTCGGCCAGGGAGGGACCGTCCACGAATTCGCTCACCACGTACGGCCTCGGCCCGCCGGTCGAGACCTCGATCACGCGGGCGGTGCAGAAGGAGGCGATGCTCTCCAGCGCGTCGAGCTCGCGCGCCAGCCGGGCCCGCGTCTGCTGGTCACCGGCGCTGAGCAGCTTGATCGCGACCGGTTCGCCGGCCGGGGAGTGGGCGAGGTAGACCACGCCCTGCCCGCCTTCGCCGAGCCGCCCGGCCAGGCGGAACCCGCCCAGCGACGCCGGATCGTCGGGGGTGAGGGGGTTCACCATGGGCGATACGTTACCTGTCGCCCTGCGGACGCGAAGATCCACCGGTACCTTGTGTCGTTGGGATAAATCACTCCTTATGCGGAGGTATCGGGGAAGTGTCGAAGGTCACGTTCCGCGAACGGGCGCGGTACTGGTTCGACAACACCATGTCCAGGGGCACGGTGTCGCTGATCGGCTGGCTGGCCGTGGCGTCGGTCGGGCTGATCGTGATCGTGGCCGGGCTCACGATGTGGCTGGCGCCCAACGAGCCCGAGGGCGTGGGGCATGCCGGGGAAGTGCTCTGGATCGCTCTCATGCACGCCCTGACCCCGGGCAAGGTGGCCAGCGACAAGGGCTCCCTCGCGTACATGGCCGTGATGTTCGTCTGCTCGCTCGGCGGCCTGTTCATCGTCAGCATGCTCGTCGGCCTGCTGTCGAACGGTCTCAAGCAGAAGGTGGACCGCCTGCGCAGGGGCCGTTCGCGGATCGTGGAGTCGGGGCACACGGTGGTGCTCGGCTGGTCGGACCAGGTGTTCACGATCGTGGCCGAGCTGGTCAAGGCGCACGCCAGCCAGAAGGGCTCGGTGATCGCCGTACTGGCGGACCGTGACAAGCTGGAGATGGAGGAGGCCATCCGCGAGCACGTCGGGGGCCTCGGCAGGACCCGGCTGGTCTGCCGCACCGGGCGGCCCACCGAGCCGCGCGACCTCGCGCTGATGAACCTGGCCGCGGCCCGCTCCGTCGTCGTGCTGTCCCCCGAGGGCGAGGACCCGGACGCCCACGTCATCAAGATCCTGCTCGCCCTGGCCAAGCGGCAGGGGGTCCACCCGCCGGTGGTCGCCGGGCTCACCTCCAGCCGCAACATCGCCGCCGCCCGCCTGGCCGGCGGCAAGGACGTGCACCTGGTCGACTCCGACGACACCGCCTCCCGGCTCATCGTGCAGTCCTCCCGCCAGTCCGGCATGTCCGTGGTCTGCATGGACCTGCTGAACTTCGACGGCGGCGAGATCTACCTGCGCACCCCGAAGAAGCTGGTGGGCGTCACGTACGGGGAGGCGCTGCACGCCTACCAGACGGCCTCCGTGATCGGCCTGCGCCGCCCCTCCGGCGTGGTGCTGAACCCGTCCGCGGACACCGTCATCGCCGCCGACGACCAGGTCATCGTCATCGCGCACGACGACTCCCACGTACGCCTGGCCGCCGGCAAGCCGTCGCTCGACGAGGCGGCCATCGTCGTGGCGGGGAAGGCGGCCACCGAGCCCGAGCGCACGCTCCTGCTCAACTGGAACGGCCGGGCCGAGCAGATCGTCCGCTACCTCGACGGCTACGTCGCCCCCGGCTCGGTCCTGGAGGTCGCCGCCGACCACCCCAAGGCCGGTACGAACCTCGCGGGCCTGCGCAACCTCACCGTGAACGTCAAGGACTGCGACACCACCGACAGGTTCGCCCTGGAGTCGCTCGGCGTGGGCCTGTTCCAGCACGTCATCGTGCTCTCCGACGACCGCTTCGACGCCCACCACTCCGACACGCGCACGCTCATGACGCTGCTGCAGCTGCGCGACATGCAGAGCACGCTCGGCGAGCACTACTCGATCGTCAGCGAGATGCACGACGAGAACAACCGCGCCCTGGCCGAGGTCACCGAGGCCGACGACATCGTGATCAGCGACACCGTCATCGGCCTGCTCCTGGCCCAGCTCGCCGAGAACCGGCACCTGGCGGACGTGTTCGGCTACCTCTTCGACTCGCAGGGCTCGGAGATCTACCCGCGCCCGGCGGGCGACTACGTGAAGACGGGCACGCGGGTGTCGTTCTCCACGGTCGTGGAGTCGGCGCGGCGCAGGGGCGAGACCGCCATCGGCTACCGCAACGCCACGGCGCGCAACGACCCGCCCCACTACGGCATCGTCCTGAACCCCGACAAGAACGTCCCCATCGTCCTGGGGCAGCGGGACTCGGTGATCGTCCTCGCCGAACGCTGACCGCTCAGCACCGCCCAGCACCGCCCAACACCGCCCAGCGCCGCTCAACACCGCCCAACACCACCCAGCGCCGCTCAACGCTGGCTCAGCGCCGCTCAACGCTGGCTCAACGCCGACCGCCGGCCGCCGCTGAGCTAGCGTTTGCCCTGTGAGGACGATTGACTGGGTCGACGGCGCCGTCGAGCTCGTGGACCAGACCCTGCTGCCCGACAAGTGCGTGATGCTGCGCATCCACACCGTGGGCGAGCTCGTGGACGCCATCCGGCGGCTGGCCGTGCGCGGCGCGCCCGCGCTCGGCGTGGCGGGGGCGCTCGGCGTCGCGCTGGCCGACGGCGACCCCGACCAGATCGCCGAGCTGCGCGCCGCCCGGCCCACCGCCGTCAACCTCGCGTGGGGTGTCGACCGGGTCGCCGCCCACCTGCCCGCCGGCCGCGAGGCCGTGCTGACCGCCGCGCTGCGCGTGCGCGACGACGACATCGCCGCCTGCCGGGCCATGGGGGAGCGCGGGGCCGACCTGCTCGAAGGCGAGCGGTTGCGGATCATGACCGTGTGCAACACCGGCGGGCTGGCCGCCGTCGAACGCGGCACCGCGCTCGGCGTCGTCCAGACGCTGCACGAGCGCGGGCGGCTGGCCGAGGTGCTGGTGCTGGAGACCCGGCCGCTGCTGCAGGGTGCCCGGCTCACGACGTGGGAGCTGGCCAGGATGGGCGCGCCGCACCGGCTCATCGCCGACTCGGCGGGGCCGTACCTGCTGGCCAAGGGCGAGGTGGACGCGGTGCTCATCGGCGCCGACCGCATCGCCGCCAACGGCGACACCGCCAACAAGATCGGCTCGTACGCGCTCGCGCTCGGCGCCGAACGGGCCGGCGTGCCGTTCGTCGTCGTCGCCCCCGAGTCCACGATCGACCAGAACACCGCCTCGGGCGACCAGATCGAGATCGAGGACCGTGACGGGGACGAGGTCGTGACCGTCCGGGGTGTCCGGCTGGCGCCGGAGGGGACGCGGGTGGCGAACCCGGCGTTCGATGTGACGCCGCACGATCTGATCAGCGCGATCGTGACCGAGCAGCGGGTGATCAGACCGTAGACCAAATCCCCGATCTCCAGGACCAGTCCGCGTTCCCCGCGTTACGCTCGGTCGTCCCGACAGCGACCCTCGGAGCTCACGGTGGCCATCGACCTGGTGTTACGGCGCGATTGGAACGCCCGCGCGCCGCGCGGCGACTACACACAGCTAGACTCCGCCAAGGGAGTCAAAGTCCACTACACCGGCGGCAGGGTGGAGCCGGGCATCGTGTCCGACCACGCCGGCTGCGTGGCCCTGGTGCGGTCGATCCAGGGCTACCACATGGACGGCAACGGCTGGATCGACATCGGATACTCCTACGTGGCCTGTCCGCACAAGAAGGTGTTCGAGGGGCGCGGGCTGCATCATCTGCCCGCCGCGAACGGCCCGGGGCTCAACGCCGGCCACTACGCCGTGCTCGGCCTGGTCGGCAACTCCGGCCTGGTCCAGCCGCCCGACGGGATCCTGCACGCGATCCTCGACGCGGTCCAGTACGTACGCGACCGCGGCCACGCCGGCAAGGAGATCAAGGGACACCGCGACGGCTACGCCACCGACTGCCCCGGCGAGCCGCTCTACGCCTGGGTCAGGCGCGGCGCCCCCAGGCCGGCGCCGGCCGACGGGTCCACGGCGCCGCCGTTCCCGGGCCGGCTGCTGAAGTACCCGCCGGTGCTGCGCGGGCAGGACGTGCGCACCTGGCAGGGGCGGATGAGCGAGCGCGGCTGGGAGCTGGCCGTGGACGGCTCGTACGGCGACGAGTCGCGCGACGTGTGCCGCCGGTTCCAGCGCCAGCAGGGCGTGGACGACGACGGGATCGTCGGGCCGATCACGTGGCGGCTGGCGTGGGAGGCGCCGCTCTCCCAGAGCTCATAGGGGCCGCCCCTGGGTTACCGGGGTCGCGGGCTTCCGCCTACTATCCGAACCATGGAACTGGCAGCGGGGTTCGCGTCCATCTCCCGCGACGGCTGGCGCGCGCTGGCGGTCGAGGTCCTGCGCAAGTCCGGGGTCGAGACCGGGTCGCCGGAGGAGGCGCTGTCCCGGACGACGTACGACGGGGTGACGGTCGCGCCGCTCTACGACGCGGACGACCTGCCGGGCGACCCGGGGCTGCCCGGCGCGGCCCCTTACCTGCGCGGCTCCCGGGCCCTCGCTGACCGGGCCGCCGATCGGGGCGCCGATCGGGCCGCCGGGTGGGACGTGCGGCAGCGGCACGCCGTGGCCGACCCCGAGGCCGTGCTGGCCGACCTGGAGAACGGCGTCACCTCGCTGTGGCTGGTCGTCGGCGACGGCGCGATCCCGGTGGGCTCGCTCGGCGCGGTGCTCAAGGACGTCTACCTCGACCTGGCGCCGGTCGTCCTGGAGGCCGGGGACCTGGCGCGGGAGGCCGCCGAGGCCCTGTTCGGCCTGGCCGCGGCCCGGGGCACCACGCTGAGCGGCAACCTGGGGGCCTCCGGGGCGCGCGGGCCGGGCGGGGTCGAGCTGGCGCTGCGCTGCGCCGCCGAGTTCCCGGGGCTGCGGGCCGTCACCGTGGACGCGACGCCGTACCACGACGCGGGCGGCAGCGACGCCGAGGAGCTGGGCTGCTCGATCGCCCGGGGCGTCGCCGAGCTGCGGGCCCTCACCGCCGGCGGCCTCACCGCCGCGCAGGCGCTGGGGCAGATCGAGTTCCGGTACGCCGCCACGGCCGACCAGTTCGCCACCATCGCCAAGCTGCGGGCCGCGCGCCGCCTGTGGGCCAGGGTCGCCGAGGTCTGCGGCGCGCCCGAGGCCGGCGGGCAGCGGCAGCACGCCGTCACCAGCTCGGCCATGATGACCGCCCGCGACCCGTGGGTGAACATGCTGCGCACCACCCTGGCCTGCTTCGCCGCCGGGGTGGGCGGTGCGGAGGCGGTCACCGTGCAGCCGTTCGACGCCTGCCTCGGCCTGCCGGACGCCTTCTCCCGCCGCATCGCCCGCAACACGCAGTCGCTGCTGCTGGAGGAGTCGGGGCTCGGGCGCGTGATCGACCCGGCCGGCGGCTCCTGGTACGTCGAACGCCGCACCGCCGACCTCGCCGAGGCTGCCTGGGCCTTCTTCCAGGAGATCGAGGCCGCCGGGGGGATCGCCGAGGCCGGGGAGCTGGTGTCCGCCCGCATCGCCGCCACCCGTGCCCGCCGCGACGACGACATCGCCCACCGCCGCTTCCCGATCACTGGCGTGAGCGAGTACCCGGACCTCGACGAGAAACCGCTCCGCCGCCCCTCCCCGGAGGCGGCCCCCGCCCCCGGGTCCGCCCGCCACCCGGCGGAGGACTCAGCGGAGACAGGCGAGCACGGCTCCTCCCGGCCCGCCGCGCACGGCGACGCCGAAGGGCCCGGTGGGTTGCCGAAGGTGCGGTACGCCGAGCCGTACGAGCGGTTGCGCGATCTGGCCGACGCGCGGCCCGAGCGGCCCAAGGTGTTCCTCGCCACCATCGGCCCCCTGGCCGCGCACACCGCCCGGGCCGCGTTCGCCGCCAACCTGTTCCAGGCGGGCGGCCTGGCCACCGAGACCGCCGGGCCCGGCGCCGACCCCGAGCAGATCGCCACCGCCTTCGCGGTCAGCGGCGCCACCGTGGCCTGCCTGTGCTCCAGCGACAAGCTGTACGCCCAGCACGCCGCCGCCGTGGCCACCGCCCTGCGCAGGGCGGGCGCGCGCAAGGTGTGGCTGGCGGGGAAGGGGCAGTACGAGGGCGTGGACGCCAACCTTCACGCCGGTTGCGACGCGCTGGCCGTGCTCCGCGAGACCTTCGACGACCTGGAGGTGACCCGATGATCCCCGACTTCTCCGGCATCCCGCTCGGCCCCCTGCCCGAACGGCCGGCGCCGGCCCCGGAGGCGACGGAGTCCGGGGGTGAGGTGTGGGAGACCCCCGAGGGCATCGCGGTCAAGCCGCTCTACGCCGCCCCCGACCTGGAGGGCCTCGACTTCCTGCGCACCTACCCCGGCGCCGCCCCCTACCTGCGCGGTCCCTACCCCACCATGTACGTCAACCAGCCCTGGACCATCCGCCAGTACGCGGGCTTCTCCACGGCCGAGGACTCCAACGCCTTCTACCGGCGCAACCTGGCGGCCGGCCAGAAGGGCCTGTCGGTGGCCTTCGACCTGGCCACGCACCGGGGCTACGACTCCGACCACCCCCGGGTGGCCGGTGACGTGGGCATGGCCGGGGTGGCGATCGACTCGATCTACGACATGCGGCAGCTCTTCGACGGCATCCCGCTCGACCGCATGTCCGTGTCCATGACCATGAACGGCGCCGTGCTGCCCGTCCTCGCCCTCTACATCGTGGCGGCCGAGGAGCAGGGCGTGCCGCCGGAGCAGCTCGCCGGGACCATCCAGAACGACATCCTCAAGGAGTTCATGGTCCGCAACACCTACATCTATCCACCGGCGCCGTCCATGCGGATCATTTCGGATATCTTCGCTTATACGAGCGAGAAGATGCCGAAATTCAACTCCATCAGCATTTCCGGCTACCACATCCAGGAAGCCGGCGCCACGCTGGACCTGGAGCTGGCCTACACGCTCGCCGACGGGGTCGAATACCTGCGCGCCGGGGTCGGAGCGGGCATGGACATCGACCGTTTCGCGCCGCGCCTGTCGTTCTTCTGGTGCATCGGCATGAACTTCTTCATGGAGGTCGCCAAGCTCCGCGCCGCCCGGCTGCTCTGGGCCAGGCTCGTGTCCGGATTCGGGGCCGGGAACCCGAAATCGCTGAGCCTCCGTACGCACAGCCAGACCTCGGGCTGGTCGCTCACCGCGCAGGACGTCTTCAACAACGTCGCCCGCACCTGCGTCGAGGCCATGGCCGCCACCCAGGGCCACACCCAGTCGCTGCACACCAACGCCCTCGACGAGGCCCTGGCCCTGCCCACCGACTTCTCCGCCCGCATCGCCCGCAACACCCAGCTCCTCCTCCAGCAGGAGTCCGGCACCACGCAGGTCATCGACCCCTGGGGCGGCTCCTACTACGTCGAGCGCCTCACCCACGACCTCGCCGAGCGTGCCTGGGCCCACATCCAGGAGGTCGAGGCCGCCGGGGGCATGGCCAAGGCCATCGAGGCCGGGCTGCCCAAGCTGCGCATCGAGGAGGCCGCGGCCCGTACCCAGGCCCGGATCGACTCCGGGCGCCAGCCGGTGATCGGCGTGAACAAGTACCGGGCGAGCGCCGACGAGACGATCGACGTGCTCAAGGTCGACAACAGCGCCGTACGCGCCCAGCAGCTCGACAAGCTCGCCCGCCTCAGGGCCGAACGCGACGGCGAGACCGTCCGCCGCGCCCTCGACGCGCTCACCAAGGCCGCCGGGCACCCGGCCCCCGGCCTGGAGCACAACCTGCTCAAGCTGGCCGTGGACGCCGCCCGCGCGAAGGCCACGGTGGGGGAGATCTCCGACGCGCTCGAGCGGGTGTTCGGCCGGCACGCCGAGCAGGTGCGTACCATCACTGGCGTGTACCGCGACGAGTCAGGTTCGGCCGCCGGCGTCGAACGCGTCCGCCTGGCCTGCGCCGACTTCGAGCGGGCCGAGGGCCGCCGGCCGCGCATCCTGGTCGCCAAGATGGGCCAGGACGGCCACGACCGCGGCCAGAAGGTGATCGCCACCGCCTTCGCCGACCTGGGCTTCGACGTGGACGTCGGCCCGCTGTTCCAGACGCCGGAGGAGGTCGCCAGGCAGGCGGTCGAGGCCGACGTGCACGTCGTGGGCGTCTCGTCGCTGGCCGCCGGGCATCTCACGCTGGTGCCGGCGCTGCGCGAGGCCCTGGCCGACCTCGACGCCGCCGACATCATGATCGTGGTGGGCGGCGTCATCCCGCCCGGCGACCACGACGAGCTGCGGGCCGCGGGCGCCGCCGCGATCTTCCCGCCCGGGACCGTGATCGCCGACGCCGCCCTCGACCTGCTGGAACAGCTCCGGAACCGTCAGTAGGTCCCCTGGTCGCACATCGTGACCGTGATCGTCCGCTGCACGGCGACGGGCGAGGTGATCCGCAGCGTGACGCTGTGGGTGCCGCCCGTGCTCGTGAGGGTGCGCGGAGAGGTGAGGTAGCGCCGGCCGTTCTCGGAGATGACCGCCGACGAACGGCCCGCGGCGGCGCCGTCGATGACCCAGGTGTAGCTGAAGTTCACCGGGCTGCCCGTGCGCCGGACGAGCGCCTGGAGCGTCACCTCGCCGCCGGCCCAGCACTCGCCGTTCCTGGTGCCGCCGGGTCGTACGTAGACGAGCATGAGGCGGTCCGTGGCGGCGGCCGGGGTGGTGGCGACCGCCTGGCCGTCGTCGGGGACCGAGCTGGGGGTGCCCTCCGTCTGGGGGGTCGGCCTGGCGGTACGGGTCCGCCTGGGGGTCGGCGGGCCGGCGGCCGGGGAGGTCGGGTTGCCGGTGACGACGGCGACGGTCTCGGTCTTGGGGGTGGGCGTGGTGGGGGTGAGCCAGACGATGGCGCCGGCCAGCGCGCACACGGACACGCCGGAGACGCCCGCGATGATCACCGTCCTGACCCGCCGGCCCCACGACCGCCGGGCAGGCGCCTGCCCCTCGCCGCTCCCGCCGTGGTGCTCCTGCCCGGGGCCGTTCCCGTCGTGCGCACCCGGGTGCTCCTGGCCGGCCCGGCCGAAGGACGCCCCATCCGAGGGTAAGGACGCTCCGTCCGGGGGGAAGGACGCTGGCGCCACCGCCGTGGCCGTCACCGCCGTGGCTGCCCGCGCCTCCGTCCGGTCCCGCGATCCGGGGGCGGCGGCCTGGGGCTCGACGGGGGAGGAGAGGTCGAACAGCGCCTGAAGCGGCGAGGTGACCTGCCCGGCCCCCTCGGGCGCACCGGGCTCACCCGGCATCCGATGCGCCTGCGCCTGCGCCGCGCGGTGATGGGGGCCATGTTGGGCGGCAGGGTGGGCGGCAGGGTGGGCGGCCGGGTGGTGGTGCGGCGCGGTGGTCCGCGACGGGGCCCGGTGCGGGTCGCCCGGAGCGGGGTGGGCTCCGGGCCCGCCCTGGTGCGGGGCAGCGGAGGCCGGGTGTGCCGCCGACGTGTCCTGCGCCGGGCCCTGGTGCGCGGCCGGCGGCCGGCGGCGGGTGGTGGCCTGGGCGGGGTCCTGGTGCGGGTCCCGCGTCCGGCGGGCCGGAGTGCCCTGACCCGTCCCGGGAACCTGCGCGGCGCCGGTGGTGGCGGCGGTGCCGGTGGTGGTCGGGGCGCCGCCGGTGGTGGGCGCGGTGCCGGACGGGTGGGGGTGCGGGGACGTGGGGGCGCGGCCGGGGGCCGTGGGCGAGGGGCGGCTCTGGGGCCTGTCCAGGGTGCGGTCCTGGGTGTCCCAGTCGGACTCGGGCGTGTCGGCGGCGGGCTGGTCCTGGGTCGGGGCCGCGTACGGGGTGGCGGCGGGCTGGTCCTGAGTCGGGGCCGCGTACGGGGTGGCGGGCCGGCGGGAGGGGGCGGCCAGGCGCAGCAGGACGTCGCGCATCGAGGGCCGGGCCGCCGGCTCCTTGGCCAGGCAGGCGGGCACGATGTCGCGCAGCGGCCGGCCCAGCTCCCCGAGCCGCGGTTCCTCGTGCAGGATGCGGTTGATCACCGCGGGCAGCGCGTCGTCCCCGAAGGGCGGCACGCCGGTGGACGCGTACACGAGAACCGACGCCCACGCGAACACGTCGGCCGCGGCCCCCACCGGCTTCCCGGCGAGCTGCTCGGGCGCCATGTACGCCGGCGTCCCCACGATGTTGCTGGTCGCCTTCATGCCCGAGCTCAGCGCAGCGGCGATGCCGAAGTCGACGACCCGCGCCCCGTCCGGCCCCAGCAGGACGTTGGACGGCGTGAAGTCGCCGTGGACGACGCCGGCCTGGTGGATCGCGTCGAGCGCGGTCGCGGTCGCCACGGCGAGCCGCTGCAGCTCCGCCCCGCCGCGCCGGCCCGCCTGCTGCAACGAGGGCCCGTCCACGTACTCGGCCACGATGTACGGCCTGCCGCTGGTCGAGGCGTCGAGCACCTGCGCGAGGCAGAACGGCTCGACCTTGCGCGCGGCGGCGATCTCCTTGGCCAGGCGCTCGCCCACGGCCAGCCCCTCGCGCAGCACCTTGACGGCGACCGGGGTTCCGTTGCGTGCCTGGCCGAGGTAGACGACACCGTGGCCGCCCGCGCCGAGCCGCCCGACCAGCCGGTAGGGTCCCACCGCTGCCGGGTCGCCCTCGCGGAGGGGTTCGACGTTGGGCATGAGGGGAGTGACTCCTGTGACGGCTGAGATCAGAACTCCAGCACCCTACTGGCAAAAGTCAAGACTTGTCAGAAGTTAAGCTGATCATTGCGAAGAAAGGGGGCAAGTCGGGTGCATTCGCTGGAGGACTACGCCAACGGCGTCCGGGCCGGCTCCCGTACCTGGACCGCCCGCGCGATCACTCTGGTCGAGTCGACCAGGCCCGACCACATGGCGCTGGCGCAGCGGCTGCTCGTCGAGCTCACCCCGCTCACCGGGCACGCCCGCCGGGTCGGCATCTCCGGCGTTCCGGGCGTGGGGAAGTCCACGTTCATCGACGCGCTCGGCACGCTCCTGACCGGGCAGGGGCACAAGGTCGCCGTCCTGGCCGTGGACCCGTCCTCCACCCGGACGGGCGGCAGCATCCTCGGCGACAAGACCCGCATGGCCCGCCTGGCGGTCGATCCCGCCGCCTTCATCCGGCCCTCGCCGACCTCCGGCACCCTCGGCGGCGTCACCAAGGCGACCAGGGAGGCGATGGTCGTCGTGGAGGCGGCCGGGTTCGACGTGGTCCTGGTGGAGACCGTCGGCGTGGGCCAGTCGGAGACCTCGGTGGCCGACATGGTGGACACGTTCCTGCTGCTCACCCTGGCCCGCACCGGCGACCAGCTCCAGGGCATCAAGAAGGGCGTGCTGGAGCTGGCCGACGTCATCGCGGTCAACAAGGCCGACGGCGAGTACGAGCTGCCCGCCAGGAAGGCGGCCCGCGAGCTGTCGGGGGCGCTGCGCATGCTCCGCTCCGACACGGGCCCGCCGCCCGTACTGACCTGCAGCGGGCTCACCGGCGACGGGCTGGACCAGCTCTGGCGGCGCGTGCTGGCCCACCAGGACTCGCTCGACCTGCCCGCCAAGCGCCGCCGCCAGCAGGTCCGCTGGACGTGGACGCTCGTGCAGGACCGGCTGCTGGCCGAGCTGCGCCACGACCCCGAGGTGGCGGCGATCACGGCGGAGGTGGAGCGCGAGGTGCTGGCGGGCGAGATCACGCCGTCCCTGGCGGCCGACCGCCTCCTGTCGGCGTTCAAACGCCCTTGATCTTTTCCGTCACATCCACGATGTGGCCTCATGAGGCCCTATTTGGAGCAGCATCGGAAACCTCCGGGTGGAGATACCTCTCCCGAGGTTGAAATATCCATCCCTCCCCCGACGGAGCCGGGAGAAGGGGTTGCGTGATCCATGTCACGATGTCGCGCAACCAAGGTGGGGAGAGGCGCATATGGGTGCGGAATCGATGCTGCCCGGAAGGGTGACGGACGCGCTGGAGGAGTACGGCCGCCTCCTGGACGAGCACGGCATCACCTGGGGCGAGCCGGAGATCCACTACGTGAAGTTCATCGCCAGGCGCAGGGTGCTGCCGCCCGCGCTGTTCGACCGGTTCTGGCAGCTGGTGTTCCAGGCGGTCGCCGAGAGCCATCCCGACACCCCGCGCGACCAGCTCGCCGCCCGCCTGGACGAGCCCGACTACGACCGCGTGCTGCGCGACACCCTCGACGGCCGGTTGCCCGGACACCTCGTCGCCGTACGCGTCGACTCCGGCGGCGCCACCCTCGAAGGGGAGCCGCGGACGATCCTGCTGCCCTCCCGGCCGCTGCGCCCGCTCCGGAGCGACGGGCTCCGGCGGCGCGGCACGGGCGGCGCGGGAGCCGCGGGCGGCACGGGCGGCACGGGGCCGCGGTGGGCGAAGGAGGTGCCGCTCGTCGTGCGCGCGGGCGGGGCCCAGCCGGCGGAGCCGGGCGGATCCGCCCTGCCGGCCGGCTGGAAGGAGGGGCTCACGCCCGGAACGCCGCTGCCGGGGCGCGGCGAGGAGCGGATCTCCCTGCTCATCGACTCCAGGCGCGACGAGCCCTGCGTGGTCGGCGTGGACGACACCCAGCGGGTGGTCGCCCCGCGCGGCGCCTGGCTGGTCGAGGTGGACCAGGACAGCATCGTCGTCGTGGACGGCGTCCGCATCCGCCTGGACAGCCTCCTGCGGCCCGTCCATTCGGCCAGGTTGCGCCTGGTGGCCGGGATGCCCTGCCGGTGGAGCGTCGTGGCCGCCGACGGCAGCGGCTGGTTCCCGGCCGACACCCCCAACCGCCACGACTACCACGGCCGCCCGTACTTCCACGGCGACGACCTCGTCGTGGAGGTCCCCTGCATGCCCGTGACGATCAGGGTGGCCAGGGGCATGGAGTACGACGAGGCCGAGCTGGAGATCACCCCCGACCCGGGCGGGGAGCACCTGGTCGAGCTGGCCCCCGCCCGCCTCTACGACGCCGCCGCCCGCGGCTGGTACGGCGGCGACCTGCACGTCCACCTCAACTGGGCCGGCGACCTGGTGGCGGTGCCCGCCGACGCGGCCGCCGCCCAGCACGGCGAGGACCTGCACGTGCTCAACCTGCTGGCCGCCAACGTCTCGGGCCGGCGGGTGTACGACCGGGAGGCGCTGGAGCACTGGACGGGCGAGGACCTGCCCTGGTCCGACGGCACGCACGTGGCCAGGATGGGCGTCGAATACCGAAACGACCTGCTCGGCCACATCTACGCCTTCGCGCCGCGCTCGGCCCCCGGCCGCTACCACACCGGGTTCGACGGCGACGCCGACTGGCCGCCCAACGCCGACGGGCTGCGCGAGCTGCGCGGGCTCGGCGCGCTCGTGGGCTACAGCCACCCCTTTCGCACCCCGATCGGCGAGGGCGACCCGCCCAAGGGGGTCGTCTCGCCGGTGCCGCGCAACTGCGCCGCCCGCGAGCTGGTCGCCGACGCCGCGCTCGGGCTGGTGGACAGCCTCGACGTGCTCACCCACGCCTCGATCCCGGCGACGGCGGCGGTGTACCGGCGGCTGATCGGCGCGGGCAACCGGCTGGCGGTGACGGCGGGCACGGACGCGATGATCTCCTTCACCCGCTCCGACAACCAGTCGAACCCGCCCGGCTGGGCCCGCGTCTACGCCCGCGTCGAGGGGGAGCTGACGGCCAGGACGTTCGCGGCCGCCGTGCGCGCGGGCCGTACGTTCGCCACCACCGGCCCCTGGCTGGAGCTGTCGGTGGACGGCCACGGCCCCGGCCACGTGCTGGCCGCCCGCAGGGGCGACCGCGTCAGCGTCACGGCCACCGCGATGGGCCCCGAGGTGGCGGCGGTGCGCATCCGCACCGCCGACGGCGTGCGGGCGGGCGCCGAGCGGCTGCCGGCCGACGACCGGCGGGGCGAGGAGCAGCTGACGGTGACGGCCGAGCTCCGCGTGGACGGGCCCACGTACGTGGTCGCCGAGGTCCTGTGCGACCCGCATCCGCGTACGCTGACCGCCACGGGGTACGCCCTCACCAGCCCCGTCTATGTCGACGTGGACGGCAGGCAGGTCGCCAGACGGGAGGACGTGCTGTGGTGCCTGGAATGGCTGGATCTGCTGGAGGACCTGATCAGGCAGCACGGCCGGCTGGCCAGCCCTTACCAGTTCGGCGACCACGTGTCCCTGCTGCAGCAGGCCAGGACGGTCTACCAGGCGCGGCTCGGCTGACGCTGGTGGAGGTCAAGGCCCTGCTGGGCGCCCACCCCGGCTGGCTGGAGCACCTGGAGTCGCTCGGCGGCGTCGACATCGCCCTTCCCGACGACCTCCCCGACGAGCTGCTGCGGCTCGCGGTGCCGCACGAGGACGTCAACGCGGTCCTCGCGGCCCGCCCCGAGCCGGGCAGCGGGCAGTGGTGGCTGGCCGAGCGGTGCGTGCACTCGCTGGTGTCCACGATGGGACGCCCGGACGACGACCCGCCCCGGTTCCCGCCGCTGCCGGAGCTGGGTCCGTACTTCTACGTGTACGTCTTCCTGGCCGCCCTGCCGCACACCCGGGCCTACCACCGGCGGCTGGGCATCCCCGAGGAGGTGTCCTGGGCCACGCTCGCCGACCTGGGCCGCAACATGGCGGTGCACCGCAAGCGCCACGGGACCGGCGGCCTGAACGCGCCCAACTGGTTCACGCTGCACGCCAGGGGCCTCCTGTACGCGCTGGGCCGGCTCCAGTTCAACCGCGAGGCCCTGGACCCGGAGACCGCCGCCGGCATCCGGGCCGCCGGGCGGCCGGCGGAGCCGGGCGTCCACGCGCTCGGGGTGCACATCCCCGACTTCCGCGGCCCGCTGACGCCCGAGGCGTGCGACGCGTCCTTCGAGCGGGCCCGCGCGTTCTTCCCCCGGCACTTCCCCGGCGCGGAGCCCCAGGTCATGACGTGCGGGTCGTGGCTGCTGGACGACCAGCTCGCCCGCTACCTGCCCGCCGCCTCCAACATCCTCGCCTTCCAGCGCCGCTTCCACCTGCTGGGACGCTTCGACGGGGGCGACGCGCTGGGGTTCGTGTTCGGCGGCGAGGCGGTCACGGCACCGGAGGAGCTGCCCCGGCGCACGCGGCTGGAGCGGGCCCTCGCCGACCACCTGGCAGCCGGCGGCGCCTGGTACGGCCGCGTCGGCTGGCTGCCCTTCTGACAATCTCGAGGCACGCGAATTCAGGCCGCATGTGCTAAATTTTGGCCATGCGGTCAGAAAATGATCCGGGTGGCCAGAAGGCGCGCTCGTTCATCGAGGAGGCCCGGCGGGCCCAGATCGTGGCCTCCGCCATCGAGGTCATCGCCGAGGTCGGGTTCGCCCAGGCGTCGCTGGCGCGGATCGCCAGGCACGCGGGCATCAGCAAAGGCGTCATCTCCTACCACTTCGCCGGCAAGGAGGAGCTGATGGAGGAGGTCGTCAACCGCACCTACGGGGCCATCGCCGATCACGTGCTGGCCGAGATGGAGGGCCTCACCACGGCCACCGAGCTGCTCAGGACGCACATCCTGTCGGTCGCCGAGCACATGCGCGGCAACCGCACCCAGCTCAGGGCGCTGGGGGAGATCTTCGCCAACCTCAGGACCGCCGACGGGCAGCCCCGCTACGGGATCAAGGCGAACGAGGAGGTCTACCGGGCGGTGGAGCAGATCTACCGGCTCGGCCAGCGGAACGGGGAGTTCAGGGACTTCGACGTCCGCGTCATGGCCATCACCCAGTCCTCGGCCATCGACAACATGTTCGCCTACTGGGTCGCCTTCCCCGATCACGACCTGGACGCGCACGCCAGGGAACTCGCCGACCTCTTCGAAAGGGCATGCCGCGCATGACGGTGGAAACGAGCACCAGGACCAGGCTCCACGCGATCGACAACCTGCGGATCGTGCTGACCGCATTAGTGGTGGCCCACCACGTCGCGATCACGTACGGGAACATCCCGCTGTGGTTCTACGTCGAGCCGGCCAAGGATCCCTCGGGCCTCGTGCTCGACGTCCTGGCCATGTTCAACCAGGCGTTCTTCATGGGGTTCTTCTTCCTCATCTCCGGCTTCTTCACCCCCGGATCCCACGACCGCAAGGGCACCCGCTCCTTCGTGCGCGACCGCCTGATCCGGCTGGGCATCCCGCTGCTCGTCTTCCTCGTGCTGCTGCGGCCGCTGGTCAACTTCGGCGGTCTGGCCGACCGGCCGGGCATGCCGTACTGGCAGTACTACCTCGGCTCGTGGGACCCGGGGCCCATGTGGTTCGCCGAGGTGCTGATCGTGTTCGCGGTGGCGTACGCGGTGTGGCGGAGCCTGCGGCGGCCGATGGAGCAGCGCGTCGCCCCGCTGCGGTTCGCCTGGGTCGCGGCCTTCGTGCTGGGGCTGGCGGCCGTCACGTTCCTGTGGCGGATCCCGGTGCCGACCGGCACCTACGTGCCGGTGCTCGGGCTGCCCTCGCCGCAGTTCATGCCGCAGTACGCGAGCATGTTCGTGCTCGGGTGCGTGGCCTTCCGGCGCGGCTGGTTCGAGTCGCTGCCCGCGCGGGCGGGCCGGCTCGGGCTGATCGCGGCCGGCGTGTCGAGCGCGGTGCTGCTGCCACCGTCGTTCCTGACCACCGGGGCGGTGGCCGAGGCGCTGACGGCGCTCTGGGAGTCCGCCTTCGCGGTCAGCATGATCATCGGGCTGACGGTGCTGTTCAGGGAGCGCTTCGGCGGGCAGGGCCCGCGCGGCCGGTTCCTGTCCGAGCACGCCTTCACCGTCTACATCATCCATCCGCTCGTACTCGTCGGCCTGGGCTGGGCGCTGCGGTGGCTGGAGGCCGCCGCCGTCGTCAAGTTCGCCGTCATGCTGGTCCTGGCGCTGCCGCTGTGCTGGTGGGCGGCCTATCTGGTGCGCTCCCTGCCCGGCGCCAAGCGGGTGTTGTGAGCGGGCGCTAGGCGGGTTCCGTGAGCAGGGCGGGCAGGGGAGCGGGGCGGCCGTCGCGCACGCACACGTACGTGATCGTGCCGACGGCCACCAGCTCGTCCCCGCGCCGCATCGTGAACCGCATGGTGATCGACGTGGTCCCGACCCTGGCCGGCGCGCTCTCCACCGCCAGCACGTCGCCGAGCCGGGCGGGCGCGTGGTGCTCGCAGCCGCTGGCCTTGACCACCAGGTCGGCGCCCTCCCGCCGGAGCCGCTCGTAGCCGCCCCGGCCGCCGAGCCAGTCGAGGAAGGCGTCCTCGAAGTACTCGTAGTAGCGGGTCGCGTGCATCATGGCCTGGGCGTCGCAGTGCCGTGGCCGCACCGGCAGGTGGGAGATCATCCGGGACCCCGCGCGCTCAGGCGTAGAAGGAGTCGAGGGTCTCGCCGTGGCGCTCCTCGACGGCCTTGCGCTTGATCTTGAGACTGGGTGTCAGCTCGCCCGTCTCCACCGTGAAGTCCTCGGCCAGGATCTCGAACTTCTTGACCGTGGCGTAGCTGGCCTGGTCCGCGTTGACCTGGTTGATCGCCTTCTCGACCTCCTCGCGCATGCGCGGGTGCCGGCGCAGCTCCTCCGGGTCGGTGGGCAGCGACTCGGACGCCGCCCACGGCCCGGCCACGTCCATGTCGAGCGTGATCAGCGCCGTGACGTAGTTGCGCCGGTCGCCGTGCACGAACACGTGCGACACGTACGGGCAGGCGGCCTTGATCCGGCCCTCCAGGTAGGTGGGCGCGACGTACTTGCCGCCCGAGGTCTTGATCAGCTCCTTCTTGCGGTCGGTGATGCGCAGCCGGCCGGCGTCGTCCAGCTCGCCGATGTCGCCGGTGTGCAGCCAGCCGTCCTCCAGCGCCTCGGCCGTCTCCGCCGGCAGCCCGTGGTAGCCGCGCATGACGCCGCGCCCGCCGATGAGGATCTCGCCGTCCTCGGCGATGCGGACCGCGGTGCCCGGCAGCGGCGGGCCCACCGTGCCGAACCGCACCGACTCCGGCCGGTTGAAGAAGCTGCCCGCCGACGACTCCGTCAGGCCGTACCCCTCGAGGATCGTCAGCCCGGCGGCGTCGAAGAACTCGGCGATGTCCTGCGACAGCGGGGCGGCGCCGGAGATGAAGAAGCGGATCCGGCCGCCGAAGCGCTCGCGCAGCTTGGCGAAGACGAGGCGGTCGGCCAGCGCGTACTCGGCGCGGGTGGTGACCGGGACCTCGGAGCCGCGCTGGCGGGTGCGCACGACCCGGCTGCCGGTCTGCCGCGCCCAGTTGAAGATGCGCAGCTTGAGCCCGCCGTCGCGGCGCACGTTCGCCGTGACCGTGTTGTGGATCTTCTCGAAGATGCGCGGCGCCGCGGCCATGATCGTCGGCCTCAGCACGCCGAGGTTGTCGGCGATCTTGTCGAGGCGGCCGTCGATCGCGGTGGGCACGCCGATGTCGATCATCACGACCTCCAGCAGCTTGCCGAACGAGTGCGACAGCGGCAGCCACAGGAAGTGCAGGTCGGCGGGGGAGATGAGGTTGAGCTCGCGGACGGCGCCGGCGGCGTAGAGCCAGTTGTCGTGGGTCAGCTCCACGCCCTTGGGGCGGCCCGTGGTGCCCGAGGTGTAGATGAGCGTGGCCAGGTCGTCCTGGGCGATGGCGTCCACCATCGCGTCGTAGTCGCCCCCGCCGGGGCCGCCGTCCTGGGCGAGGGAGTCGAGCGTGACCACCCAGCCGTCGTCGCCGGCCGAGCCGTCGATGACCACCACGCGGGTGACGTCGGGCAGCTCCTTCTGCACGGACCTGAGCTTGGCGACCTGCTCGTCGTTCTCGGCGATGACGATCGTGCTGCCGGAGTCGGTGATGACGAAGGCGGACTCGGCGGCCGTGTTGGACGGGTAGATCGTGGTCGTCGCCGCCCCGGTGGCCAGCACGGCCAGGTCGCAGAGGACCCATTCGAGGCGGGTGGAGCACAGGATCGACACGCGGGTGCCCGGCCCGGAGCCGAGCCCGGACAGGCCCAGGGCCAGCCCGCGCACTCGCTCGCCCACCTCCCGCCATGACAGCGAGGCCCACCCGTCGTCCGATGGCACACGGTATGCCTCGGCGTCGGGGGTCGCCGCGATCCGGTCGCGCAACAGGGAGGGAATGCTGGACATGCCTGACCTCCTGGGGGGTGTTGGCCCCGACTCTAGGACGTCAGCGCCGTCCCAGTCGATGACCCAGTCGATGACCCAGTGGATGAGCCTGTAGATGACTCAGTCGATGCTCCCGATCGATCGCGGCCCCGGGGTGGCGGTGCCGACCAGCCGCGCGGTGCGCACCTCCCACGCGCCGCACGCACACCGCAGGTACGACACGACGCCCTCTGAGGTGCGGTGCGAGGAGACGACGGTCATGGCGAACGGATCGTGCAGGTCTCTGGAGTGCATGATTCCAACCTGATGTAATGGCCTTATGCATTTCAACGCTTACGGCGGTAACGGGGCGGCCCTCGCCGCGGCGCTGGTCAACGCCACCGACTTCAGCCCCGCGGCGGTCGAGGCGATGCTGACCGAGCACCGCCTGCTGCGCACGGCCGTCACCCCCGCCCAGGCCGCGGAGCTGCGGGCGTGGGCGGCCCGGCTGGCCCCGGTGTTCGGGGAGCTCGACCAGGAGACCCAGATCAAGCTGGTCAACGACCTGCTCGACGTGACCGCGGCCAAGCCGTACGTCAGCGCTCACGACGGCCGCGAGCCCCACCTGCACTTCTTCTCCATCGACGCCGACATCGTCGCCAGGGCGAAGGACACCACCGCGGGCGGCCTCGCCATGGCGTTGTCGTTCGCCGGGGGCAGGCGGCTGGGGCGGTGCGACAGGGACGGGTGCGAGACGGTCTACGTCGACACCTCGCGCAACGGGCGCCGCCGGTTCTGCTCCCTGGCCTGCGCGAACAGGGTCAACGTGGCGGCGCACCGGTCCCGCGGCCTTGCCAGGTGAGCCGCGGGTCGCCTAAAATCTCGAACGTCTTATCGCCGAACCGTGGGGGCAGCTGACGTGAGGATCTGAGGTCGCGGGCACCGCGCCGATCGGCCCTGTCATGGGCATGCGCGCATCTCCTGGACCTCGAGGCATCCTCGCCTCCGACCACGGACTCCGACTCCGTCGTCCCCCTGTGTTGCGCGCATCTGCGGTGATTCCCGCCAAGTCACGAAATTTCGAGTTTTGTGATGGGAGCCGCCTTATGTCATTTTCGATTGTCATCGATCACGTCTCCTTCGGCTGGCCGGACGGCACCAAGGTGCTCGACGGGCTCGACGCCGCGTTCCCCGCGGGACGTACCGGGCTCATCGGGGTCAACGGGTCGGGCAAGTCCACCCTGCTCAAGCTCATCGCCCGTGAGCTGGCCCCGTCGCGCGGGTCCGTGTCCGTCTCGGGAGAGGTGGGCTACCTGCCGCAGAACGTGCCGCTGAAGGCCGGCCGTACCGTGTCGGACCTGCTGGAGATCAGCCGGACGCGGGCGGCGCTGCACGCCATCGAGGCCGGCGACGTGGCCGAGGAGCACTTCGCCGCCGTAGGCGACGACTGGGACGTCGAGGAGCGTGCCCACGCGGAGCTCGACCGGCTCGGGCTCGGCCACGTCGGGCTCGACCGCACGGTCGGCACGCTGTCCGGCGGCGAGACCATCATGGTCGCGCTGGCCGCGCAACTGCTGAAACGGCCGGACGTGCTGCTGCTCGACGAGCCCACCAACAACCTCGACCTGGACGCGCGCCGGCGCCTCTACGCCGCCGTCGGCGCCTGGCAGGGGGTGCTGCTGGTCGTCAGCCACGACCGGACGCTGCTCGACCTGGTCGACCAGATCGCCGAGCTGCGCGAGGGCACCGTGCGCATGTACGGCGGCAACCTCACCGCCTACGAGGAGCAGGTCGCCGCCGAGCAGGAGGCCGCCGAGCGCACGGTGCGCACCGCCGGGGGCGAGGTGCGCCGCCAGCAGCGCGAGCTCGTCGAGGCCAGGACCAGGATCGACCGGGGCCTGCGCACCGGCAGGAAGGCGTACGAGAACAAGAAGGTGCCGAAGATCGTCGCGAACGGGCTCAAACGCAAGGCCCAGGTCACCGCGGGCAGACAGCGCACCCTGCACCTGGAGAAGCTGGAGGAGGCCCGCGAGCGGCTGACCGAGGCCGAGCAGGCCGTGCGGGACGACGCGGAGATCCGTATCGAGCTCCCGGGCACGGAGGTGCCCGCGGGCCGCACGGTGCTGACCCTTCCGCTGGACCCGCCCCGCCGGGAGCGGGACGAGCCCGGCGAGGCGGAGGAGTCGCGGGTGGCCGTGCTGGAGACGCTGGTCGTGCGCGGGCCCGAGCGGATCGCGCTGCTCGGCCCCAACGGCTCGGGCAAGACCACGCTGCTCAAGCGCATCGTCGAGCACGGCGCCCACGTGCCCGTCCGCTACCTGCCGCAGCGGCTGGACCTGCTGGACGACGGGCTGAGCGTGGTGGACAACGTGCGTGCGGTGGCGCCCTCCGCCTCGGTGAACGACGTACGCGCCCGCCTGGCGCGCTTCCTGTTCCGGGGCGAGCGGGTCAACCAGGCGGCCGGCACGCTGTCGGGAGGCGAGCGTTTCCGGGCGACACTCGCCGCGCTGCTGTCGGCGGAGCCCCCGCCGCAGCTGCTCCTGCTCGACGAGCCGACCAACAACCTGGACATGGCCAGCGTCCGCCAGCTCGCGCAGGCGCTGTCCGCGTACCGGGGGGCGCTCGTCGTGGCCAGCCACGACGTGCCGTTCCTGGAGACGCTGGGGATCACCCGGTGGCTGCGACAGGATCGGGACGAGGGACTGGCCGAATCGTAATTGACGGTTGGGGATCAACCGGACAATAGTGTGGCAGGTGGCTAAACCCCGGTTGATCTCCTGCGTTCTCGCCCTGGCGACCCTCACCACCCTCGGCGCCTGCTCCTCGGGCTCGCCGTCGCCGGCCGGTGGCGAGCCGAAGGTGTCGGGCGTCGCGGGCGGGAACGGCGCCGTGCCCGCCACCGGCAACGGCACCGCGCCCGGCGGGCAGAGCCCGGCCGCGCTGACGCCGGAGGCGTACAAGAGCGAGCTCGAAAGCCGCCGCAAGCCGATGGCCGACGCGATCAGCGCGCTGGCCGGTGCGCGCGGGGTCAAGGCGCTGGACCAGCGGGTGGACAAGGCCGAGCAGACGCTGAGCGGCGCCGCCGACGCGCTGTCCGCGCTCGCCCCGCCCGAGGCCGTACGCGCCCAGCACGAGGCGTACGTGACCAGCCTGCGCGAGTTCGCCACCGAGCTGGGCTCCACGGCCGGCAAGGTCGGCGCGCGCGACCTGTGCACCTCCTCGGCCGTGCTCACCGACGTCAACGACAAGCTGAGCGCGCTGGACGAGGCGGGCCGGGCCCTGCAGAGCGCCGGCGACTACCCGGCCGACGTCGTGGCCGTGAAGGCGGGGGACAAGCAGACCAGGCGGCTGCGCAACGGCTCGTTCATCCGCAGGGGCAGCGCGTTCAACGGCCGCAGCTCCCTGGAGATCGACAACGGCGGCAGCCTCGACTCGGTGGTCACCGTCATGAAGGGCGGCAGCAAGCAGTTCAGCGTGTACGTGCGCAAGAAGGCGAAGTTCAAGATCAGGGGCGTCCGCGACGGCAGCTACAAGATCTACTTCACCCACGGCGTGGACTGGGACGGCAAGACCAAGGCGTTCACCCGGGAGTGCAGCTTCGAGCGCTTCGAGAAGACGGTGAAGTTCAAGACGACGTTCACCGCCACGCAGATCCTCTGGCACGACTGGCGCATCACGCTGCACGCCATCTCCGGCGGCAACGCCCGCACCGCGCCCGTGGACCCGGACGACTTCCCCGGCGGCTGACGCCGGGGCCCGGACCGAGGCGAGGGCCGCGCACCCCGTGGGCGCGCGGCCCGTCGGATCAGGTCGAGAACAGCATGCCCACCCAGCTGCGCTGGCCGCGGTGGTGACCGTGGTGGCCGCCGTGGTGGGGAGCGCCCCAGGCCGGACCGGGGGCGGGGGGCGGGGGAGCCGCGTGGTACTGCGTCTCCATCCGGGTCAGCGTCTCCAGCTCGCCGTAGTCGAGGAAGATCCCGCGGCAGTTGTCGCACTGCTCGATGTGGACGCCGTTGCGCTCATAGGTCCGCATGTTCCCGCGGCACTTAGGGCAATGCATCTAAGTCGCTCTCCTTGGCTTCGAGGTCTCAGGGTGAAACCTACCGCGCGCAACCTCGTCACGCTCGGACGATTCTGTTGCACGATTCGACCAACGAATGTTCGACCTCATCCAGTTCCCGGTCCTCGCGCGCGGCGTTGACCACCGCCACGGCGGCGAGCTGGACGGTGAGCGCCCGTGCGGGCAGGTCGAGCCGGCGCCAGGGGTCGTCGCCCGGGCCCAGCGCGGGCCCGCCGGAGGCCAGGTACGCCCCCAGGAACCGCTCCCAGACGGCCGGGTCGAGCAGCCCGGCGGCGTACCAGGCGGCCGGTCTGGCCAGGTCCCACGCCGGGTCGCCGACGCCGAGGTCGTCCACGTCGATGAGCAGCCAGCGGTCGCGGTGGACGAGCTGGCCCAGGTGCCAGTCGCCGTGCGTGAGCAGCGCGGGCTGCGGCGGCGGCTCGGGCAGCTCCTTGAACGCCCGCCTGACGAGCTGCTCCACGGGGCCGTCGCCGGGCATGCGGCCCACCGCGCGGGCGGCCCTGGCAGGCCCTCCGGCCGGCGGGAGGGCCGGTAGCAGCGGGAGGGAGATGGCGTGCAGCCTGGCCAGCAGCCTGGCGCCCTCCTCCCACGGCGCGGAGTCGGGGTCGTCCTGCGCCACGGGGCGGCCCGCCGGCCACACCGTCACCGCGCGCCCGGCCGCCGACAGCACCTCGGGCTCCAGCGGGGCCAGCATCACGCCGCTCACCGCGGCCGACGCGGCGGCCCGCAGCCTCGGCCGCAGCGACTCGGCGTCGTCGCGCGCGGAGTGGGCCTTGACCACGACCTCTCCCATGCGTAACACCACGACGTCCGTCCGTGTCGGGTGCAGAACGGGCGCTCCCGCACCGCCATATGCCGCGGCGATCCCCGCCAGCTCCGCCTCGAGACCCACTCGTACAGACTAGGGGGCATGAGAGTAGGTTTCGCCGTACCCCAGTCAGGGCCCTGGGCCACCCCGGAGAACATGCGCCGCATCGCCACCCGGGCGGAGGCGCTCGGCTACTCCGAGCTCTGGACGTTCCAGCGGCTGCTGTACCCGGTCGGGCACCCCATGGGGCCCACCTACCGCGCCGTGCAGGACCCGCTGATCACGCTGGCCCACGTGTCGGCCGTGACCAGCCGCATCGGGCTGGGCGTCGCGGTGATCAACGCGTACGTGCAGCCGCTCCTGCTGGCCAAGCAGCTCGCCACGCTGCAGACGCTCTCCGGCGGCCGCCTGACCGCGGGCATCGGCCTGGGCTGGCTGCCGGAGGAGTTCGAGGCCTCCGGCGTGGACATGGCCGGCCGCGGGCGCCGGGGGGAGGAGTTCCTGGAGGTGCTGCGCAAGGCGTGGGCCGACGACGTGGTGGAGCACGAGGGCGGCTTCTACCGGGTGCCGCCCGCGCACGTCGACCCCAAGCCCGTGCCGGGGCCGCCGCGGATCCTGCTCGGCGGCACGGCGGACGTCGCGCTGCGCCGCGCCGCCCGGCTGGCCGACGGGTGGGTCAGCTCCAGCCGGGAGGACCTGACCGGCATCGGCGAGCGGGTGCGGCTGATCAGGGCGGAGCTGGCGGCGTCGGGGCGCGACGCGGGCGCGTTCCGGTTCGTGATCCGGGGCGCCACGCAGGTCCGGGCGGCCGACGAGGAGCGCCCGCTGACCGGCACGTACGACAAGATCCGGCGCGACGTGGCCGAGCTGGCCGCCCAGGGCGTGACGGACGTCTTCCACGACCTGAACTTCGACCGCGAGATCCCCGCGGCCGACGCCAAGGAGGCGATGCGCCGGGCCGAGGAGGCGCTGGAGGCGCTGGCCCCCTGACCGCCCCCTAACCGCCGCCGTACGGCACCGTGATGATCTCCAGGTTGTGGCCGTTGGGGTCGGACCAGTAGAGGCCGCGACCGCCGTCGTTGGTGTTGATCTGGCCGGCCCGCTGATGGTAGGGGTCGGCCCAGAACGTCAGGCCGCGTTCCTTGATCCGGCCCCAGATCTGGTCGAACTCCGCCTCGCTGACCAGGAAGGCGTAGTGCTGGGACGGCACCTCGTCGCCCGCCTGCACGACGTCGAGCGAGACGTCGTTGCCGAGCGAGACGACCCGGAACGGGCCGTATTCCGGGGCCGGCTCCAGCCCGAGGACCTCGACGAGGAAGGCGGCCGTCGCGTCCCTGTCTCTGGCCGGCACGATCGTGTGGTTCAGATGGACGGACATACCCGCAGGCTACGTCAAGACGCCGGCCTTTCAGCGGGCGAGGCCGGCCGCGTGCGCCGCCACCGCGTGGCGCAGCTCGCGGATGCCGTCGCGGCCCCGCACGGGGTGCACGGCGTTGGTCAGCAGCACCACCGTCAGGCGGCGGGCCGGATCGACGACGAGCGAGGTGCCGGTGAACCCCGAGTGGCCGTACGCGCCCGCCAGCGGGCCCACGGCGGCCGGGTCGCCGATCCGCACGCCGAGCCCGTGCCGGAACGGCGCCCCCTCGGCGCCCTGGTCGCGCGTCATCTCGGCCACGCTCTCCGGCCGCAGCAGCGGCCCGCCGCCGAGCCGCAGCGCCTCGCCGAAGGCCAGCAGGTCCCCGGCCGTGGCGAACAGCCCCGCGTGCCCGGCCACGCCGCCCAGCGCGTACGCGGTCTCGTCGTGCACCTCGCCCCGCACGCAGCCGGGCCCCGGCCGCTCGGGCTTCCATTCGGTGGCGGCGATCCTGGCCCGCCGGCCGTCCGGCCGGTAGCCCGTGTCGGGCAGCCCGAGCACGTCCGTGACCCGGGCGCGGACCAGCGCGTCCAGCGCCGCGCCGCCGGCCAGCTCGGCCACCCGGCCGGCCATGACCATGCCGACGTCGCTGTAGAGGTACGGCCCGCCGACCGGGTGGGTGATCGGCGTGCGCACCATGGCGGCCATCCGCGCGCCGGCGTCCGCGCCGGGCAGTTCCAGGTCCACGCGGCGGGTCGGGGGCAGGCCCGCCGTGTGGGTGAGCAGGCGGCGCGGGGTGATCCGCGGGTCGGTCCCGGGGAGCCGGGCGGCCACCGGCTCGTCGAGGTCCAGCAGGCCCTCCTCGGCCAGCGAGAGCAGCACGACCGTGGTGAAGAGCTTGCTGACCGAGGCCAGGTCGAAGATCGAGTCTCGGCACGCGGGCGGGCGCTCCGCGGCCAGGCCGCCCCGCGCGTCGGCGTACCGTACGAGCTCCCCGGCCGCCGCCGCGGCCACCACGGAGCCGTCCACGGCGATCAGCGAGACCGCCGCCGGGCACACCCGCGGCACCGCCTCCGCCAGGATCGCCGCCAGCCGGTCGGACATCCCCCTACCCCCCGTTGTGTCGGCCGTCAGGTGTCAGCTGCTCAGGGCGTCGCTGAGGCGCTCGCCGTGCGACTCCAGCAGCGCGCGGGCCGCGTCCGCGTCGAGGCCGTGCCGGAGCATCAGCACCGCGACCTTCGTCCGGCCGCCCGCCGCGTCCAGCGCCGCGCCGGCCGCCTCCTGGTCGGCCCCGGTGATGTCCCTGACCATGCGCAGGGCCCGCCCGGCGAGCTTGCTGTTCATGGCCGACATCTCGATCATCTCGTTCCCGTACGTACGGCCGAGCTTGACCATGGAGATCGTGGAGATCATGTTCAGCACGAGCTTCTGGGCCGTGCCGGCCTTGAGCCGGGTCGAGCCGGTCACCACCTCGGGCCCCACGACCACTTCGATGGCGTGCTCGGCGGCGGCCGACAGCGGCGCGCCGTCATTGCACGACAGGCCGACGGTGAGCGCGCCGCGGCCGGCCGCCTCCGCCAGCGCGCCCAGCACGAAAGGGGCCCGTCCGCTGGCGGACACGCCCACCACCGAGTCGAGCGGTCCCACCTCCAGGTCCCGCAACGCGGCGGCGCCGGCCTCGGCGTCGTCCTCCGCCCCCTCGACCGACCGGGTGAGCGCGTCCGGCCCGCCGGCGATGACGCCCTGCACCAGCGAGGGGTCGGTGCCGAACGTGGGCGGGCACTCGCTGGCGTCGAGCACGGCCAGCCGCCCCGACGTGCCGGCGCCCACGTACAGGAGCCGGCCGCCCTCCGACATCCGGGCCGCGATCGCGTCGATGGCCGCCGAGATCGCCGGGATGACCACCGCGACGGCGGCGGGCACGGCGGCGTCGGCCTGGTTCATCAATCGGGCGATCTGCTCCGTCGGCAGCCGGTCGATCTGGCTGTAGCGCGGGTCGCTCTGCTCGGTGGACAGCTCGGGTAGCGGCTCAATCATGTCGCTAATTTCCACCCTTTACTTCTCTCTTGTAAATATCTTTCAGACAATGGGTTCATGGCACATGTGCGAACCGGAGCCGAACGGCTGGCCGCGGATCCCGCTCTCGCCGGGGGGACCCGCCTCGGCCTCATCACGAACCCCACCGGGGTGCTGCCCGACCTGACCCCCACGACAGACGCCCTCGTGGCCGCCGGGCTGGGTCTGACGGCGTTGTTCGGTCCCGAGCACGGCATGCGCGGCACCGCCCAGGCGGCCGGCAGCGAGGCCGACACCGTGGACGAGCGGACGGGGCTGCCGGTCCACGACACGCACGATCTCTCCGGGGAGCCCCTCGACCGCGTGGTGGCCGCCTCCGGGGTGGACACGCTGGTCTTCGACATCGCCGACGTGGGCGCCCGCTTCTACACCTACGTCTGGACCATGTACGACCTGATGGCCTCGGCCGCCCGGCTCGGCCTGCGCTTCGTGGTCCTCGACCGCCCCAACCCGCTCGGCGGGACCGTGGAGGAGGGCCCCCTGCCCGACCCGGCGTACGCGAGCTTCGTGGGCCGCCACCCGGTGCCGCTCCGGCACGGCAGGACGGCGGGGGAGCTGGCCGGGCTGTTCGGGTTCGACGTGGACCTGACCGTGGTCCGGATGGTGGGCTGGCGGCGCGACATGACGTACGCCGAGACCGGGCTGCCCTGGGTGATGCCGTCGGTCAACATGCCGACCCCGGACACCGCCCTGGTCTATCCGGGCACCGGGCTGCTGGAGGGCACCAACTTCTCCGAGGGGCGCGGCACGACCAGGCCGTTCGAGCTGATCGGGGCCCCGTACGCCGACGCGAGGTTCGCCCCGGCGCTGGCCGCCCTGGGCCTGCCGGGGGTGCGGTTCAGGGAGGCCTGGTTCACGCCGACGTTCCACAAGCACGCCGGCACCCCCGTACGCGGCGTCCAGCTCCACGTGCACGACCCGGGCGCCTTCCGGCCGGTGCTGACGGGCCTGTCCATCCTGCACGTGGCCCGCGACCTCTACCCGGACGACCTGCGCTGGTGGGGCCCCGACCTGTTCCTGGACCATCTGTGGGGCTCCGGCGCGCTCACCGGCCGCCTGGAGGCCGGTGAGGACCCCCGCGACCTGTGCCCGCCGCCGGGACGCCCCGAGGGACGACTGCTCTATACGTGACATCACGCCAGATCGCGCCGGTAGAGCCAGAAGACGCGTTCCGCTCGCGCGCCCACGGCGCGCGAGTAGAACCGCAACGGCCCCACCCACCCGATCTGGGCGCCGGCCTGCCCGGCGGCCCGCTGGTCCGCCAGGCACCTGCGCAGCAGCACCCGGCCCAGGCCCAGCCCGCGGGCGTCCGGCGCGGTGCCCATGGGCCCGAACCAGGCCGGCCGCGACCCCCAGGCGGCGAAGCCGAGGATCCGCCCGTCGCGCTCGGCGTAGTGCAGCCCGGCCGCGTTGACCGCCTCCCAGGCCCACCGGTCGTTCCAGTGCTCCTCGACGAACGCCGCCACCCGCTCGCGGTCCCCGCCCGCCGCCGCCCGCACGGCGACGCCCGACCTCTCCAGCCGCGCCACGTCCTCCTCGACGGACAGGTCCGCGTCCACGAGGTCGGCCGTCATGTTCCAGGCCACGTGGTAGCGCTCGTAGCCGAGGCTCTCGGCCAGGCAGGCGGCGGCGGTGTAGCGCACGTCGATGCCCGGCCAGGCGTAGCACGGCGGGTTCCCGGCGAAGCGGGCCTGCCGCGCGCCCTGCCCGGCCAGCCACTCCTCGGCCGCGCGCACCAGCGCCCGGCCGCGCCCCGCCCCCTGGGCCGAGGGGTGCACGGCGAGCAGGTCGACGTGCCCCACCTCCGGGTCCTGGGCGGACATCGAGGCCATCACCACGCCCCCGTCCGTGGCCAGCGCCGTCCAGCGCCGGTCGGCCGGCGGCCGCGACAGGTGCCCGACCAGGGCGGCGGCCTCCCCGGCGTCCAGCGTCAGCGCGGCCTCGGCGACCAGCGCCGCCTCGACCGGGTCGGCCGCGCGTACGGCGTGGGACATCACACCTCGCTCATCGGTCGCGCGATCACACTTCGGCGCTGCGGGTAGAAGCACGCGTGCTCCTGCGGCACGCCCTCGGTGAGCTGCAGCAGCGGCCGCTCCTCCGCGCACCGCTCGCCCCGGAACGGGCAGCGCCGGGCGAACAGGCAGCCCTCGTCGGAGCGGCTCTCGTCCAGCGACTCCAGCGGCACGACGGGCTGCTCGCCCGGCTGCTCCAGCCCGTGCAGCACGGGGATGGCCGACAGCAGCGACTGCGTGTACGGGTGCACGGGGTCGGCGATGATCGTGTCCACCGGGCCGCGCTCGACGACCTGGCCGCGGTAGATGACGTACAGCTCGCCGTCGCCGCCGATGTAGCGGGCCGTGGCCACGTCGTGCGTGATGAACAGCACGCTCACGCCGAGCCGCTCGCGCAGGTCCTTCAGCAGCGCCAGGATGCCCAGCCGGAGCGAGACGTCGATCATCGACACGGCCTCGTCGGCGACCAGCATCTCCGGGTCCACGGTGAGCGCGCGGGCGATGACCACCCGCTGGCGCATGCCGCCGGACAGCTGGTGCGGGTAGCGCGCCAGCACCGACCCGGGGTCCAGCCCCACCAGCGACAGCACCTCGGCCGCCCGCTCCTCCATCCACGACCGCGACCGCCCGGTCTGCCTGGCCCGCAGGCTCAGCGGCGCGTGCAGGGTCTGGTGGATGGTCCTGGTCGGGTTCAGGGCCGAGTACGGGTCCTGGTGGATCATCTGGATCTTGCGGAAGTGCGGCTGGCGCTGCTTGAGCTTGAGCCCGGACATGGCCACGCCGTCGATCGCGATCTCGCCCTCGTCGTACGTCTCCAGCCCCGCGATGATCCGCCCCAGCGTGGTCTTCCCGCACCCGGACTCGCCGATGAACGAGGCCGCGCCGCCCTTGGGGATCGCGAAGTCCACGCCCCGCAGCGCGCGCACATCGCGGGCCCCCAGCATCTTGCCCCGCTGCTTGAACGTCTTGACGACGCCGGTTCCGGTGATCATGCGTGCTCCTTCACGGTCACGGCGTGGCAGGCCACGGTCCTCGTCCCATGGGAGACGGCCTCGGGGTCCACCGAGTCGCACACGTCCATGCGCAGCGGGCAGCGCTCCCTGAAAACGCAGCCCTCCTTCGGCACGGTCGACAGCGTCGGCGGGCGTCCCGGCAGGGCCTGGGCCTCGTCGATGTCGCCCACGAGCCGCGGGATGGCCCTGATCAGGCCCCTGGTGTACGGGTGCCGGGGCGCGCCCAGCACCTCCCGGGTGGGGCCCTGCTCGACCAGGCGGCCGCCGTACATGACCGCCAGCCGGTCGGCCACCTCGGCCACCACGCCGATGTCGTGCGTGATGACCAGCGTCGTCAGGCCGCGCTCGTCGTGCACCTCGCGGATGATCTTCAGGATGTTCGCCTGGGTGATCATGTCGAGCGCGGTCGTGGGCTCGTCCAGCACCACCAGGTGGGCGTTGAGCACCAGCGCCAGCATGATGCCGACCCGCTGGCGCATGCCGCCGGACAGCTCGTGCTGGTGCGAGTCCAGCACCCGGGCGCCGTCCAGGCCCATCCGGCCCAGCAGCTCCTTGGCCTCGCGCACCAGGCCGCGCAGGTCCTCCACGCCGTGCGAGCGGCCCAGGTCCAGGAGCTGCTTGCCGACCGTCTTGAGCGGGTTGAGGGAGTTCTGGGCGGCCTGGAAGACGTAGCCGATGTGCCGGCCGCGGGCCTTGCGCAGCCGCTCGCCCGCCAGGTCCACCACGTCGCCGAGCCCGTCGATCTCGACGCTGCCCGCCGAGATCCTGCCGGGCGGCTGGACCGCGTTGAGCAGGGACAGGGCCAGCGTGGACTTGCCGGAGCCGGACTCGCCGACGATGCCGGTGATCGACCCGGGCTCCAGCGTCAGGCTGATGTCCCGGACGGCGGGCAGCTCGCCCGCGGGGGTCTTGTAGACGACCGTCAGGCCGCCGATGCGCACTCCCGGCGCTTGTTCAGCCAACGTGCTACTCCTCGCGCAGCCGGGGGTTGAAGATCTCGTCCATGGCGTCCACCACGAGCACGATGCCCAGGGTGAGCAGCAGGATCGCCAGCAGCGGCGCCAGCAGGTAGCCGAGCGCGTACGGCGTGATCATGGCGCCCGCCTGGAAGACGGCCAGGTTGAGCATGACACCCCAGTTGTCCGACTCGTACGGCAGCACCCCCAGGAAGAACAGGCCCACCTGCGCGTAGACCGCGCCGGTGACCGCGATGAGCATGTTCATCGCGATGTAGGGCGCCATGCTGGGCAGCAGCTCCCTGCCGATGATGTGCGTCGTGGACAGCCCCAGCCCGCGCGCCGCCTCGATGAAGCCGCGCTCGCGCAGGGACAGCGTCTGGGACCGGACGGCGCGCGCCACGCCGCCCCAGCCGAGCATGCCCAGCACCAGGCCCATCTGGATCGGGCTGCCGAACTGCCACACCGTCGCCAGCACCAGCAGCAGGGGCAGGCCGGGGATGGTGAGCTTCATGTCGGTCAGCCGCATGAGCACGGTGTCCCAGCGGCCCCGCTTGAACCCGGAGAACAGGCCGACCGCGGTGCCGACGACGACCGTGATGAGCGCGGTCACCGCGGCCGTCAGCAGCACGTAGCGCGAGCCCTTGATGACCAGCGCGACCACGTCGCGCCCCTGCGGGTCGGTGCCGAACCAGTGCTCCCAGCTCGGCGGCTGGATGATGGCGTTGGGGTTGTCCGGCAGGTTCGCGGGCAGCAGCATCGGCCCGACGACCGCCATGAGGAGGAAGCCCACCAGGATGATCACTCCGGCTATCCGGCTGGGCTTGCGCTTCATCACCCGCCACACGCCGTGCCAGAAGTTGCGGCGCATGGTCGAGGCGGCCGAGCCCGTCTCGGGGATGAGCGTGGCGCTCACGACGCCTCCTCTCCGCTGCGGACTCGCGGGTCGATCACCGTGTAGAACAGGTCGGCCACGATGTTGGCGATGATGGTGGCGACCGTGATGAGCAGGAAGGCCCCGCTCATCAGCGCGTAGTCACGGTCCTGGACGCTGCCGATGAGCAGCCAGCCGAGCCCCGGGTAGTTGAAGATCTTCTCGATGAAGACCGCGCCGCCCAGCAGCAGGCCCAGCGACAGGGCCAGCAGCGTGAACAGCGGCAGGATCGCGTTGCGCGCGATGTAGCGGAAGACGATCGAGCGCTTCACGCCGCGCAGCTCGGCGGCCAGGATGAAGTCGTCGCCGAGCACGGTGACCACGCTGGACTTCATCGCCAGGATCCAGCCGCCGTAGGCCGACAGGGCGTACGTGACGACCGGCAGGACGGCGTGCTCGACGAGCGAGCCGATGTAGCCGGCGTTGAAGCCCGGCTCGTACAGGATGTCCACCGACCCGTCGGCGGGCAGGATCGGGATGAGCGTCGCGAAGATCACCACGAGCAGCATCGCCAGCACGTACTGCGGGATGCCGTGCAGCAGCGAGCCGGAGATGGCCAGGGCGTCGCCCAGCTTGCCGGTGCGCTTGATGGCCGCGAACACGCCGAGGATGACGCCGACGAGGAAGCTGAGCAGCGTGCCCGCCAGGACCGGTAGAACGGTCCACTTGGCCGCCTCGGTCAGCACGTCGAGGACGGGCGTGCCCGGCCTGGTGACGGAGACGCCGAGGTCGAGGTGGAGCAGGCCGGTGATGAACTCGCTGTACTGCTGCCACATCGAGCCGTCCGGCTGGAAGCCGTAGAGCACCTTCACGGCCTGCGAGGCCGCCTCCGGCGACATGCCCCCTTCGATGAGCTTCTCGTACCGGGCGGCCATGGGGTCGCCGGGGATGTTGTTGACGATGAAGAACGTGATCGTCGCCACTACGAGGATCATGACGAGCCCGCGGGCCAGGTGGCCCGCGAGTCGCCGTGCGATGAGCGTCATAGGCTACTGCTTTGCCTTGATCAGACCTTGCTGGATCCACACACCGGACATCACGACGCTGCCGCCGCCGCGCAGGACCTCGTCCTCGTGCGGCCAGCCGGTGAAGCGGCTGTTGTTGACGAACTGGACGTTGACGTAGTCCCAGAGCTGGATGACCGGCAGGTCCTGGTTGGTGGCCTTGGCGAGCTGGGCCATGATCGGCTTGGCCTCCTCGGCGCCGACCGAGTTCAGCTTGGCGGTCAGCTCACCGGGGTTGACCTTCTGGCCGTCGACCTCGATCTCCTCGCCGCCGCCCATCCAGTTGCCGCTCTTGCCGGGCGCGGCGTGCGAGACCTTGTTGCCGACGTTGGTCCAGCCGTTGGAGGCGCCGTAGACGCGCTGGAAGATGTCGTACGGCGCGGGGCCGAGCGCCATCAGCCAGAAGCCCACGTCGTACTTGCCGGCCGACAGCTCCTGCAGATACAGCGGGTAGTCGGCGGTCGTGACGACCTCGGCGTCGACGCCGGCCTTGGTGAGCTGGCTCTTGATGTTCTCCTGGGCCGACAGCCAGTCGGAGAAGCCGGAGGGCGCGTGCATGGAGACCTTCCACGCCGTGCCGTCGGCCAGCGTCCACTTGCCGTCCTTCTTGGTCAGGCCGGCCTCCTTGAACTCCGCCTCGGCCTTGGCCACGTCGGGCTTGTACGGCTCCAGCTGCGGCACCGTCTCCGGGATCCACGCCTGCGCGGCCTTCTGGTGGATGCCGCTGGTCGTGGCGGCCGGCGTGCCGCCCTCGGGCGAGGCGACCTTGGTGACCTGGTCGCGGTCGATGAGGTAGGCCAGGCCGCGGCGCACGTGGACGTTGTCGTAGGGCTTCTTGGACTGGTTGAAGCCCATGCCCACGGCCACCGGCGAGTAGCCCTTGATGACCTCGCTGCCCGGAGCCTGCTTGATCCGGTTCATCACGTCGGTCGGGGTGGCCGTGAAGCCGGCGTGGTCGAGCTTGCCCTGGGTGAGATAGTTCCAGATCTGCTCGTTGCCGGTGTAGTTGAGGAACTTCACCTGCGCGGGCGCGACGTTCGCGGCGTTGTAGAAGTACTTGTTCTTGACCAGCAGCGCCTCGGACGGGTTGACCCGCTCCAGCACGAACGGGCCGGCGGAGACGTCCTTCGGCGGGGCGAAGGCGAGGACCTTCTCACCGAGCGCGGGGATCTCCTCGCGCGCCTTCTCGGCGTCGGGGCCGTCGCCGCGGGCGGCCTTGAGCTTGTCCCAGAAGTCGGCGGGCAGCACGCTGCCCCACACGTGCGCGGGCAGCACCGTCGTGTCGAGCACGCCGCGCGCGAACTTCGGGCTGGGGTTGGCCATGTCCTGGGTGATCTTCAGGGTCTGCGG
Organism: Nonomuraea sp. KM90; assembly: GCF_052246675.1. Lineage (NCBI taxonomy): Bacteria > Bacillati > Actinomycetota > Actinomycetes > Streptosporangiales > Streptosporangiaceae > Nonomuraea > Nonomuraea sp. KM90. The sequence goes on along the minus strand of NZ_JBQQCB010000032.1, from coordinate 40,843 downwards.
GTCGACGACCGTGACGTCGGCCGCCGCGCCCGCCGCGCCGGGCGTGATCGAGAAGGCCGTGCTGCCCTGCGTGTAGGCGATGCCGATGGACATCTTGACGTCGTCGGCGGTGACCGGCTTGCCGTCGGACCACTTGGCGTTCGGCTGCAGCTTCAGCGTGATGGAGGAGTTGTCGGGCGCGATCTCCCAGCTCGCCGCGATGCCGGGCAGGGCCTGGTTCGGGTCGGTCAGGTGGTTCTTGACCCAGCCGATCCTCATGGCGTTGTAGCCCACGAAGGAGTTGCCCTTGGGGTTGAACGGGTTGGCCGGCGCCGTCGATTCGAGGCCCGGCCGGGTCACGTCGATCGTGGTGAAGAGCCCGCCACCACCGCCGCCGCCCGAGCCGGACTTGTTGGTGGAACCACCACTGCACGCCGCTGTCGCGGTGGCCAGGCCCAGCAACGCCACTACCGCTGCCAGTCGCTTCATTTGCCGCTCCGGGGGATGTCTCTAGGGATTGACCGGACATTACGATCGCGCCAGATCAGCGTCAATAATCTCCAGTGGTTGTGAGGCTAATGTAACTTTCCTTCATGAGTGTACGAAGTGGAGCTAAGCGTCATCAAGTATTTCGTCAGCTCAGCACCAGGACGGCGGCCCCGCTGACCCGGTCGGCGGCCAGATCGGCCAGCGCCCGGTCGGCCTCCTCGAACGGGTAGGCCGTCGTGCTCACGCGCGGCGGATGCGCCAGGGCCAGCTCCAGATACGCCCGCCCGTCGGCCCTGGTGTTGGCGGTCACGCTGCGCAGCGTGCGCTCCTGGAACAGGTGCCGGTCGTAGTCGAGCACCGGGATGTCGGTCAGGTGGATCCCCGCCACGGCCAGCGTCCCGCCCCGGTCGAGCGCCTCCAGCGCGGGCGGTACCAGGGTACCCACCGGCGCGAACAGGATGGCCGAGTCCAGCGGTTCCGGTGGCCTGTCCCCGGCCGAGGCGGCCCCCAGCTCCAGGGCCAGCCGCCGCGACTCGGCGGACCTGCTGACCGCGTGCACGGTGGCCCCCTGGGCGATGGCCGCCTGCGCGGTCAGGTGGGCCGAGGCCCCGAATCCGTAGATCCCCAGCCGCCCGCCGGGCGGCAGGTCGCACCGCGCCAGCGCCCGGTAGCCGATGATCCCGGCGCACAGCAGCGGCGCCAGCCGCTCGGCGGGCGGCTCGTCCGGCAGGGGGTAGACGTAGCCGGCGGGCGCGACGAGATATTCGGCGAACCCGCCGTCGGCGTCCCATCCCGTGTACGTCGAGCGGGGGCACAGGTTCTCCATCCCCCGCACGCAGTAGCGGCACCTGCCGCAGGTGGAGCGCAGCCACGCCACGCCCACCCGCTCGCCGGTGCCCTCGACCCGGCCCACGGCCTGGTGCCCGGGGGTGGTGCGGGGCCGCCGCGGCCGCAGGTCGCCCTCCGCCAGGTGCAGGTCCGTACGGCACACCCCGCACGCCTCGACCCGCACCAGGACCTCGCCGGGCCCCGGCTCGGGCACCTCCCGCTCGACCAGCGCCAGCGGCCGGGACGCCATCGGCCCCGGCCGGTCCACCACCCAGGCACGCATCGTCAGGACAGCCGGGCGTGGGCCAGCGAGGCGTAGAGCGCGGCCCCGTCCGGCAGCACCGAGTCGTCGAAGAGCGCCTCGGGGGAGTGGTTGTAGGGCGCCGTCGCCGGGTCCCGGTCCGGCGGGCACGCCCCCAGGAACACGAACGCCCCCGGCACCGACTCCAGCACGTACGAGAAGTCCTCCGAGCCCATCACCGGCTGCGGCGAGACGAAGTAGCGCCCCGGCCCGAACAGCTCGTCGGCAGTCCGGCCCACGAAGTCGGCCTCGCTCCCGTCGTTGACGGTCACCGGGTAACCCATCCCGAACGACGCCTCCACCTGCAGCCCGTGCGCCGCCGCGATCCCCTGCACGACCTCCACCAGCCGCCGCTTGACCAGCGTGCGGTTCTCCTTGCTGAAGGTCCGCACCGTCGCCTCGAACCTGGCGTCGTCCGGGATCACGTTGTCCGCCGAGCCGCCGTGGAAGCTGCCCACCGTCACCACGACCGGGTCGAACACGTCGAACGTCCTGGTCACCATCGTCTGCAGCGCCGTCACCATCTCGCACCCCGCCGCGATCGGGTCCAGCGCCCGGTGCGGGCTCGAACCGTGCCCGCCGCGCCCCTTCACCGTCACGCAGAACGTGTCCGCCGCCGCCATGATCGGCCCCGGCCGCGACGCGAACAGCCCCGGCGGCAACATCGCGGAGACGACGTGCATCCCGTACGCCGCCACCGGCCGCGTCCCCGCCGCCTCCAGCACCCCCTCGCCGATCATGTGCTTGGCGCCCTCGTGGCCCTCCTCGCCGGGCTGGAACATGAAGATCACGTCACCGGCCAGCTCCTCGCGCCGCGCGCTCAGCAGGTGCGCCGCCCCCGCCAGCATCGCGGTGTGCAGGTCGTGCCCGCAGGCGTGCATCTGACCGGGCAGCTGGGAGACGTAGGGCAGGTCGTTCCGCTCGGTCACGGGCAGGGCGTCCATGTCGCCTCTCAGCAGCACCGCGGGCCCCGGCCGGCCGCCCCTCAGCACGGCGGTCACCGAGCTGAGCGCCGTGCCGGTCTTGATCTCCAACGGCAGCCCCTCCAGGGCCGCCAGGACCTTCTCCTGGGTGCGCGGCAGGTGCAGGCCGAGCTCCGGGGTGGTGTGCAAAGAGTGCCTGAGCTGGACGATCTCGTCCCGCATGTCCTGCGCGGATTCAGTGAACGACATGAGGAACATTGTTCACGTGCCGGGCAGGAAGTCGATAAGGCGCGCTCGGTACGATGGGCGCGTGACTCAGCGTAAGCGGATCGACTCCTGGTTGTCCGACATGGACGGCGTACTCGTCCACGAGGGGCGACCCGTCCCCGGAGCGGACGAATTCATCAAGCGGCTCAGCGAGTCGGGCAAGAAGTTCCGGGTCCTGACCAACAACTCGATCTACACCCAGCGCGATCTCTCGGTACGCCTGGCCGGCGCGGGCCTCGACGTACCGGCCGAGTCCATCTGGACCTCCGCGCTGGCCACCGCCCAGTTCCTCGACGACCAGCGCTCGGGCGGCTCCGCGTACGTGATCGGCGAGGCCGGCCTGACCACGGCGCTGCACGAGGTCGGTTACATCCTGACCGACCTCGACCCCGACTATGTCGTGCTCGGCGAGACCCGCACCTACAGCTTCACCCAGATCACCCGCGCCATCCGCCTCATCGAGGGCGGGGCCCGCTTCATCGCCACCAACCCCGACCCCATCGGCCCCTCCACCGAGGGCTCCCTGCCGGCCTGCGGCGCCGTGGCCGCCCTCATCACCAAGGCCACCGGGGTGGAGCCGTACTTCGTCGGCAAGCCCAACCCCCGCATGATGCGCAGCGCGCTCAACGAGATCGAGGCCCACAGCGAGACCACGGCCATGATCGGCGACCGCATGGACACCGACATCGTCTCGGGCATGGAGGCCGGGCTCCACACGATCCTCGTCCTCACCGGCGTCACCCAGCGCCACGAGATCGACCGCTTCCCCTACCGCCCGTCACTGGTCGTCGAGTCGGTGGCCGACCTCATCGACCTCATCTGAACCTGACGGCCCCTGACAGGTACGCGTGGCAGGCTGAGCTGCCATGACCCGTGTTTACCTGGAAATCGGACCGAAGAAGGTGTTCGCCTGCTCGCTCGACTGGCCCGGCTGGTGCCGGATCGACAAGGGCGAGGAGGCGGCCATCGACCGGCTCGTCGACTACGCGCCCCGCTACCGGGTGATCGCCGAGCGGGCCGGGCTGGAGTTCGCGCCGGGGGAGCCCGAGGTGGTGACCCGGGTGCGGGGGAGCCAGACGACGGACTTCGGGGTGCCGTACGAGGTGCCCGACCTGGACCTGGAGCCCCTGTCCGGGGCCGAGGCCGAGCGCTCGGTGGCCCTGCTGCGGGCGGCGTGGGAGCTGTTCGACGAGACCGCCGGGGTCGCGCCGGAGGAACTGCGCAAGGGGCCGCGGGGCGGCGGGCGGGACCGTACGAAGATCGTGGACCACGTGACGGACGCCGAGCGGGCCTTCGCCAGGATGGTCGGAGTGCGGCACAGGCCGTACAAGGCTCCTGGGGACCGTGATGCGATGCGGGCGGAGCTGGCGGAGGTGCTGTCGCGCCCCTGGGAGCCGCCGGCGACCACCAAGTGGCCGCCCCGCTACGCGCTGCGGCGCATCGCCTGGCACGTGATCGATCACCTGTGGGAGATCGAAGACCGCCGGTAGAAGATTGTCCCCCGCCCGTTTCCCGTCAGAGAGCGGCGATGCCCGCACCCGACCCCTTTCCACGGTGGGCATATGCCGAATCCGGCGGGCGGCGCGGAGCAGCCGGTGGAAAGAATCGCACCCCCGTTCCTCCTCCCGATGGCCAAGGTCGCGAACCGGCTGCGACGATGTTGAGGACGGAAGACTTGGCGGTGGGAAAGGGCAGGGTGCGTGGACGTACGTGCGGAGATCCTCGACCTGAAACTCCGCGTCGAGGATCTCGAGACGACCGCTGAGCGAGGCACCGAGCTGGACCGGCAGGACGACCTCCTGCGCGAGATCATCGACCGCTCCAGGAAGCTGCAGGCGGAGATCGCCTTCCTGAAGGCGGAGCTCGGCCGTGCCAGGACCGAGATGGGGGAGGAGTTCGCGGCGGTCGGCACCGAGATCGCGGGCGTCCGCAGGGAGGTGACGGGCCGGCCCGTGGCCGCCGCGGCCGGGACGGGCGGCGAGATCGACGTGCGGGCGGAGATCGCCGTCGAGTTCGGGGCCATCCGCTCGGAGATCGAGCACGAGTTCAACTTCCTCCGGTCCGAGGTCACGGACCTGGGCATCAAGCTCGACCGCCTGCTGCAGCGAACCCCCGCGGAGCCCTGAGCCCGTCAGAGAGGGCCTGTGAGGCGCGCCAGGGTCGAGGGTGGGTCCCCCCTGTGTGAGGAGCGTCAGGGTGGCCTGAGGCGTCTCAGAGGGAGAGCGCCGGCTCCATGACCTCGGCCGGGCAGAGCTGCCGGATCACGCCCCGCACCTGCTCGCGCAGGTCCGGAGCCGCCAGATGACCGTCCTCGGCGAAGTGCGGGCAGGCGGGTGAGATCACCAGCTCGGCCCCCATCACGACCGCGCCCGCCCCCAGCAGCTGCTTGTACAGCTCCGCCTGCGCCCACATGGCCCCGCAGGCCCGCGCGCTGGCGCTCATCACCGCCACGTGCTTGCCCGACAGCCCCTCCCGCGCCGACATCCAGTCCAGCGCGTACGTCAGCTCCAGCGGCAGCAGGCTGTGCTCGGGGGCGGTCAGCAGGACGGCGTCACCGCCCGCGACCAGCGTGAGCAGCTCGCGCGCCGGCGCCGGAACGGGCCCGGTCCGGTACGGCGGGATCTCGCCCAGCCCCCGCCACACCTCGAAGCCGACACCCCTCGGCAGCTCGCCGCCCGCCGCGTCCAGCAATCTGGTGATGAATGACCCCGCGTGCAGACTGGCGGCGATCCCGATGATTTTCACCCTCTGCTCCCAAGGGGTTCCGGTGTTACCGGGAACCTGCCCGATGCCGCGGATGTCCAAGACCATCTCCGGGTCAAGAGGCGCACAGTCTTTGCCGGACGGGGAGACGTACTGGTGGAGCCGCCTACCGGCGGCACCGGCCGCCGGGCGGGCGGCGCGCCGATCCGGTCCGGGCCGACCTGCTCGGCGAGGTGCCGCCCGGCGGGTCGCCGGGCGGCGCGTCACCGTCGGGAGGCGCGTCAGCCGCGCGCGGCGGCGCGGGCGCGGCGCTCCTCGCGGCGCTCGACGAAGCGGGCGGCCGTGGCGTCCGTCCTGGCCAGGAACTCCGACAGCTCCTCGCGCGCCTTCTCGCCCTCGGAGTCCAGCCCGGTCTTGTCGAACACCGACCACTGCCGCAGCACCGGCATGAGCACGTCGTCCAGGTGGAGGCGGAGGTCGTAGATGCCCTCGTTCGCGATGATCAGGGCCTTGCGGGCGAACCCGTCCATCCCCTGGCCGGGCATCTGGAAGGTGGTCACCACGTCGGTCACCGCGCGCATGGTCTGGTTGGGGTCGAGCTCGAAGGCCGCCTTGAGCAGGTTGCGGTAGAAGAGCATGTGCAGGTTCTCGTCCGCGGCGATCCTGGCCAGCAGCCGCTCGCAGCCCTCGTCGCCGGAGGCCCTGCCGGTGTTGCGGTGCGCGATGCGGGTGGCCAGCTCCTGGAAGGAGACGTACGCGAGCTGCTGCAGCATCGTGTTGTACTCGGTGGCGAAGCCGCTCTCCATGTGGGCCATGCGGGCCCGCTCGAGCGCCACCGGGTCCACGGCCCGGGTGACGGTGAGGTAGTCGCGGATGGCGGTGCCGTGCCGGTCCTCCTCGGCGGTCCACCGGTGCACCCACGTGCCCCAGGCGCCGTCGCGGCCGAAGGTCGTGGCGATCTCGTGGTGATAGCTGGGCAGGTTGTCCTCGGTGAGGAGATTGACGATGAGCGACACCCGGGCCGCTTCGGGGATCTTGGAGTCGCTCTCCTGCCAAGCCTCGCCCCCGTAGATGCCGTCGAAGTCGCGGCCCTCGCTCCACGGGACGTACTCGTGCGGGAACCACTCCTTCGCCATCTTCTCGTGGCGGTCGAGCTCCCCGGCGACCACGGGCTCGAGCTCGTGCAGCAGCTCCGTCTGAGTCATCGCCATAAAAGATCTTCTCCTTCAGGTTACGGTACCGTAGGTTAGGCTACCCGAAGGACATACCGGTCAAATAGGGTGGATGTATGCGACCCAGTGTCCGCGGTGTCCTTCTCGATCACGACGAACGGCTGGTCCTGTTCCGGCGTACGGTGCCGGGGCGCGAGCTCTACTGGAGCGTGCCGGGCGGGCACGTGGAGCCGGAGGACGGCACGCTGGAGGACACCCTGCACCGGGAGCTGCTCGAGGAGCTCGGTGCGACGGTCTTCGCGGTGACGCCGCTGGCGACCGTGTCGTACCCATGGCGGGGCGAGATCAAGACACAGCACGTCTTCGGCTGCCGGCTGGTGTCGATGGACCCGGAGCTGCGCCACGGGCCGGAGTTCGAGGACCCGGCGCGGGGGCTGTACGAGGTGGAGCGCGTCCCGCTGGAGCGGTCGGAGATCTCCTCCAGGAACCTCGTCCCGGAGGCGGTGGCGGGCTTCCTGTCGGCCAACATCACCGCCCTGCCCCAGCTCATCCGCCATGACCCGCCCGCGACGGAGCCGGCCCCGCGCCTCGCGTGACCGCCTCGGGGGGCGGACCGTGCGAGGAGCGGGGCCGGTGGGAGCGGTGGGCGTGGCCGTCAGCGGGTGGCCGCCGGCAGCGTGACGTACTTGCCCAGGAAGCGGCGGGCCGTCGGCGTGTCCAGGCGGTAGTCGTAGTTGACCTGCTTGCAGGCGTCGTCGGCGCCGCTGACCGACGTGGCGACCAGGAGGTGCGAGGTGGGGCCGCCCAGGAAGTTCGGGCCGCCGGAGTCGCCGAAGCAGGTGCTGCCGTCGTCCTTGGCCTTCGGCATCAGGTCCAGCCACTTGCCTGACAGGTCGTCGAAGGAGATCGGCGCCTGGTGACGGGTGTCGGTGTAGCGGTAGCTGTACTGGTGCGCGCTCTTCTTGGTCGAGTTCCTGGTCGAGGAGACCGAGCCGTACCCGACCGAGGTGAACCGCGTCGCCTTCATCTTGCCGGCGGCCTCCATCCGGTCGAGCAGGCCGGGCTCGGGCAGCTGCGCGGGCGCGATGCCCTTGACGGGCGTGTCGAAGACCACGACGGCCATGTCGTGCAGCTCCGAGGAGTCCTTGTAGCGCGGGTCCGGTACGTAGCGTCCGGTGTAGAGCGTGTCTCCCGGTTCGTAGCTGGCGTCGAAGGACACGTGGGCGCGCTTCTGGCCCGGCTCCCCGCAGTGGGCGGCGGTGAGGAAGACCGTGGGCGAGATCAGCGTGCCGGTGCAGTAGCTCCAGGTGCCGTCCGGGTTGGGACGCTCGTCGATGAGCGCGCCTACCTCGGGGTGTGCGTTCGCATCGGCGGAGCCGTTGGTGATGGCGGACGCGGGGGTGGTAGCAGCCACCGCCCATCCGGCGATAATCACGACAAAGGCGACAAAACGCATTGGAAAAGGTTATGTTCTCCCAGGTCAAAAGGGGTAATTCTCGGCAAAAGATCTACCGACCCGTCCAATCTGGCGAAATCGGAGGCATCATGACGACCGACGCGAAGCCCCACACCGGCGGACTGCCGTACGCGCCCGGGGCCGTCCTCTCCGGCACGGAGGCCCACCTGCGCAAACTGGCCGTGGCCTGGGAGCACATCCGCCACCGGGAGTCGGCCGGCCTCCCCCTGCACAACGTGAGCGGGCTGGAGCGCGGGCTGCCGCTCCCCGAGGTGGACCGGTGGCTCCTGGACGACGAATGGGCCGGCGCGCTGTACTCCGAGCGCGTCCGGGAGCTCGGGCTGGCCCATCTGGGCGGCGACGCGGGCACGCACGACATCGCGGTCGCCAACCGGTTGACGGCCGCCCTGTTCGCGGCCTTCCAGGTGGCGGTGCGCCCAGGGTCGACCGTGGTGGGCGTCTCGGCCACGTACAGCCATCCCGCGGTCGTGCGGGGCGTGCGGGACGCGGGCGGCCTCTTCGTGGACACCATCGGGGTGGACGCCTTCGAGCGGGCGCTGGCCCAGCACCCCGACGTCTCGGTGGTGGCGCTGACCCGGCTCGCCGTCAGCTACGAGGCGCTCGCCGAGGAGGATCTGCGGCGCGTGGTCGCCCTGGCGCACGAGCGCGGCGCGACGGTCGTGGTCGACGACGCCGGTGGCGCCCGCGTCGGGCCCGCCGTGCTCGGCCAGCCCCGCACGCTGGAGTTCGGCGCCGACCTCGGCGCGACCGGCCTGGACAAGTACGGGGTCGGCGGGCCCCGGGTGGGCCTGCTCGGCGGCCGGGCGGACCTGGTCGCCCGCGTCCGGGCCAGGACCTTCGAGCTGGGCAGCGAATGCCGTCCGGTGCTCTACCCGGCCGTCGTCCGGACCCTGGAGGCGTACCGGCCGGAACGCGTCCGCGACCTGATCGCCTCGACCCGCCTGGTCGGGGAGGCGCTGCGGGCCCGGCTCGGAGCCGATCTGGTGCAGGAGACGCCGTTCATCACCCGCCTGCCCGGCGAGGCCGTCGCCGCCGAGCTCGCCCGCCGGGGCGGTCCCGGCACGCCGGACCTGGCGGCCATCGACGCCACCGCCCTGCTCGCGATGGTGCTGCTGCGCGACCACGGCCTGCTCACCGTGCACTTCGCCGGCATGCCGCCGGGCACCTCCGCCCTGCTGATCAAGTTCCTGCCCGCCGAGACCGTCGCCGCCGTCGGCGGCCCCGCGGCCTTCGCCGAGACCGTCGACGGGTCCCTGGGGCGGGCCGCGGCCGTCGCCGCGGAAGGCGAGGAGGCGGTGCGCCGGCTCCTGCTCGGCGCCTGAGGCGGCGCGGTCAGGCAGCGCTCGGGCGCGGTCGGGCGGCGTGCTCAGGTGGCGTGCTCGGGTGGGGTGGTCAGGCGGGGCGGGGGAGGAGGGCGTCGGCGAGCAGGCGCCAGTAGGGCATCGCGGAGCGGCCCGGCTCGATTCCGATCACCTGCACCGCGACGTGGTCGGCGCCGGCGGCGACGTGGGTGCGCAGCTTCCCGACGATGGTCTCCGGGTCGCCCCAGAACACGAAGTCGTCGACCAGCCGGTCGGCGCCGCCGCCCGCGATCTCCTCCTCCGAGTAGCCCAGCCGGCGGAACTTCGCCACGTTGTACGGGCTCCCCAGGTAGGGCGCCAGGTGCTCGCGCGCCGCCGCCCGCGCCCTGCCGGGGTCGGCCTCGAACAGCACCGCGTGCTCGACGCCCAGGAACGCGTCCGGCCCCAGGATCTCCCGCGCCTGCGCGGTGTGCGCCACGTTGACGTGGTAGGTCTGGGCGCCGGCGGCGCGGTCGCGGGCCAGCTCGAGCATCCTGGGCCCGTACGCGGCCAGGATGCGGCGCATCGGCGCCCTTGGGGCGGGGTTCACCGTCTCGACCGAGTCGAGCTCGTCCAGGTAGGCGGTCATGGCCGCCAGGGGCCTGGTCCCCGGCCGCCGCTCCCCGCCGAATCCCAGCCCGAGCACGTGCCGGCCGGGGTAGGCGTCGGCCAGCAGGAGCGCGGCGCCGTACGTCCACCGGGCCCCCCGCGACCAGATCTGCGCGATGCCGTTGACGACGTTGATGCGCTCGGTGCAGGACAGGAGAAAGCCGGCGTGCGTGAGCGCCTCGCGGCCGAGGAGCTCGGGCATCCAGAACGCCCGCCAGCCCAGCTCCTCCAGCTCCTGGACGGACTCGCGCATCCGCGTGGCCGGCCGGTGCTCGAAGTCGAAGGTGTAGATCCCGAACGTCCCGAGATCCATGCCGTCAATGCCACCCATCGGGTTCCCCTTACACGTCAGGCCCAGAAGTCGCATCAATATATCGCATAATGTCGATATGAATGCCCGGCCGGACGGGTCGGCGGGCCGTCCGGCCGGACTAGGGATTGCGGCGCAGGCGCTTGAGGTCGGAGCGCTGCTTCTTGGTGGCGATGCGGCGCTCGACGGCGCCGCGGCTGGGCTTGGTCTTGCGGCGGTGCTTCGGCGGCGGGGCCATGGCCTCGCGCAGGCGCTGCGCCAGGCGGTGCCGGGCGGCCTCCCGGTTGCGCAGCTGGGAGCGGTATTCGGAGGCGGCGATCGTGATCGTCTCGGAGCCGAGGCGCTCCAGGGCGCGCTCCTTGAGCGGGGGCGGCAGCGCGGTGCTCGCGGCGACGTCGAAGGTCAGCTCCACGCGGCTGTCCGTGGTGTTGACGCCCTGGCCGCCCGGGCCGGACGAACGGGAGAAACGCCAGACGAGCTCGGCGTCGGGGATGACGACCGAGTCGTTGACGACCAGCGGGCCGGGCATGCGCGGGGCTCCCGTTCTCAAACGTGCGTTCCTTTACACCTGTTACCGTATCCGGCTGCCCCGTACCGCCCGCAATGGCATTTTCCCCGCACCGGACGGCCGATCCTGCCGCTTGACGGCCGGTTGCAAGCGGCGTATGCCAATATCGCGCGAGAGGATCACGGGGTTGGGGAGGCGCGGTGGCCGTCATCGTCGGCGTGCACGGGATCGGCAAGTACAACTACTACCTCCAGGCCGGCCGGTCCGCGGCCGGGGCGGCGGAGGCCATGCGGCGCAAATGGGACCGCTACCTGCACGCGTCGCTCGGGGGCGAGGCGCGGGCCTACTTCGCCGAGATCGCCTACTTCTCCCACCTCCTGCACGACGGGGAGGACGACGACGGGCCCGGCACAGGACGGACGAAGGCCTCCGCCGCCCTGGAGCTCCAGGCTCAGCAGGTCCTCATCGGCTGGGCCCGGAACCTGGGCGTGGGCGAGCACGTCACGGGAGCGCTCAAGTCGTTCACCGGCTGGCTGCTGAACCGGCTCGACAGCCGCTCGGCGGCGTTCGCCAAGCTCTTCGCGCCCGAGGTGGCCGCCTACCTCACCGACCAGGCCAGGCGCGAGAAGTCCCGGCAGGCCGTGGCGGAGGTAATCAGGAGGCACCGGCCGCAGGTCGTCATCGCCCACTCGCTGGGCAGCGTGGTCGCGTACGAGGCCCTGTGGGCGAACCCCGACCTCCAGGTCGACCTGCTGATCACCCTCGGCAGCCCCCTGGGCATGCGCAACGTCGTCTTCGAGCGCCTCCTGCCCGCCCCCGTCAACGGCCGCGGCGAGCGGCCCCGCGGCGTCGGACGCTGGGTGAACATCGCCGACAAGGACGACATCGCCGCCATCCCGCCCGCCCTGGCCGCCAGCTTCACCGGGGTCGACGTCGAAGAGCTGGTCAACATCGACTGGATCGACTTCCACACCGTCGAGAAATACCTGGGCTGCCCGGCGCTCGACCCGCATCTGCGACCATTCCTGGCATGACGTGGATTGTTTTCGACTACGGCGGTGTCCTCTCCCTGCCCCAGCCCGAGTCCGACGCCGACGCCATGGCGCTGGCCGTGGGCGCCGAGCCCGAGGAGTTCAAGCGGGGCTACTGGGAGCACCGGCTGGAGTTCGACGGGGGCGGTCTTACGCCGTTCACGTACTGGTCGGCGGTGCTGGGCCGGGCCGTCACCCACTCCGAGGTCGCGCGGCTGGTCGCCATGGACGTCGCGAGCTGGGCCCACCCCAACGAGGACACGGTCGCGCTGCTCGGTGAGCTGATCGAGGGCGGCCGCCACGTGGCGCTGCTGTCCAACGCGCCCGTCTGCGTCGGCGACGGCCTCGACGAGCTCCCCTGGATCGCCGCGATCGGGCACCGCTTCTACAGCGGCAGGATGGGGCTGGTCAAACCCGACAGGGAGATCTACGACGAGATGGCGCGCGCGCTCGGCACCGACCCGTCCGAGATCGTCTTCATCGACGACCGCCAGGAGAACGTGGAGGGCGCCCGGCGCGCGGGCATGACCGGCGTACGCTTCACCGACGCGGTCACGCTCCGCGCGGAACTGCCGGGGGCGGCCGCCCGCTGATCCGCAGGGGGCCCGAAGTCGCAGGACGACCGATGTTGTTCACCCGCGCTTGACTCCACTGTCACGGCTGAGTCAGCGCAGGTGGACATACCTGTGAACGTGGACCGCAGAGCCTTCCTGACAGCGGCGACAGCCGGCCTCCTCCTCCCGCAGCCCGCCGCCCCGGCGGCGGCCGCCTCCCCGTCCAGAACCCTCAGATCCGACCCCTTCACGCTGGGCGTGGCCTCCGGCGACCCCTCCGCCGACGGCTTCGTCCTGTGGACCAGGCTGGCCGTCGAACCGCTCGGCGGCGACGGCCGCGGCGGCATGCCCTCCCGGGACGTGGAGGTGGACTGGCAGGTCGCCACGGACGAGCGCTTCGCCAAGGTCGTCAAGTCCGGCACCGCCACCGCCCGGGCGCGCGACGCCCACAGCGTGCACGTCGAGCTGAAGGGCCTGGAGCCGGGGCGCGACTACTTCTACCGGTTCAGGAGCCAGGGCCGCCTGTCACCGGCCGGCCGGACCAGGACGACGCCGACGGGGGAGACGCCGCTCAACTTCGCGGTCGCCGCGTGCGCGCACTACGAGCACGGCTACTACACCGCCTACCGCCGCCTGGCCGAGCAGGAGCCGGACCTGGTGGTGTTCCTCGGTGACTACATGTACGAGTACGGCCCCAGCGGCTACACCGCGCTGGCCGGCCGCGTACGCACCCACACGCCCGGCAAGTGCCAGACCCTCGCCGACTACCGCCTGCGGCACGCCCAGTACAAGAGCGACCCCGACCTGCAGGCCGCGCACGCGGTGGCGCCGTGGCTGGTGGCCTTCGACGACCACGAGGTGGAGAACAACTGGGCCGGGCCCGTCTCCAGCACCGGGGCGGCGGGGTTCGAGCGGCGGCGGGCCGAGGCGTTCAGGGCGTACTACGAGAACATGCCGCTGCGCCGCGCCAGCCTCCAGGGTGCGGTGCTCCGGGTGAACCGGCGCGTCTCCTGGGGCACGCTGGCCCGCTTCCACCTGCTGGACACGCGGCAGTTCCGCGACGACCAGGCGTGCCTGGACGGGGTGCGGGCCGGGTGCGACGACCGGCTGGCGGACAAGCGCACGCTGCTCGGGGCCGACCAGTGGCGCTGGCTGGAGAGCGGCCTGAACGGCTCCACCACCCGCTGGAACCTGCTCGGGCAGCAGATCATGATGGCGCACCGCGACTACAAGGTCGGACCGGGGCGCGAGGTGAACCTGGACTCGTGGGACGGCTACGCGGCCGAGCGCACGCGCCTGCTCGGCTCCCTGGCCCGTACGCCGAACCCCGTGGTGCTGACCGGCGACGCGCACATGCACCACCTGGCCGAGCTCAAGACCGACTTCGACGACCCGGACTCCCCGGTGGTGGCCAGGGAACTGGTGGCCTCGTCGATCGCGAGCGACGGCGACGGGTACCGCGACCGGACGTGGATCTCCGAGGCGCTGCAGGAGAACCCGCACATCTCCTACATCGACCAGCGGCGCGGCTACCTGGTGGCGCGGCTGACCCGGGACGAGCTGGCGGTGGACTTCCGGACGCTGGACTACATCTCCCGCAAGGGCGCCCGCGCCAGGACCGCCCACAGCCTCACGATCCCGGCCGTCACGGGGGCGGCGGCCGCCGGCCGGGCCGCGGCCCCCCGCGCCGGCTGAACGACCGTCCGGACGCCCGGGGCCCGGCGCGGCATGACCGTCCGGGCGCCTGGGTCCGGCGTGGGCACAGCCGTCCGCGCCCGGGGCCGGCGCGGGCACAGCCGTCCGGGCGTCGGGCTCGGCGCGTGCTGGGCGGCCGTCCCGGCGTCGGTGGGGCCTGGCGCGGGCTGGGCGGGCGGCTCCGCGGCGGGCGGCTGTTCGCTGAACGTTGGCTGGGAGCCGGCTGAGGATCCGCTCAACCGGTCAGCGGCCATTTCACCCGCCATCCCGCCGGGCCATCCCGCCCGGCCATTCCACTCGCGACGGGAAGACCCGGCCGGACTCCGGAGTGGCAGGTTCGCCGGAGTCCGGCCGGGAGTGACCGGCCCGGGCGGGCGGGTGGTTTCCGTCCGGACCGGTCAGCTCATGCGCCGGGCCAGGCCCCGTCCGGGAACTCGCCCGACGTGCCGCCCGACATGACCACCTGGTCGCTCTCGCCCAGGCCCGAGGTGACCTCCACGTACTGGTCGCCGCGCACCCCGGTCCGCACCACCTTCGCCGAGTCCCGGCCGCCGGAGCGTACGGTGACCACCTGGGTGCCGTCCGACCGGCTGCGCACCGCCGCGGCGGGCACGTACAGCGCGTCCCTGGCCTCGTCCGTGGTGACCGTCACCGAGGCGGTCTGGCCGAGCATCAGCCCGGCGGGCGGCTCGTCGAAGGCGAGGGAGACCGAATAGCGGACGAGCCGGCCGTCCACCGTCGCGGTCGGCGCGATCGCCGTCACCGTGCCCTCGTACCGCTCGCCGCTCCGGGTGACCAGGGTGATCTGCGCCTTCTGGCCGAGCTTGAGCCGGTTCACGTCGGACTCGGTGACCATGGCCTGGACCTGCAGCTCGTTCAGGTCGCCGAGGCTGATGAACGTGCCGGTGCCCGCCGTGTCACCGGTCCCGCCGCCGACCGACAGGACCGTGCCCGCCGCCGGGGCCACGATCCGGGTGGCCCGTACGGCGTCGGCGGCCTCCTCGACGGCGGCCTCGGCGCGGTCCACGTTCGCGGCGGCCTGCTCCTCGCTGACCCCGCCCTTGGCCCCCGTCCCTGCCGGTTGCCCCGTCCCTGCCGGTTGCCCGGTGCCGGTGCTTCCGCTCCGGGCGCAGGAACCCTGGGAGGTGCGGTCGCCGCCGGTGCTGGGCCCGGTCGAGGGCTTGCCACCGCCCGTGGGCCTGCCGCTCGCCGACGGTTTCGCGGTGCCGGACGGCTTGCCGGTGGCGGACGGTTTGGCGGTGGTCGAGGGTTTGCCGGTGGTGGATGGTGTGCCGGTGGGATACGGGGAGGTGGGGGCGGAGGGGTGGCCGCCGGACTGCTCGTTCCCGCCGGTTCCGCCCGTTCCGCCCGTCGGGGTCGCGGTGACGGTCGTGGTGACCCTGGCCGTCACGGTGGCCGTCACGGTGGCCGTCACGGTGGCCGTCACCGTGGCGGTCGCGGTGACCGTCACCGTGGTCTGGGGCTGCGGCTGGGGGTCGGTGGGGCCGGGCGTCGGCGTGGTGGTCGGGTGCGGGGTGGGGCCGGGTGTCGGGCTCGTGTCCGGCTTCCCGTCAGCAGGGCCGGCCGGGCCGAAGGCGCCGCCGCCGTCCGCACCGCCCGTCGCCCGAGCGGCCGGAGCACCGGTGCCCGTGCGCGCGGAAGCGCCGGTCCCGGAGCCGGCCGGGACGCCGGTCACCGCGACGCCGGGCGCGGTCGTGCCGCCTGGAGCCGCCGTGGCGCCTGAAGCGGTCGTGGTGCCTGAAGCGGCCATGGCGCCTGTAGCGGTCGTGGTGCCGGGGACGACGCCGCCGGTCGCCTTCCCTGACGGGGCCGGTGTCGCGGCGGTCGGTCCCCTGGAGGGAGCGGGGGACTGGCCGGTCGGACTGCTGGAGGGAGCGGGGGTGGCCCGGCCGGATGGGGCCGGGGTGGTGCCGGTCGCCGGGGTCGAGGCGCCGGGCGTCGCGCCGCCCGGTACGCACGACGAGGGGTTCCCACCCCCGGTGTCCGCCGAAGCCGTCGAACCCGAGGACGCCTCCTCCAGCGCCTCCTCGGCGGCCGCCAGGTCGGCCTTGGCCGCCGCGTACGCCTCCCGCGCCGCCCGCCCGTCGATTTTGGCCAGGACCTGGCCCCGCTTCACCTTGGCCCCGACCTTCACGTACACCTTCGTCAGCGTCCCGGAGGAGCCGAAGGCCAGGTCCCTGCGCGAGCCGTCCACGGTGTTGCCCGCCGCGCTGACCGAGGCCGTGACCTGCCCGCGCTGGGCGGCGGCCAGCCGTACCTGGACGGTGGGCGGGGCGTCGTCGCGCAGCGCCAGTGCCAGGCCGGACCCGGCCACGAGCACGGCCAGGGCGAGCCCGCCCAGCGCGAAAGTCGGTCTCATGGCGGCCCATCCTGGCCGAGCAGGATCGCGGCAGGCTGCGAGGACCCTCAGAGTTACCTGAGTGCCCGCCCGGCCGGCCGGGTTGTCAGCGAACGTTCAGCTTGCTCGCGGCTGCGGCGCAGCCTGGTGTGCAAGGGTCACCGCTCGTGAAGGTGTCGATCAGGCGCAGAGCGCTGATAACCAACGGGACGCTCACGGTGCTCCTGCTGGGCGGCGCCGGGCTCGCCTACGCGCAGCTCGGCACGGGACAGGCCGCGGGAGAGACCGCCGTGCGCACGGTGACCGCGGGCCGCGGCTCCGTGACCGCCGCGGTGTCCGCCTCGGGCGCGGTCGAGAGCTCCCGGTCCAGGGCGCTGTCGTTCGGGACGAGCGGGACCGTGGAGAAGATCTACGTCAAGGCCGGGGACAAGGTCGCCAAGGGCGATCTCCTTGCCCGGCTGGACGACGACGCCGCCCAGGAGAGCCTGTCGGCGGCCAAGGCCACGTACGAGAGCGCCCTCGACGACGGCACGGACACGGCCCAGCTCTACGCCGCCTACATCAAGGCCCGCAACGCCTACCGCGAGGCGCAGCGCACGGTCGCGGCCACCGTGCTGAAGGCGCCGTTCAAGGGCACGATCACGGCCGTGAACGGCTCGGTCGGCGGACCCGCCTCGGGTTCGGGGTCCAGCGGCGGGCAGGGCTCCACCGGGACCACGGGCTCCACAGGGGGCACGGGATCGACAGGGGGCACGGGGTCGACTGGGGGCACGGGGTCGACGGGCGGCACGGGCTCCACCGCGAGCTCCGGCTCCGGCGGCTTCGTCGAGCTCGCCGACACCACCAGGCTCCAGCTCGTCGGCACCTTCACCGAGTCCGACGTCGGCAAGCTCGAGCAGGGCCAGGAGGCCACGGTCACGTTCGACGCGCTGCCGGGCGTGACGGCCACGGGTGAGGTCACCCAGATCGAGCCGGTCGCCTCCACCAGCAACAACGTCGTGCAGTACCCGGTCACGGTCACCTTCACGAAGGTCCCGAGCGAGGTCAGGCTGGGCCAGACCGCCACCGTCGAGGTCGTGGTGGGCCAGGCCGAGAACGTCGTCACCGTCCCCTCCACGGCGGTCTCCACCAGCGGCGGCCAGACCACGGTCACCGTGCTCAAGGACGGCCGCCCGACCAGGACCCCGATCGAGGTCGGCGTGCAGGGCACCACGCTCACGGAGATCAGGTCGGGCGTGGCCGAGGGCGACCAGATCGTGCCCCCGTCCACCACCACGACCGGCACCACGGGCAACGGCGGCGGCCAGCGGCAGTTCGGCGGGGGCGGGTTCCCCGGGGGCGGCATGCCGGGCGGGGGCGCGCGATGACGACCGCGGAACCGCGGGCCGTGCGGCCCGTGCCCGTCCTGCGCGTGCGGGACCTCGTCAAGGAGTACGGCGAGGGCGACGCCAAGGTACGCGCCCTGCGCGGCATCAGCCTGGACGTCGAGCGGGGGGACTACGTGGCCATCATGGGCGCCTCCGGCTCCGGCAAGTCCACGCTCATGAACATCCTGGGCTGCCTCGACGTCCCGACCTCCGGCACGTACCTCATCGACGGCGCCGACGTGGGCCGGCTGAACGAGCACCAGCTCGCCATCCTGCGCAACCGCAGGGTCGGCTTCGTCTTCCAGTCGTTCAACCTGATCCCGCGCATGAGCGCGCTGGCCAACGTCGAACTGCCGCTCGTGTACGGCGGCGTCGGCCTAGCCGAGCGGCGCGAGCGGGCGCTGGCCGCGCTGGAGCAGGTCGGGCTGACCGACCGGGTGCACCACGAGCCGAACCAGCTCTCCGGCGGCCAGCAGCAGCGCGTGGCCGTGGCTCGGGCGCTGGTCACCGCGCCCGCCCTGCTGCTGGCCGACGAGCCGACCGGCAACCTCGACACCGCCTCCACCGGCGACGTCCTGGAGATCATGGACCGGCTCAGCGCGTCCGGCCGCACGATCGTGCTGATCACGCACGAGGACGACGTGGCCGCGCATGCCAAGCGGGTGATCAGGCTGGTGGACGGCGAGATCGTCGAGGACCGCCGCCAGGCGCCGGTGGACGGCCCGCCGCCGCGCACGCCCGAGAAGGACCCCGAGAAGGACCCCGAGAAGGACCCCGAGAGAGACGGCGCGGCCACCCGGTGAACCAGATCGAGATCCTCCGCTTCGCCCTGCGCGGCCTGCTGGCCAACAAGATGCGCAGCGCGCTGACCACGCTCGGCATCCTCATCGGCGTGGCCGCGGTCATCATGCTGGTGGCCGTCGGCGAGGGCTCCTCGCAGAGCATCCAGCAGAACATCCAGCGGCTCGGCGCCAACACGCTCACGATCTCGCCGTCCTTCTCGGGCGCCGGCGGCGGCGGCATGCGCGTGCCGGTCGGCGGCGGTGGTGGCGGCGGTGGCGGCAACACCGGGCCGCGTACCCAGGCCAGGGACCTCAGCCTGGCCGACGCCAAGGCGCTGACCGACCGGACGCTCGCGCCGTCGGTCAAGAGCGTCTCGCCGGTCGTGAACGCCTCCTCCGCCACGGCCGCGTACGGCGCCGCCAGCCACGCGATCTCGCAGTTCGTCGGCACGTACCCGAGCTATTTCGAGGCCGTCAACAAGCCCGTCGCCCAGGGCACGTACTTCTTCAACGACGACGTGCTGGCCGCCAGGAAGGTCGTGGTGCTCGGCCGGACCGTGGTGGAGGAGCTGTTCGGCACCGTCGATCCGATCGGCAAGCAGATCAGCGTGTCCGGGGTGCCGTTCACGGTGGTCGGCGTGCTGAAGGAGGCCGGGTCCACCGGCATGCAGGACGCCGACGACGTGGCCGTCGCGCCGCTGCCGGCCGTGCAGCAGAGCCTGAGCGGGTTCGGCTCGCTCGGCCAGATCGTCGTGCAGGCGACCGGGGCCGAGGCCACCACGGCGGCCCAGGCCGAGGTCACGGCTATCCTCAACCAACGACACGGCATCACGAACAACAACCCCGACTACCGCATACTCAACCAGGCCACGTTGCAGGAGACCGTCAGTGCGGCCACCGGCACCTTCACCGTGCTGCTGGGCGCCGTCGCCGCGATCTCGCTGCTGGTGGGCGGCATCGGCATCACGAACATCATGCTGGTGACGGTCACCGAGCGCACCCGCGAGATCGGCATCCGCAAGGCCATCGGCGCGCCCAGGGGAGCGATCCTGGGCCAGTTCCTGATGGAGGCCACGTTGCTGAGCCTGGTCGGGGGGCTGTCCGGGGTGCTGGTGGCGTTCGTGGGGACCAGGTTCACCGTCGCCGGCATCGAGCCGGTCCTCGTGCCGTCGTCGGTCGTGCTGGCGCTGGGCGTCTCGCTGGGGATCGGGCTGTTCTTCGGCAGTTATCCCGCCAACAGGGCGGCCAAGCTCAGGCCGATCCAGGCCTTGCGCCACGAGTAAGGAGAAGGACATGGACAAGCTGGACTCCTCGCCGTTCCCCGACGACCTGCGGGAGGAGCTCGCCGTCCAGCCCGTCAAGGGCACCTCGAAGGTCACGCTGGCGCTGGGCGCCGGGGTCGTGCTGGTGGCCGGGATCCTCCTCGGCATGCAGGCGCAGAGCATGTTCGGCGCCGGCGACGCGCCCCCGCAGGCCGCCGCGGGCGCGCAGCGCGCCCTGGGCGGCGGGTACGGCCAGTTGCCCGGCGGTGGACAACTGCCCGGGGGTGGACAGCAGCCCGGCGGTGGACAGCAGCCTGGCGGCGGGCAGCGGATGGGCGGCGGAACCGTCGGCACGGTCGAGAAGGTCGAGGGCGGCAAGGTCTACGTCAAGACCACCGACGGCGTAACCGTCACGGTCAACGTCACCGACCAGACCTCCGTGCAGATCTCCAAGGCGGGCAAGATCGCCGACCTCGAGGCCGGCAGCACGATCGTGGTGCGCGGCCGGCCGGGCGCCGACGGCGCGGTCACCGCCGCCTCGATCACCCAGGGCGGCCAGGGATTCCAGGGAGGCGGCCCGCGATGAGCGAACCCGAGGCCAGGCTGCTGGTGGTCGACGACGAACCCAACATCAGGGAGCTGTTCTCGGCCAGCCTGCGCATGGCCGGGTTCGAGGTGCTGACCGCGGCCGACGGCAAGGAGGCCCTGCGGGTGGCCGAGGAGAGCACGCCGGACCTGGTGATGCTCGACGTGATGCTGCCCGACCTCGACGGCCTGGCGGTCGCGGGAAGGCTGCGGTCCCGCGGCCGCCGGGTCCCGGTGCTGTTCGTGACCGCCAAGGACACGCCGGAGGACCGGCTCGCCGGGCTGGGACTCGGCGAGGACTACGTGACCAAGCCGTTCAGCCTGGAGGAGGTCATCGCCCGGATCCGGGCCGTGCTGCGCAGGACCCGGCGCGGCGCGCCCCCGCCGAACCGGCTGCAGGTGGCCGACCTGGAGCTGGACGAGGAGAGCCACGAGGTCTGGCGCGACGGCGTCCCCGTACGGCTGTCGCCGACGGAGTTCCGGCTGCTGCGGTACTTCATGCTCAACGTGGGCCGGGTGCTGTCGAAGACGCAGATCCTCGACCACGTCTGGAACGGCGACTGGCGCACCGACGTCGGGCTCGTCGAGTCGTACGTCTCCTACCTGCGCCGCAAGGTGGACACCGGCGAGCGCAAATACCTGCACACGCTGCGCGGGGTGGGCTACATCCTGCGCCCGCCCCGCATATGAGAGAGCTCAGGAAACAGCTGTCCAGGGCGCCGCTCTGGCTGCGGCTGGTCTCGGCCACCCTCCTGCTGGTCACTCTCGCCATCACGCTGACCGGCCTGTTCGCCGTGCGGTTGCTGCGCGGCTATCTCGTCGAGCGCGTCGACCAGCAGCTGCGCGCGGCCACCATGCCGTGGCGCGACGCGCCCCCGCCGCCGGACCCGCGCCCCGACGCGCGGCCGCAGCGCTTCTTCGGCCTGTTCCACGGCGTGATCCTGGACTCGGGCGGCGCGCTGGTCAGGACCATCAGCGAGTCGACCGAGGAGCACCGCCCCGACCTGCCCCGGCTGACCCTGGCCGACGTCATCGAGCTCAGGGGGCGCCCCTTCACGGTGGACTCGCGCGGCGCGGGCGGCCCGAGCTGGCGGGTCGTCGCGGTGCCGGGGCGGCTGGGCGAGAGCCGGGTGATGGCCATCAGCCTGGGTGACGTGGACGGCACGGTCTCCCAGCTCGGCCTGATCGTCGCGGTCGGCGGCGGGGGCACGCTGGTGGTGCTCGGGTTCGCCTGCTACTGGCTCGTACGCCGGAGCCTGCGCCCGCTGCGCCAGATCGCGCACACCGCGAACGACATCGCCGACGGCGACCTGTCGCGCCGCGTGCCCCTCTGGGCCGGTACCACCGAGGTCGGCAAGCTGGGCCGCTCGCTCAACACCATGCTCGCCCGGATCGAGGTGGCGGTGCGCGAGCGGGAGGCGGCGGCCGAGTCCGCCCGCGAGTCCGCCACGGCCGCCCGGCGGTCGGAGGAGCTGATGCGCAGGTTCATGGCCGACGCCTCGCACGAGCTGCGCACGCCGCTGACCTCGATCAGGGGGTTCGCGGAGCTGTACCGGCTGGGGGAGGAGAAAGACCTGGCCGAGGCCGTACGCCTGCTGAGCCGCATCGAGGGGCAGGCCGCCCGGATGGGGCTGCTGGTGGAGGACATGCTGCTGCTGGCCCGGCTCGACCAGCGGCGCGAGCTGGCGATGCGGCCCGTGGACCTGCTCAGCCTGGCGGCCACGGTGGTGATCGACGCCCAGACGCTGGCGCCCGACCGGAGGATCGAGCTGGTGCGGCTGTTCGGCGGGGACGGCGACGTGATCGTGACCGGCGACGAGACCCGGCTGGGCCAGGTGCTCAACAACCTCGTGACCAACGCGCTCACCCACACCCCGGCCGGCACCCCGTTCCAGGTGCGGGTGGGTATCGACGGCGACCAGGCCGTCGTGGAGGTGGCCGACGAGGGGCCCGGATTCCCGGCGGACGTGGCCGAGCGGGTGTTCGAGCGGTTCTACCGGGCCGATCCGGCGCGCAGCACGGGCGGGTCCGGGCTGGGGCTGTCGATCGCGGCCACGCTGGTGGAGGCGCACGGCGGCATCGTCCTGGCGGAGAGCGAGCCCGGCAAGGGCGCCCTGTTCCGGGTGATCCTGCCCGTCGGGGACGGGGGTCAGCCGAAGGTGTAGCCGTACAGGCCGGTGCCCTTGCTGAGCTGGCGGACCTTGCCCAGCTTGAGGCGGGACTCCCGCCGGCCGGGCGCGTACATGACGAGTCCCTGATCCGGCGCCGCCACGACGAGCCCGTACACCGGGGGCCGCTTGGCCAGCGACCGGTAGCGCTCCCAGCCCGGCAGTGCGGTCACCGAGGCCCCGAAGTCCTGGCCCTTCCCCTTCACCAGCAGGTTCCCCACCCGGGTCAGCCCGCCCGACGAGCGGCCCTGGAGCACCTGGACGGCCTTCTCGCCGGGCACGCCGACGGCCAGCTCGTCGTTGCCGTCGCCGTTGAAGTCCCCGGCGGCCAGCGAGGCCCCGAACCGGTCGTAGTAGCGCGGCCTGCCGTCCAGCGAGTTCTGCGACCAGGCCTCGGTCCTGTCGGTGCGCAGGCCGGCCCGCGAGCCGTAGAGCACGTCCACGGTGCCGTCGCCGTAGTCCATGGCCCGCTGGTTCTTGCTGATCCCCTCGCCGGGCACGCCGATGGCCAGGTCGGACCGGCCGTCGCCGTTGAAGTCCCCGGTGGCCAGCGAGGCCCCGAAGTTGTCCCACTTCTCCGAGGCGCCCTGGATCCCCGGAGTGCTCTGCGTGAGCAGCCGGGCCCGCTTCCCGCGCACGTCGATGACGGTCACCGAGCCCTGCCCGTCCACCTTCACGCTGTCGGCGGGCGCCCCCACGGCCAGCTCGTCGCGCCCGTCCCCGTCGAAGTCGCCGGTCGCCAGCGAGGCGCCCCACTGGTCGGTGACGCTCGCCGCCTGGCGCACCCACGGCGTCTTCTGCGTGATCTGGTACGGCTTGCGGCCCTTCATCCAGTACACGGTCACCGCACCGCCCGACCGGTGGCTCGGCGCCCCGACCGCCAGCTCGTCCCGGCCGTCCCCGTCGAGGTCCCCCGCCGCCAGCGAGGCCCCGAACCGGTCGCTGGACGGCTTGGCCAGCGCCAGCTCCTTCCCGGCGACCAGCCCTTCCGGTGACCCGTCGAAGATCTGCACGACCCCGTTCCCGTCGCCCCCCGGCACCCGCTTCCCGGCGAACTCCTCCGACACCCCCACGGCCAGGTCGGCGCACCGGTCCCCGTTGAAGTCGCCGACGGCGAGCGCCGAGCCGAACGAGTCGCCGGGCTCGGCGCCGTCCTGGGTGAGCCGGGCCTTCCTGCCGGAGCCGTACATGACGGTCACGGAACCGGCCCTGGAGGCGTCGTAGGGGGCGGCCACGGCGAGGTCGGGACGGCCGTCGGCGTCGAAGTCGAGGGGGTGCCCGCCGCACGCCCGGCCGGTGGTTGGGCCGGTGGTGGAGCCGGTGGTGGAGCCGGTGGTGGGGCCGATGGCGGGTGTCGTTCCGGAAGCGAGGGGGAGAACCAGGCAGGCGGCCAGCAGAACCTTCATACCGGAAGTAATGACCAGGCAGGTCGAACCGGGTCTGAACGGCGCGAGAACGGGCCAGGAGGGCGGGATGCACATCACTCTCGCCCTCGGCGGGACAGGGGCTCCGGGCGGCCGCTGAACGCGGCGGAACGTGCCAGGATAGATGGGTGGACATCGACCTCGCGGATCTGGATTTCTGGCGCAAACCCCTCAAAGAGCGGAATGAGGCGTTCGCCCGGCTCCGGCAATTGGAGCTTCCGGTGTTCTTCCCTGAGAAGAAGGTGCCCTTCCTCCGCTCGGGCAAGGGCTTCTACGCCCTCGTACGACACGCGGACGTGGTCGAGGCCAGCCGCAACGCCAAGATCTTCTCCAGCGAGCCGGCCGTCACCAACCCGGAGCCGCCCGGCTGGGTGAAGCAGGTGTTCGGCGAGTCGATGGTCAACATGGACGACCCGCGCCACGCCCGCCTGCGCCGGATCGTCACCCGCTCGTTCAGCCCGAAGATGCTGGCCGGCCTGCAGAGCGACATCGAGGCCGCGTGCGCGCGCATCGTGGACGACGTCGTCGAGGCGGGGCCGCGCGACTTCGTCACCCAGGTGGCCGCCCGGCTGCCCATCCACGTCATCTGCGACATGCTCGACATCCCGCAGGAGCTGCGGGAGAAGGTCCACCAGCACGTCGACATCTCCACCGCCTACACCGGCGTGCGCCCCAGCCTGGCCCGCAGCGTCCAGATGGCCGGCCAGAACATGCTGGCCCTGCTCGCCCTGCAGCGCATGGTGATCAAGCTCGGCCACGAGCGCGTCGCCGACCCCAAGGGCGACCTGGTCTCCCTGCTGGTCAACGCCAACCCCGACGGCGAGAAGCTGACCGACAAGGAGCTCGGCTCGTTCTTCTCCCTGCTGCTGGTGGCCGGCAACGAGACGGCCCGCAACACGATGGCCCACGGCATCCGGCTGCTCACCGAGAACCCGGTGCAGCGCGAGCTGCTGATGAGCGACTTCGACGCGCACATCAACGGCGCGATCGAGGAGATGGTCCGCTACGTGTCGCCCATCATGCAGTTCCGGCGCACGGTCACCGAGGACTACTCGCTGCGCGGCCTGGAGCTGAAGCAGGGCGACAAGGTCGTGCTGTTCTACGGCTCCGCCAACCGTGACGAGTCGGTCTTCCCCGACGCCGACACGTTCGACATCACCCGCGACACCAAGCCGCACGTCGGCTTCGGCGGCCCCGGGCCGCACTTCTGCCTGGGCGCCAACCTGGCCAGGCAGGAGATGCGCACGATGTTCCGCGAGCTGCTGACCCGGCTGCCCGGCATCCGCTCGGTCGGCGAGCCCGAGCTGCTCCTGTCGAACTTCGACAACAGCGTCCGCAGCCAGGCGTTCACGTTCTAGCCGCCGCTCTCCCGGTCGTCATCGTCGTCGACGGCCAGGACGTTCGTCCTGATCGTGAAGAACGTGATCAGCGCCGCCACCACCATCATCCCGGCGCTGATCAGCATGGCCATCCGGAACCCGGCGTCGAACACCGGCGGGTTCTCGAACGCGTCGCCCACCAGCCCGACCAGCGGCGGCACGGCGGCCACGGCCAGCAGGCTGCCGGTGCGCGCCACCGCGTTGTTCACCCCGCTGGCCGTGCCGGCGTAGCGCTCGTCGGCGGTGGCCAGCACGGTCGCGGTCAGCGGCGCGACGGCCGCCGACAGGCCGAGCCCGAAGACGAACACCGCCGGCAGCACCAGGAGCAGGTAGGACGAGCCGAACCCGATCATGCTCATGAGCAGGAACCCGCCGGCCGCCACCAGGATCCCGATCGTCATGGGCCAGCGCGGGCCCACCCGCTTGGCCACGTCGCCGGCCCGGGCCGACAGCAGCATCATCAGGATCGTCGTCGGCAACATCGACAGCCCGGCGGCGATGGGGGAGAACCCCGACACCACCTGGAGCTGCACCACCAGCAGGAAGAACACCACGCCCATGGCCGCGTACATGATCAGCGTCACCACGTTCACCGCCGTGAACACGTGGTCGCGGAACATCCCCACCGGCACCAGCGCGTCGGGTGACCTGCGGATCTGGACCACCACGAACGCGACCCCCAGCGCCACCCCGGCCAGCAGCGGCGCCGGGGCGCCCTTCTCGATCAGGCCGTAGGTGATGCCCGCCAGCGCCAGCGCCGCCAGCACCGACCCGAGCACGTCGAACCGCCCGGCTGCCCGCTCGTCCTTGCTCTCCGGCACGTGCCGCAGTGTGACGAACACGATGAGCGCCGCGAACGGCAGGTTGATCAGGAACGCCCACCGCCACCCCGCCGTCTGCACCAGCCACCCGCCCAGCAGCGGGCCGATGGCGCTGGCCACGCCGCCGAGCCCCGACCACATCCCGACGGCCCTGGGGCGGTCGTGGCGCACGAACGACGCCTGGATGATGGCCAGCGAGCCCGGCGTGAGCAGCGCGCCGCCGATCCCCTGCAGGGCGCGCGCCGCGATGAGGAACTCGATGTTCGGCGACAGCCCGCACAGCGCCGAGGCCACCGCGAACCAGACGGTCCCGATGAGGAAGAGTCTGCGGCGGCCGTAGCGGTCGCCGAGGGAGCCGCCCAGCAGGATCAGCCCGGCCAGGGTGAGCGTGTAGGCGTTGATCGTCCACTGCAGGCCGTCCATGCGGGCGTCGAGCTCCCGCCCGAGGAACGGCAGCGCCACGTTCACCACGGTGCTGTCGAGCAGCGCCAGCCCGGAGCCGAGCACGGTCGCCAGCAGGATCCAGCGGCCGCGTGCCGACTTGAGCTCGACATGATCGTGGAGCTCTTCCGGGTGGTATGTCATGGAACGATCCTCCCACCCGCCATCAGTGGTACGTCCCCCGGGTATCTACGCGTTGCCCAAGGCCCGCAGCACGAACTCCGACACCAGCTCCCCGGCGCGCTCCACCGTCACGTCGCCACTGATCAGCGGCACCCGCTCGGCCCCGATGACGGCGAGGACCATCCGCGCCGTGGCCGCCACGTCGAGCACCCGGAAGTCGCCGGCGTCGATGCCGCTCTCCAGGATCTCCACCAGGATCCGCTGCATGGGCGCGACGTGCTCGGCCAGCCGCTGGTAGGCGTCGGGCCCCAGCGCCGCGCTGAGGTCGGCGGCGCCCGGATGGGGGTGGGCGAGCAGCCCCGTGAGCTGCAGTCGCACGAACACCCGCAGCCGGTCGGCGGGGGAGGCCCCGGCGGGCAGCTCCCGCTCGTAGCTGTCGATGAAGTATTGGGTCACGCGCTCGGTGAAGGCCAGCAGCAGCGCCGCCTTGTCGGGGAAGTAGTTGTAGAGCACCGTGCGGGTGATCCCGGCCTCGCCGGCCACGTCGGTCATGGAGATGGCGTCGATGCCCTGCACCCGCGACAGGCGCGAGACGGCCTGGAGGATCCGGTCGCGCGTCTGGGCGCGGTGCTCGCCGATGGTGGCGGCCGAGATGCGGGGCATACGCCCATCGTAGGCCGGACTCGGCGCGGCGTTCCGCGTAACTCGGATGAGAGCCGTACTACGACGTCCTCGGCGCCGTGGGCTGGCGTAAGTGGAGCCCGCACGGTGCAACCCTCGACCGGGTGCGGTTCACACGCGGTGCGTCTCCGCGCTCTACGAGGCGTTCGTGAACCGGCGGCTGCGGCGCAGCCGGTATCAGGCCGACGAGGAGCTCAGTCAGGGCCAGGCCGCCCGCGACCTGCGCGATCTCGCCGCCAAGGGCTGGTTGCAGCCGTACGGGGAGACGAAGGGCCGCTATTACCAGGCGGGGCCCAGGATGGCGCGGCTCAAGGAGGGCTTCGCCGAGCGGACCGTTCCTCTGCGCGACCCGTACCGGTAGGTCGCACGGCCGGCCGTCCGGCTTCTCGCCCCCGGGCGACGGTCAGGCGGCGGCCTTGACCACGTGCCTCAGCTCGGCCAGGACCTCCGCGTTGAGCTGGTAGGCCAGCCGGACCTCGCCGATCATCCGCTGCTGCTCGCGCTCGTCCAGCTCCAGGCCGAGCACGTCGAGGCGCGAGCGGTATTCGTTCTTGAAGCGCGGCAGGCTGCCCAGCTCGTCGAAGATGTAGAAGTCGACGCCCCCGCCCTTGGCGTAACCGTAGATCTTCTGCAGCTCCATGCGGATGAACTGGCCGCCCGACAGGTCGCCGAGGTAGCGGGTGTAGTGGTGGGCCACGTAGCCGCCCGGCCAGTCGGCCACCTGGTGGATGCGGGCCATCAGGGTGCGGGTGGACTTGGACGGCGCGATCCGGTCGCGCCAGCCGGGGCCGTAGACCGTGGCGAGGTCGCGCTCCAGCGCCGGCTCCCGGTAGAGCTCCGGGAACACGAACCGGCCGGCCACCGGGTGGTCGCTCAGCTCTCGTGACACGCCGTCGAGGGCGGTGTACGCGAAGTAGTGCTGGGCGACCATCTCGCCGTATTCGTGCTCGCTCAACCGCCCGGCCATCAGCGCTGAGAGATATCCCTCGGACTCGGCCGACTCGTGGTCGGCCCAGGTGGCATTCCTCAGGGTCTCGGAGAACGACGTGGTCACGGCCCACCTTTGCTCGTGCTGGCGTTTCATGACGAAGTGTCACAAACGTCGGCGTCCGGCGTCAAGCTGATGACGACACCATGTCATCAAAGCTTGCCTTCCCTCTCACGTACCCAGGAACGGAGAAGCCAAGAGCTCTCGAGCTCGCCCGGCGTCGGCCGTACGGTATGCGTATGGGCTGGGTGCGTGCGGAGGAGGCCGGCGCGGTCGGCGCGGTGCGCAGGAAGGCCGTCGCCCTGGCCGAGGCGGCCGGCTTCGACCAGCTGCTCGTCAGCCGGCTGGCGGTGGCCGTCAGCGAGGCCGTGTCCAACCTGGTCAAGCACGCCAGGGAGGGGGCCGCGCTGGTGCGGCCGCATCCCGAGGCGCCCGCCACGGTGGAACTCATCGCCCTGGACCGCGGGCCGGGCATGGCGGACGTGGCCCGCGCGCTGCGCGACGGCTACTCCACCTCCGGGACGCTGGGCATCGGCCTGGGCGCCATCTCCCGCAGCGCCTCCGGCTACGACGTGCACTCCCTGCCCGGCAAGGGCACCGTGCTGGCGATGTACTTCACCGCCGGCCGCACGGCCCGCCCGCCGCTGCGGGTCAGCGGCGTCACGCGGGCGGGCGGCGACGGGTTCGCCGTCCACCGGGCCGGCCCGGTCACGACCGTGCTGGTCTGCGACGCGGCCGCGCGCCTGCTTCCCGAGGTGGGCGGGCAGGAGCCGCAGGCGGTCGTGGCGCGGCTGCGCGCCGCGACGGCCGGTGCCGGGGGGATCGCGGTCGCCCGCGTCGAACCGGGCCGCGTGTCCTTCGCCGGGGTCGGCGACGTCTCCGGCTGGGTCGTGCACGGCGGGCGGCGGCGGGGGCTGACGCCCGGGGACGGCGCGCGGGGGTACGCGCTGCCCGCCCATGCCACCGTGGTCCTGCACACCGGCGGGCTGGCCGGCCGCTGGGACCCCGCGGCCCTGCCCGGCCTGTTCACCCGCACCCCGGCGGTGATCGCCGCCGCGCTGATGCGCGAGGCGGACGGCGGGGGTGACGACGTGTGCGTGGTGACGGTACGGCCGGGCCGGGACGACGCCTGAGCGGCCACCCAGGTCATGCGCTCGGGCGGGCGCTCAGGTCGTGGGCTCAGGTCGTGGGCTCAGGCGGTGCGCTCAGGCGGTGTGTTCAGGCGACGGCGTGCGCTCGGGCGGGCGCTCCGCGTAGTGGCAGGCGGCGTAGTGGTCGCCGACCGCCTCCAGCGCCGGCTCCACCTCGGAGCACCGGTCGGTGGCCTTCCAGCAGCGCGTGTGGAAGCGGCACCCGGGCGGCGGCGCCACCGGGCTCGGCGGGTCGCCGGCCAGCATGATGCGCGAGCGCCCCCGCAGCCGCGGCTTCGGCACCGGCGCGGCCGACAGCAGCGCCATCGTGTACGGATGCGCCGGCGCCCCGTAAACCCCGGCCGCCGGCCCCATCTCCGCCACCCGCCCCAGGTACATCACCCCCACCCGGTGCGAGACGTGCCGGACCACGGCCAGGTCGTGCGCGATGAACACCAGCGCCACCCCGAGCGTCCGCTGCAGCTCCGCGAAAAGGTTCACCACCTGCGCCTGCACCGACATGTCCAGCGCCGACACCGGCTCGTCGCACACGATCACGTCGGGCTCCGTGGCCAGGGCCCTGGCGATCCCGACCCGCTGCCGCTGCCCGCCGGAGAACTCGTGCGGGAACCGGTGCATCCGGTCCGGCGACAGCCCCACCAGCTCCAGCAGCTCCCCGACCCGGTCCCGCATGGCCCGCGCGTCCCGGGCCAGCCGGTGCACGCGCAGCGGCTCGGCCACGATGTCGTGCACGGTCATGCGTGGGTTGAGCGAGGTGAGCGGGTCCTGGAAGACCATCTGGACGCGGCGCCGGATGTCGCGCGGCACGCCGCCCCCGGAAAGGCCGCGGCCGAAGAACGGGCGGCCGCGGAAGGCGACCTCGCCCTCGTCGGGGCGTTCGAGGCCGACGAGCATCCGGGCCAGGGTGGACTTGCCGCAGCCGGACTCGCCGACGATGCCGAGCGTCTCCCCGGGGTACAGCTCCAGGTCCACGCCGGCCACCGCGCGTACGGCCCCGCCCCGGGAGAGCAGGCCGCCACGGTAGCTCTTGTGCAGGTTCGAGGCTGTCAACACCGGCTCGTGGTCAGGCGAGGGCGCCATCGAGCATCTCCTCCGAGTGGTGGCAGGCGGCGTACCGGTCGATCCCGGTGCGCAGGACGGTCAGCGGTGGCCTGGTGGTGCCGCACACCTCGCTGGCCCGGTCGCAGCGCGGCGCGAACGAGCACCCGGGCGGCGTCTCGGCCGGGCTCGGCGGGGCGCCGGGGATGGCGCGCAGCTCCGAGGCCGGGCTGTCCAGGTCGGGGATGGCGGCCAGCAGGGCGGCGGTGTACGGGTGCGCGGGCAGGTCGTACAGCTCGCCGACCTCCCCGCTCTCCACGATCCGCCCCGCGTACATCACCGCCACCCGGTCGCTGACCTCGGCCGCCACCCCGAGATCGTGCGTGATCAGCAGCACGGCGGTGCCCAGCTCGCGCCGCAGCCGGTCGATGAGCTCCAGGATCTGCGCCTGCACGGTCACGTCGAGCGCGGTCGTCGGCTCGTCGGCGATGATCAGGTCCGGTTCGAGCGCCACCGCCATGGCCACCAGGATCCGCTGCCGCATCCCGCCGGAGAACTGGTGCGGGTAGTCGTCGATCCGCTTGGCCGGGGCCGGGATGCCCACCAGGCCCAGCATCTCGATCGAGCGCGCCCTGGCCTGCTTGCGCGACAGGCCGAGGTGCACCCGGTACAGCTCGCCGATCTGGTCGCCGATGCTGAGCACCGGGTTGAGGGCCGACAGCGCGTCCTGGAAGACGAGCGTCATCTCGCTGCCGCGCAGAGCCCGCCGCTCCTCGGCGCCCATCGCGAGCAGGTCGCGCCCGCCGAGCCGGGCAGCCTCGCAGCTCACCCGGACGTTCGGCTGGTCGAGCAGGCCCATGACGGCCTTGGCGGTGACGGATTTGCCCGAGCCGGACTCGCCGAGCAGCGCGAGCGTCTGGCCGCGTTCGATGGTCAGGTCCACCCCGCGCACGGCCGGGATCTCGCGCCCGTGGGCGGTGAACGTGACGTGCAGGCCGCGTAGCTCCAGGACCGGTGGTTCGCTCACCGCACCCCCTCCTCGATTGTGACGAAAGCTGGCGTAGAGATTGGCTTGGCTGCCGGAAAACAACTTCAATATTGTCTTTCGCGCCCGATCCTGGCAAACTTCCCGCAATTGAACAAGAGGGGTTACCAGATGCTGGAAGCTGCGAAGAGCTACAAGGGCTACCGTTCCTACGAGTACCTGGAGGCAGGTGTCGACTACCGCCGGTTCGACCTGGCGCCGGAGCTCGGCCGGGTCCCGGCGTACGCGGGGCCCGAGCTCACCTCCGAGCAGAGCGGGCGCGTACGCCGCCTGCTCACCGACAGCCTGGTCGTCTCGCTGCACGACCACCCGTCCGTCTTCCCCGACGACATCAGCGAGACCGTCGACTACAACCGCACCGCCCGCCACCACACCGGCTACGAGGGCCTGGCCCGCTCCGGCATGACGGTCGTCTTCGACAACCTCATGGACGGCACCTGCTGCATCACCAGCCAGGCCGGCTGGAAGTGGAACGACGTGGTGGCCGACATCGGCATGCGCCTGTCGGACCTCGCCCACCAGGACTTCCTGATCAAGGTCGAGCGCCTGGCCGACGTGCACCAGGCGCACGCGAGCGGCCGCATCGGCCTCGTGCTCGCCCTGGAGGCGGCCACGATGATCGAGAACGAGGTCGACCGGATCGACATGCTGTACGGCTTCGGCGTGCGCCAGATGGGCATCGCCTACAGCGAGGCCAACACGCTGGGCAGCGGCCTGAAGGAGCGCGGCGACGGCGGGCTGACCCTGTTCGGCGAGAAGGCCGTGCGCCGCATGAACAAGCTGGGCATCGCCATCGACGTCTCCCATTCCGGCGACCAGACCTCGCTCGACACCATCCGCCACTCGACCAGGCCGATCCTCATCACCCACGCGGGCGCCCGCTCGGTCTGGCCCACGAACCGGATGAAGCCGGACTCGGTCATCAAGGCCGCGGCCGAGCGCGGCGGCGTGATCGGCCTGGAGGCGGCCCCGCACACCACCCTGTCGCCCGACCACCCCAGGCACAGCCTGGAGTCGGTGATGGACCACTTCACCTACTGCGTGGACCTGGTCGGCATCGACCACGTGGCCTTCGGCCCGGACACGCTGTTCGGCGACCACGTCGGGCTGCACGACACGTTCGCCGAGCACCTGTCGCTCAACGAGGCGCACGCCGGCGTCGGCTACGAGAAGGTGCCCTACGTGGACGGCCTGGAGAACCCGGCCGAGTGCTTCTGGAACATCATCGCCTGGCTCGTCACCCACGGGTACTCCGACGACGAGATCACCAAGGTCGTGGGCGGCAACGTCATGCGCGTACTGGAAGAGGTCTGGATCTGATGAGACGTGCGGCTCTCCTCACCGCGCTGGCCGTCGCGCTTACGGCCTGCGCCCCCAGCGTCCCCGGCCAGTCCGGCTCGACCGGCTCCCAGGACGGCTCGCAGGCGCCGGCCTCGGCCGACCGGCTGACCATCGGCACGACCGCCGACGTGGTCAACTACAACCCCCTGGTCGGCAACAGCCGGACGGACTCGTGGGTCACCAACCTCATGTACCCCCACCTGACCCAGATGGACGGGACCGGCAAGCGCATCCCGTACCTGGCGACCGAGTGGTCGTACGCCGAGGACGGCAAGACGGCCACGGTCAAGCTGCGCGACGACATGAAGTGGTCCGACGGCAAGCCGGTGACCGCCGACGACGTCGTGTTCTCGATCACGGCCGTGCAGAAGGAGAAGTTCGGCGTGGTGGCCGGGCTCATCACGGCGCTGGACGAGGCCGAGGCCGTCTCGCCGACCGAGGTGCGGTTCAAGCTGAGCCGCCCCGACGGGACGTTCCTCGACAACGTGGGCTTCTGGCTGCCCGTCGTGCCCAAGCACGTCTTCGAGAAGGCGCCGAGCGTGCAGAAGTTCGCCAACGACAAGGACTGGGTCAGCGCCGGGCCGTTCAAGCTGACCAAGGTCGAGCGCGGCCAGCGCTACATCATGGAGCGGGTGGACGACTTCGGCCCCGGCACGCCGGCGGTCAAGGAGATCGTGTTCCGGGTCTTCCCCGACGTCAACACCGAGGTCCTGGCGCTGCGCAACGGCGAGATCGACCTGATCGGCAACGTGCTGCCGCCCGCCACCGCGACCGACCTGAAGAACGACCCGAAGGTCAAGCTGCAGCAGATCCCGTCGCTGGGCTGGGCGCACCTGCAGTACAACACCAAGCGCAAGCCGCTGGACGACGTACGCGTCCGCCAGGCCCTGGCACACGCCGTGGACTACGAGGCCATCAGGAACATCGCGCTCAAGGGCTTCGCCAAGTCCTCCAACTCCAGCGTCCTGACGCCGTCGCTGCCCGCCTGGACGGACCCGGCGTCGAAGGAGTACGTCTTCGATCCCGAGCAGTCCAAGAAGCTGCTGGCCGAGGCCGGGGCGTCGAACCTCAGCCTGAGCATGGTCTACGACCAGGCCGACCCGAACATCGCCCGCTGGGCCCCCATGGTCCGCGACGCGGCGAAGAAGGCCGGGATCACGATCAAGCTGCAGGGCCTGGAGCGCAACACGTACCTGGACAAGACCCTGAAGCGGGACTTCGACATCTACGCCGGATCGTGGGCGGTCATGGACAACCCGCCCGCCAACCTGGGGCTGGCCTTCAAGACCGGCGGGTTCATCAACTACGCCCAGGTCAGCGACCCCAAGCTGGACGAGCTGATCGACCGGGCACAGCGGGCGCTCACCATGGAGGAGGCCAAGGCGCCGATCCAGGAGGCCGCTCGGATCATCCATGACCAGGTCTACGACAACGTCCTGTACGTGGAGACGTTCAACATCGCGCACTCCACGAAGTGGACCGGGTTCCAGCCGATGCCGAGCGAGCTGCTGTCCGTCCTGAACCCGCTCTCCCTCGCCTCGGCGAAGCCGGCGGGCTGATCGCCATGCGGTTCATCGGCCTCCGGCTGGCCCGCGGCCTGCTCACCCTGTGGTTCGCGGTCACGGTGACGTTCTTCCTGGTCCGCCTGCTGCCCGGCGACCCGGTGCTGGCCGTGGCCGACCCGAACATGACCGAGGAGCTGCGCCAGAAGCTGCTGGCCGACTTCGGCCTGGACAAGCCCCTGGCCGCCCAGTACGTCGACTACCTCGGCCAGCTCCTGCACGGCAACCTCGGCATGTCGTTCCGCCAGTCGATCCCCGTGACGACCGTGCTCATGGAGCGGCTGCCGTGGACGCTGATCCTGACGATGTCGGCCATGGCGGTGACGATCGTGCTGGGCATCCCGCTCGGCGTGCTCGCCGCCACCAGGGCCAAGGGGTGGGTGGACCGCGTCATCCAGCTCACCGGCGTCACCGCGCAGTCGCTGTTCGTGCCGAGCGTCGGGATCTTCCTCATGTACGTCCTGGGGGTCTGGCTGGGCTGGTTCCCCATCGGCGGCGCGGTCGATCTCGACGCCACCGGCTTCGCCGCGACGCTCAGCATGCTGCACCACCTGGTGCTGCCCTGCCTGTCGCTGGTTCTCATCCAGCTCGGCGGCTACGTGCTGACGATGCGGACCACGCTCATCGACGCGCTCGGCGAGGACTACGTCTCGCTGGCCAAGGCGAAGGGCGTGCGCCCGGGGGCGGTCGTGTGGAAGCACGCCCTGCGCAACGCGCTGCTGCCGACCACCACGATCGCCGGGCTCCAGCTCGGCACCCTGGTGGGCGGCGCGGTGCTGACCGAGACGATCTACGCCTACCCGGGCATCGGCCGCGCCATCTACGAGGCGGTGGGCCAGCTCGACTTCCCTGTCCTCCAGGGCGCGTTCGTGCTGCTCGCGGCCGCCGTCGTGGTGGCCAACCTGATCACCGACGTGGCCTACGGAATCCTCGACCCCAGGGTGCGTACCTCATGACGGCAGTCGCTGTGGAGCTCACGCCGCGCCGGCGGACCTGGGCCTCCTTCCGCCGCAACCCCCTCGGCGTGGCCAGCGGGATCCTGCTGATCCTGCTGGCCCTGGTCGCGATCTTCGCACCGCTCATCGCGCCCTTCCCCGAGGGGTACGGCGCCGACACCTCGCAGCCGCCCTCGGCCGCGCACTGGTTCGGCACCGACGACATCGGCCAGGACGTCTTCGCCCAGGTCATCTGGGGTGCCCGGGTCAGCATGGCGGTCGGCGTCAGCGCCTCCGTGCTGGCCATCGGGATCGGCCTGCTCATCGGCGTCAGCGCCGCCTACTTCCGGCGCCTGGACACGCCGCTCGGCGTGCTGGTGGACCTGTCGCTGTCGCTGCCCGTGCTGCCGCTGATGATCCTGGTGGCGGCGCTGGCCGGGCCCAGCGTGCGCACGCTGGCCGTGGTCATCGCGCTGTTCAGCTGGCCCAAGGCGGCCCGCGTGGTCCGCTCGCAGGCGCTGTCGATCGTGCCCATGCCGTTCGTGTCGGCGGCCAAGGTCGTCGGCGGCTCGTCGTTGTGGATCGTGCGCAAGCACCTGCTGCCCGGCGTGGTGCCCGTCGTCGGCGTGTCGGTGGTGCTCACCACCTCCCGCGCCGTGCTGGCCGAGGCCGGGCTGTCCTTCCTCGGCCTGGGCGATCCGAACAGCTGGTCCTGGGGCACGATCCTGCACAAGGCGCAGCAGTCGGGCGCGCTCGCCTCCGCCTGGTGGACCACGCTGTTCCCGTCGCTGGCCATCCTGCTGCTGGTCCTGTCCACGACCCTGCTGTCCGTGGCCTACAACGACGCTCGCAACCACAGGAACGACACATGACCTTCTCCCAGAGGCTGC
Source organism: Nonomuraea sp. KM90 (assembly GCF_052246675.1). Lineage (NCBI taxonomy): Bacteria > Bacillati > Actinomycetota > Actinomycetes > Streptosporangiales > Streptosporangiaceae > Nonomuraea > Nonomuraea sp. KM90. Next base: position 4,315 of record NZ_JBQQCB010000032.1, on the reverse strand, counting down.
CCGACACCTTCTACGCGGGCGCGCTCGACCGGGTCCGGGCTCTCATGGCCGCCGAGGGGCTGTCGGCGCTGCTGCTCGACGACCCGCTCGACGTCGCCTACCTCACCGGCTTCCACCACTTCCCGAACGAGCGGCCGGTCGCCTGCTGGCTGCCGCTCGACGGCGACCCGGTGCTGCTGGTGCCCGACCTGGAGCGGGAGTACGCCCAGGACCAGCGGGCCCGGGCCGAGATCGTGGCCTACCCGGAGTTCCCCGGGATCAGGTCGCCGTTCGCGGTGCTCGCCGGGCACGTACGCGTCCCCGGCACGGCCGGGTACGCGCCCTCCATCAGCGTCGCCCGTACGCGGGCGCTGGCCGAGGCGTTCCCCGCGACCCGCTGGAGCGCCTGCGACGCGGTCGGCCGGGTGCGGCTGCGCAAGCAGCCCGAGGAGATCGCGCTGCACGAGGAGGCCGCCCGCATCGCCGACCAGATGATCGAGGCCGGCGTCGAGCTGGTCAGGGCGGCCGTCGAGGCGGGCGGCGAGCTGCCCGCCGAGACGGAGCTGGCCGCGCACGTCATCTCGTACGGCTCCCGCCTCATGTACGCCGGGCACGAGGACGTCGTCGTGGTCCCCATGCTCACCGGCGGCCTGGTCTACGGCGGGCCCAACTCGGCCCAGCCGCACCGCCTGCCCGGCGGCGACCGGCTGCGGGCGGGGGAGACGTTCATGCTGTCGCTGGGCTGCGCGGTCGGCGGCAGGTTCGTGGAGAGCGAGCGCACGTTCGTCATCGGCGAGCCCAGCTCGCGGCAGGCCCGCTACTACGAGGCGGTCCGGGAGGCGCAGGAGGTCGGCACCGAGGCGCTGATCCCCGGCGTCACCTGCGAGGAGGCCAACCGCCGCTGCCTGGAGGTGATCGAGGAGGCCGGGCTCGCCGAGCACATCCGCCACCGGCAGGGCCACGGCATCGGGCTCGGCTTCCACGAGCCGCCCTGGCTGTCGGACGGCGACGCGACCGAGCTGGCCCCCGGCATGATCCTGTCCAGCGAGCCCGGCGTGTACGTGCCGGGCCACGCCGGCTACCGCATCTCCGACACCGTCCTGGTCACCGGGTCGGGGCCGCGCCGGCTGACGGCGTACCCGCGCGAGCTCACCGACGTCATCATCTGAAAGGGACCCGCTTTGCTCGTCGACATCAACGACAACCCACTCAACGTCGAGATCCTCGGCGAGGGCGAGAACGTGATCATCGCCCACCACGGCGCGCCGGGCCTCGGCTCGCTCGCCGAGCCCAGGAGCAGCTTCGGCCGGCTCGCCGACGCGTACAAGGTGGTCGTCTTCGACGCCCGGGGCTCCGGGGCCAGCGGCCTGACCGGCCCGTTCACGCACGAGCAGTGGGTGGCCGACGTCGAGGGCCTGCGCGAGTGGCTCGGCGCCGAGCGGGTGGTGATCGCCGGCGGCTCGTACGGAGGCTTCATCGCCATGGAGTACGCCGCCCGCCACCCGGACCGGGTGAGCGCCGTGGTGCTGCGCGACACCTCGGCCGACAACGCCAACCAGGAGCTGGCCACGCGCAACGCCGCGGCCTCCGCGCGGGTGCGGATCGACCGGGACAAGCTCGACCGGATCATGTCCGGCACCGTGCGCGACGACGACGACCTGCGCGACTGCTGGCGCGAGATCCTGCCCCTCTACGACCACGACTACGACCCGGCCGCGGTGGAGCGGCGGGTGGCCGCCACCCCCTACCACTACGAGACGCACAACTACGCCTTCGCCGTGAACCAGCCGAACTACGACATCAAGCACCTCCTGCCCGGCATCGAAGCCCCCACCCTGGTGACCGTCGGGCGGCACGACTGGATCACGCCTCCCGAGTGCAGCGAGCTGATCGCCCGCCTCATCCCCCGAGCCGAGCTGCGGATCTTCGAGAAGTCGGGGCACTCGCCGCAGGTCGAGGAGGCCGAGCTGTGGGAGGCCACCGTCCGCCAGTTCCTCGCCACCGCGCTGGGCGAGGTGCGAGTACGGGCCTGATCGCGCGATGATGCCCCCGATGGAAGATCTCGACGAACTGGACCGCAAGATCCTCGCCGCGCTCCACGTGAACGGCCGGGCCAGCTGGACCGACATCGCCCAGCTGCTCGGCATCTCCACCACCACGGTGGCGCGCCGGGCCCAGCACCTGATCGGCGCGGGCCTGGCCCGGGTGGCGGTGCTGCCGCACCTGGAGCACGAGGGGCCCGTCCACGTGTTCATGGTGCGGCTGACCTGCGCGCCCGGCAGCCAGCTCAGGGTCGCGGGACTGCTGGCCAGGAACCCCGACATCCGGTACGTCACCATCGTCACCGGTGGGTACGACATCGTGTTCGAGCTGGTCGCGCCCAAGCACCGCGACCTGTACTCGATGCTGGTCGACTTCGTCCACTCCGTGCCCGGGGCCCAGCAGAGCAACGCCGACCTGGTGCTGCACACGTACAAGGTCAGCTACGACTGGAGCGTCCCGGTGCTGGGGGACCGGGCGGCGCCGTTCGCGCTGCGGCGGCCCGCGCACATGTGCGAGCGCGGGCACCTCGACGACGTCGACCGGGAGGTGCTCGCGGCGATGCGCGAGGACGGCCGGGCCAGCTTCCAGTCCGTCGGCCGCCGCCTGGGCATCAGCGAGAGCACGGCCCGGCGGCGGCTGGAGGCCATGCTGGAGCGCGGCTGCGCCACGATCACCACGTTCATCCCGGCCGCCGCGCTCGGCTACGAGGCGGAGATCCTTTTCTGGCTGTCGGTCGAGCCCAGCATGCAGGACAGCGTGGCCGAGCGGCTGTCGAACGAGCGCGGCGTGCGGATGATCGCCTCCATGCTGGGGCAGGCGTCGCTGATCTGCGAGGTGATCGTGCCGACCACGGCCGACCTGCACCATTTCACCTCCCGCACGCTGGCCTCCGTCCCGGGGATCCAGTCGTGGACGGCGGGCGTGCAGGTGCTGACCGTCAAGCGCGGCTTCCTCATGGTGCCCTGGGCCGAGGACCGGATCGCGGCGGCCCTGGCCGGTTGACCGCTCACAGGGGCGGGAACGGCAGGCCGCTCGTGTCCAGCTCGAACGAGCCCCGGGCCACGGCGAGCCGGCGGTCACCGCCGTCGGACGCCTCCGGCAGGAGCTCGACCGGCAGCGTGAAGCCGCGCCTCCTGGACGCCAGGCTGGGCCACTCGTGCACCTCCTCGATCGACCCCCCGCCCTGCTTCCTAAGCTCCGCGACGAGGGCCCGCTCGGCGGCGTCGCCCCACGTGTCCGGGGTGCCGGCGAACGCCGCCGGGTCCTCCTTGACGGCCGCCTCGTGGACGCCGCGCAGGACGGGCCCCGCCCGGCCGCCCGACACCATGTTGGCCGGGGCCCTGATGTGCCAGCGGTAGACCAGCGCCATGCCGCGCTCGGAGGTGACCACCTCCTTGACGCGGGCCGGGCGGGGCCCGTCCGGCGACGGCACCGTCCACGTGGGCGGACCGGCGGGCGCGTCCCAGGGGGTCTCGCCGATGTCGCGGATCCGCAGCCGCGCCATGGGCCACATCGCGCGGCGGAAGCCGTCCACGGTACGCGCGGCCATCTGGAAGCGGTAGAACCAGTGCCAGCCGCGGAACATGTCGTACTCCTCGACCGTGGCCAGCGCGCGCCGGCCGCCGCCCTCCTGGGGGACCGCGGGCCGGGAGGTGTACTTGCGCTGGTTCTCGTCGAACAGCGCCGCGCCGTTCGCGCCCCAGGCGAGGGCGACGTCGATCCCGAAACGCCCGACGGCCTCCGCGAACGCGACGCGGTCGGTGGCCTTGAGGTAGGCGAGGAGGCCCGGCAGCTCGGCCTCGCCGACGGCGGCCCCCGGGGCGGGGCCGGCGGCCAGGCCCGCCGTCCAGTGGCACGGCCCCAGCGAGACGAACGCCCGGTCGTAGGCGTTGAGGCCGTCGAAGTAGCCGACCGCCTCGACCTCGCTCACCGCGCGCACCACCTTGTACGTGCTGAGGGGCGCGCGGTCGGCCGCGTCGAGCAGCTCCCGCAACGTGGGCCCCCGTCCGCCTCCGCCCTCGCTCCCGTCGTGTCCGGGGGCGGGCAGGAGGTGCTCGGGCAACATCTCGCCCTCCGGCCGCCACGTGTGCCCGAACTCCGGCCAGGACCGGGGCCCCTGCCAGTCCGGCGGGGCGTCCGGGGGCGGGGTGCCCAGGACCCGCCAGTCGCCGGCCACGTCCAGCTCCGGGTGCGCGGGGGCGACGGGCGGGCGGGCCGGGCGCGGCCAGGTCCGGGTCAGGTCGCGGACGTAGAAGCGCGGTCCGTTCGCGGTGACCTCGCGTCCCCAGACGTT
>NZ_JBQQCB010000031.1:0-94632 GCF_052246675.1 Nonomuraea sp. KM90 | reverse complement strand
GTCGAAGGAGTGCTCGCCTCCCGCCGCGACCAGGCGACGCGGAAAGGCATCGACCTCGCCGAACACCTGACGCCCGCGGCGACGACCGGAGACCCGAGACTGATCGAGAGCCTCGTCGCCAACCTCGTCGACAACGCCATCCGCCACAACCACGCAGACGGGCAGGTGACGGTCACCACGCACACCTCCGGCACGCAGGTGGCCCTCACGGTCGCCAACAGCGGGCCGGTCGTCCCCGACGACCAGGTCCAGCGCCTCTTTCACCCCTTCCAGAAACTGGCGCCCGACCGTCACGGCAGCCGGGACGGCTACGGTCTCGGCCTCGCCATCGTCAATGCCGTCACGCAGGCTCACCACGCCACCCTCACCGCCGGCGCACGCCCGGAAGGCGGCCTGTCCATCACCGTGCGGTTCGCGAACGGGGTTCCGCCGAACCGCCCCTGACGTCGGGTGCCGGCGTACCGTGCGGAACTCCGTACGAGGGCCGCTGTGGGGGCGGCGGCCATGACGGGTGGGAGCGAACCCCGAAGGGCGTGTCACGGTGGGTTCCTCAGGTGCCTGACCCGGACGACGCCGGGCACCGTGCGGGCCAGCAGGTCGGCGATGTGGTCGGCGGGCTCGTGGGGCGGCCCGCTCAGCTCGGCCACGCCGTCGTGCACGGTGACCTCCCAGCTCGGGCCGAAGGGATACTGCTCGCGCAGCGCGGCCTCGACCGCGGCGCGGAGTTCGCTGTCCGGGCGGGCCAGCATGGCCATCAGGTCGCGGCGGCTGACCATCCCGACGATCTCGGCGCCGCGCAGGACGGGCAGGCTCTTGATCCGCTTGCCCACCATGAGCTCGATGGCGGTGGTGACGTCGGTGGTCTCGGTGACGGTGGCGGCCTCGCGGGTCATCACCTCCATGACCAGCCGCGGTGCCGGCTCACGCGCCGCATGCGGGGGCAGGACGGTGGCGCGGGGGTCCGGCTCGAACTCGCCGCGCAGCAGATCCAGTTCGCTGACCACGCCGGCCAGGCGGCCCGAGTCGTCGACGACGGGGGCGGCGGTGATGTCGTTGTCGTAGAGGGCCCGGACGGCCCGCCGCACCGGGTCGGTGCGGCGGACGGTGATGGCCGGGCTGGTCATGACCTCGCGTACGAGCATGACTACATGCCTTCCCACTTGGAGTCGTCCCGCTTCCGGCTGAGCTCGTCGACGACGTCGACCACGCCGTTGACCCGGCCGGCCATGCGCACCGCGACGGCGGCCTCGGTGCGGCGCTTGACGTCGTGGGTGTCCATGAGGCGGGCGGCCTCCACCGCGGCCGCGGCGGCCGTGACGGTGACGGGAGGGCTGGTCATCGGCTCGGCGTGCGCAGCAGGGCGGCCTCGGACACCATGCCGATCACCTGGCGATCGTCACCGAGCACCGGCACCGCGCTGATGCCGCCGGAGATGAGCGCTTCGGCGATCTCCCTGAACGGGGTGGCGGCGGTGACCGTGACGACCTGGTCCGTCATCACGTCCGCGACGGTCATGCGCATGGCACTCAACCCTTCTCCGGCTGCTGTACGAGGACGCGGGTGCCGGCCGGTCCGGACTCGGCGATCTCGAGTCCGCCGTCCCGGTGCGCGATGGCGTTCACCCGTCCTCCTGGTCGGTCGCCTTCATCACACCTCGCGAAAGCGGCGCTCCTCAGAGGAGAAGGTCCCCGAACGGGACAGTCGTTGGTCCGCCGTTGGCCGGCACGGCCAGGCCCGAGCTGCGCCCATCCGCGCCGGCCATCGTCCGGCCCCGTCCGGTCCCGTCCGGTCCCGTCCGGCCCCGTCCGGGTCAGGGTTGGGCGTTGAGCCACTCCTGGAAGGTGGGGCCGGCGAGCTTGGCGTGCGGGCCGGGCAGGAACCCGCCGCCGGCGGCCGTCTCGGCGTCGGGCATGCCGGAGCCGTCGACGCCGACGACCTTGACGCCTCGCCGGGCGCCGAGGAGGGCGGCCGCCTCGGACATGGTCTCCCGGCGGGGTCCGGCGATCTCGGGGATCGGTGTCCCGGGAGCGGGCTGGGCGGGCGCGTCGCGGTCGGTGGCCAGGTCCACCAGCTCCTCGGCCACGGTGCGGCAGGCCACGAGCTGGGTGGGCAAGGCCGGGATGTAGGCGACGTCGCCCGGTTGCCAGTCCAGCAGCTGACCGACGAACTCGTGGAACTGCGCGGCCCGCAGAATGCGGGCGGGGAGCGGGCCGGACAGACTGGCCTCCTCGTGCACCTGCTGGGCGGCGATGAAACCGGCGGTGGCCTTGTCGGTGCCGATGATGGATGCGATGACGATCTGGCCGGCTCCCGCCTGCCGGCCGGCCTCGTGCAGGTTGCGGGTCGCCGTGCGGAAGAACTCCGTTGCCGCCTGCTGGTCGGAGCCGTGCCACGACGCGACGTCGATGATGACGTCGACCCCGGTGAGGGCCTCGGCGAGGCCCTCACCGGTGATGATGTCCACGCCGGTGGCCCGGGACATCGCAACGACCTGGTGCCCCCGTTCGGAGAGGACGTCCACGACGTGGCGTCCCAGCCGCCCGGTTGCCCCTGCCACGGCGAACTTGCTGATGCTCATGCTTCGTCCCTGTCTTGGGTGCCGAATGGTGTCACTCGCTGTAGTTCTGGCCAGGGGCCCTGCCGGGGATCGGCTTGGCGATGAGAGCGGCCGGGGTGAAGAATCCGATGTGACCGATCGCCAGGACGAGCGACCAGAGCGCCTTGTCGTCGTACTGCGCGGACGCCCTGGCGTACAGCTCGTCGGGGACGCGTTCCCCGGACGGGTTCGGGGTGAGGACGGCCTCGACGAGCTCCAGCGCGATCCGTTCCTCGCCGGTGAAGTAAGGGGCGTCCCGCCAGGTCGCCACGGCGGTGATGCGCTCCTCCGGTTCCCCGGCCTGGCGGAGGTTGCCGGTTTCCCGGACGGTGAAGTACGTGCTGCCCAGGATCTGCCCGGCGCGGAGCTGCAGCAGGCTGATGGTGGTCTGGGGAATCGAACCGTTCCCGACGGCTTTGTGCACTCCTTCGGCGATCGCCGCCATCTCGGGGACGAACCGGAGGGGGTTGGGCATACGCGACCGCAGGTCTTCCTGGTTGGTCGTCGTGGGTGCGGACATGGTGAGGTCTTCCCAACTCGTGGTGTGTTGCGTGCCGCCCGGATCGTCCGAGCGGCGTCCTGACGAACACGAGACGCCGGCGGCCCGGCCGCTGTGACAGCGCGATCATGTGACGTGGATTACCGAGCGTGGGTGTCACAGGGCGGTGGGGACCGGCGTCTTGTGCGTGTGGCAGTGGTGAGAGCGAACAGGCAGGAGCCGGGGATGAGCGAGCACAGCGAACGGACCGCGGGCCCGGCCGGGCCGCTCGATCGTGCCGAGCGCGTGGACTCCGCCACCGAGGCGTTCGTCGCCCACCGCAACCTGCTGTTCACCGTCGCGTACGAGATGCTCGGTTCGGCCGCCGACGCCGAGGACGTGCTGCAGGAGACCTGGCTGCGATGGGCGGGCGTCGATCTCGGCACCGTGCGGGAGCAACGTGCCTACCTGGTACGGATCGTCACCCGGCAGGCGCTGGACCGGCTGCGTACGCTCGATCGGCGCAAGGAGTCCTACGTCGGGCCGTGGTTGCCCGAGCCGCTGCTGACCGCGCCCGACGTGGCCGAGGACGTCGAGCTGGCCGACAGCGTCTCGATGGCTATGCTGCTGGTGCTGGAGACGCTGGGGCCGATCGAGCGGGCGGTGTTCGTGCTGCGCGAGGTGTTCGATCTGGAGTACGACGAGATCGCCGAAGCCGTCGGCAAGAGCCCGGCCGCGGTCCGCCAGATCGCCCACCGGGCCCGGGCACACGTCGCCGCGCGCCGGCCCCGCGGCATCGCCTCCCCGGCCGAGACCCGAGCCGCACTCCAGGCATTCCAGCGCGCGGTCGAGACCGGCGACCTGCAGAGCCTGCTCGACATCCTGGCGCCGGACGTCGTCGCCCTGAGCGACGGCGGCGGGATCAAGCATGCCCTGCTCCGGCCCGTCGTGGGTGCCGGCCAGGTGGCTCGCCTGCTGGCCGTCGGCTGGTGGAAGCGCGACGCCGAAAGGTCCGCCGAGCTGGTGCAGATCAACGGTGGCCCCGGGTTGCTCATCCGGCTCAACGGGGAGATCGACGGCGTGGTGGCGGTGCGGCTGGAGAACGGCTACGTCACCGGCGCCTACCACGTGCGCAATCCCGAGAAGCTGTCGCGCGTGGACCGGGAAACCGTCGTGAGCCGCTGAGACCGGAACGTCCCTGCGGCACGGGCCGGCCCGGGCCGCAGGATCGTGCCGGGAGGGCCAGGCCCCGGGGCGCGTCGTGCCCACCGCGCGAGCCGATCGTCAGCGTCGCTCCCGGGGCTCGCCGGTGGTCCAGTCCCAGCCGGTGATCGTGGTGCGCATCAGGCGGGCGGCGGCTGACAGGTGGCTGTCGGCGCCCCAGCACAGGGTGACCGTGCGACGGCAGTCGGGGCTGTCGACGGCGATCCAGGTCCCGGGGGTGCGCGTGGCGCTGCGGCGGGCGAAGCCGGGGACGAGGCCGATGCCGAGTCCCGCGCTGATCAGGTCCGCGATGGCGCTGTGCTCGTCGCTCTCGCAGACGATCTTCGGAGTGAGGCCTCTCGCGGCGAACAGCCGATCGAGCAGCCGGCGGATCCAGTGTCCCTTGCGGGCGGTGACGAAGGGCTGGCCGGCGAGCTCGTCGATGCTCACGGAAGCACGGCCCGCCAGCGGATGATCGAGCGGCGTGCCCACGCCCACCGCCTCGTCGAACAACCGCACCGACTCCAGGCCCTCGGCGTGGATCGGCTGCGAGGCGACACACAGGTCGACGTCCTGGGACCGCAGGCGGCGGGCCATGTCCTCGGCCGGCGACCACTGGAGCTCGATCTCGACCGAGGGATGGGCGCGCTTGTAGGCCGCCAGCGGCCCGGTGAGGGTGAGGAAGGTCTCCGAGGCCAGCCGTACGGTGCCCAGGCCCTCGCTGGTGGCCGCGGCGACGGCACGCCGTCCCGCCTCGAGCTCGCCGAGGGACCGCTCGACGTGATCGCGGAAGAGCCTGCCCGCGTCGTTCAGCCGGAGCCGGCCGCTCCGGTCGAACAGCGGCGCGCCCAGCTCGCTCTCCAGCCGGGTGATGGTCCGGCTCAGCGACGGCTGGGCCACGTGCAGCTCGTCGGCCGCCCGGCTGAGGTGCTCAAGCCGGGCCACCACCAGGAACTGCCTGAGCGAGTTCAGCTCCATCATGCCTCCCCGAGCATAACGCCATAGCAATATTGATCTTAGACAAGATAACTCCCGAGCCATAATCTCGCCCCAACGACAGCAGAGCGAGGAGGGATTCACATGCTCACCGTGGCCGCGCAGCGGACGGAACGCTCGGGGTGGACGCTGCGGGCCGTCGTCAGCGCGCACCTGGTGGCGATCGCCGGCCAGCCGGTGTTCGCCGGGGTTTACCTGACCGGCGACTACGACAGCCTGCGAGGGCACGCGATCGGCGCCGACGTGGTCACCTCCCTCGGCTGCCTTCAGGTGCTCGTGGCGATCACGGTCTGGGTACGCATGCGTCAGGCCTGGCCGTTCCTGACCACGACGGCGGTGGTGGCGGCCGAGACGGTGCAGTACTTCGCCGGCCTGGACGGCGCGCTGTGGCTGCACATCCCGCTGGGCGTGATGACCGTCGCCGCGCTCGTCGTGCAGTTCATCGCCGTCTGGCGGCGGCCCCTCCTGCGGCAGGAGGCCCGCGATGCGCGTTGAGGGCCGTGACCCGAGCCGGCGGCGGATCCTCGGCATCGGCGGGGCGCTCGGGCTGATGGCGGCCACCGGGCTGTCGGCCTCGGCCGCGCTGGCCCGCCGGCCGTCGGTCACCGGTGCCGAGCTGCGCAGCGCCGTGCCGCTGCCGCCGCCCTTCCAGGTGCCGCTGCCGATGCCTGCCGTGCTGCAGCCGGTCCGCACCTCGGGCGGCACCGACCGTTACGAGATCACCCAGCGCGAGGCGAGCGCGGAGATCCTGCCCGGCCTCAAGACGCCGCTGTGGACGTACGAGGGCACCTTCCCCGGGCCGACGATCGAGTCGCGCCGCGGCCGGCCGGTCACCGTGACGCACCGCAACGACCTGCCCGTGCCCACCGTCGTTCACCTGCACGGCGGACGGACCCCCGCGGCCTCCGACGGATACCCGACCGACCTGGTCCTGCCCGAGCACTGGCCCGAGCAACAGCCCGAGCAACAGCCCGCGGAACGGCCCATGGAACGGCCCGACGCCGCCGTGCACGTGAGGCATGGCATGCACGACCCGCGGGCCGTGGTGACCAGGCGGACCCGCGACTACACCTTCCCGCTGGACCAGCGGCCGGCGCTGCTGTGGTACCACGACCACCGGATGGACTTCACCGCCCCCGCTATCTGGCGCGGCCTGGCCGGGCTGCACATCGTCCGCGACGCCGCCGAGGACGATCTCGGCCTGCCCGCGGGGCCGCGCGAACTGCCGCTGATGATCGCCGACCGGGCGTTCGCCGCCGACGGCGGTCTCGCCTACCCCGCCCTCGACCCCACCCTGCGCGAGCGGCCGGGCGTGCACGAGGCCTATCTCGCCGGCGTCCTCGGCGACGTGATCCTGGTCAACGGCGCCCCGTGGCCCGTGCACGAGGCCGACGCGGCCCGCTACCGGCTGCGCGTCCTCAACGCCTCCAACGCCCGCCACTACGAGCTCGAAGCGGTCACCGACGACGGGCGCCGGCTCGACCTCGTCCAGATCGGCGCCGACCAGGGGCTGCTCGCCGCGCCGGTCACCCACCGGCTCCTGCCGATCGCGCCCGCCGAACGCCACGACCTGATCGTCGACTTCTCCGGTCTCGCGATCGGCAGCCGCGTCAGACTCCTCAACCGGCTCGGCTCCGGCCGTACGCGCGACGTGATGGCCTTCCGCATCGCCCGCCGCGCCACCGACGGCAGCCGCATCCCCCGTACGCTCTCCACCGATCTGCCGACCTGGCGGCGGACGGACGCCGCCAGGGTGCGCGACTTCTCCTTCCGCACCGGGCGGATGCGCGGCGGCCACGGATGGCTGATCGGCGGGCGGCCGTTCGATCCCGCCCGCACCGATGTCACCACCCGTCTCGGCGATGTCGAGGTGTGGCGGCTGGTCGCCGACGTCCACCATCCCGTACACCTGCATCTGGCCGGCTTCCGGGTGCTCTCGCGCAGCGGTCGCCCGCCGCTGGCGCACGACGCGGGGCTCAAGGACACCGTCTCGCTCCGGCCGGGCGAGGCGGTGGAGATCATCACCCGTTTCGACGGCTACCGCGGCCGCTATCTCTTCCACTGCCACAACGCCGAGCACGAGGACATGGGCATGATGGCCAACCTCGAGATCATCTAGCGGCACGTCCGGCGCCTGCCGCCGGTGGGCGCGCGTCAGGCGCCGGCGAACGGCATGTGCACGCCGGGCACGTACGTGGGGAACGGCTGGTAGACGTTCACGCCGGGGTCGCCGCGCAGCAGCAGCGCGGAGACGAACGGCTGCTGCTCGCTGGTGATCCGGGTCGAGGTCGGGATGTAGCGGATCGTCAGCCCGCACCGGCGCCTGGGCGAGGTGTTGGCGTTGGAGGCGTGCAGGATGTTCGGATGGTGCACCTCCACGTCGCCGGGTGACAGCACCAGGTCCACGGCCTTCGACTCGTCGACCGTCACGGCGCTCTCCGAGCCGAGCACGTTGTCGACGTCGTCGCGCTGCCGCAGCTCGTGCAGCTCCTCCCGGTGCGAGCCGGGGATCACCCGCAGGCAGCCGTTCTCCGGCGTGGCCTCATCGACGGCCAGCCAGAGGGTGACCACCCGCATCGGCTCCAGGGGCCAGAACGCGCCGTCCTGGTGCCACAGGACCGCTTTGCCGGAGAAGGGCGGCTTGCTGATGTAGTGCGAGGCGAACAGCGCGATGTCGGGGCCGACGAAGAGCTCGGCGAGGTCCAGCAGCCGTTCGTCGCTGACCAGGCGGACCCAGAAGGGGTCGCCGGCGACCAGCTCGGTGGCCAGGTCCTCGCCGAGCCGGTCCGGGTATTTGGCCTGCAGCCAGGAGACGTGGTCGCTCGCCTCGGCGATCAGGCCCGGGTCGAGGACGTTGCGGAAGATCGTGTAGCCGTCGCGGTCGTAGTCCTGGAGGGTCCGGTCGACTTCCGTGATCACCATGTGCTCCTCTGAGGGCCGTGGGCGGGGCGTCGATCCGGATTCTTCGGGCTCCGCGGCCCGTGTTACTAGTACTCGTCACCCCATAACTATTAATTTCCTGACATGTCGACCATCCTGCGCTGGGTCGAGTTCGCCGCCGGGCTGCCGTACCACGCGGCCCTGGTGCCGGTGACCGGCGGCCACCGCGACCGGCCCGAGCCGCACACGCACGCCGACTTCCACGAGCTCGTCCTCGTCACGGCCGGGGCGGGGACGCAGCGGGTGGGCGACGCCGAGATGCCGCTGCGCGCGGGCGACCTGATGCTGGTGCGGCCACCGGACCTGCACGAGTTCGCCGCCACCGCCGTGGGCATGCGCTTCGTCAACATCGCCTTCCCCAGCGAACGCTGGCGCGCCTTCGCCGACCTCGCCGGGCTGGCGGGCACGGCGGAGTGGGACCGGCGCGAGCTGCCGCTCATCGCGCGTACGGACCTGGACGGGCCGGTCGCCGCGGAGTTCGCCCGGGTGCTGGGCGCCTGCACCGGTACGCCTCGGGTGCTCGACCTGGTCAGGCTCTGGACGGCGGTGGTCCCGGTGCTGGAGCGCGCCGACGGCACCGCGGTGGACCGGCGGCCGGGCTGGCTGGTGTCGGCCTGCGTGGCGATGAGCCGGGAGGAGAACCTGCGCGAGGGGCTGCCCCGGCTGCTGGCCCTGGCCGCGGTCAGCTCCGGGCACCTGGCCCGCTCCATGCGCCGTCACTACGGCTGCACCCCGGTCGCCTTCGTGGCCGGTCGCCGGCTGGAGCACGCCGCCCTGCTGCTGACCACGACGACGGAGGGCATCGGGGAGATCGCCCAGCGCTGCGGGTTCTCCGGCCAGTCGTATTTCGGCCGGCTCTTCCAGCGGAGGTACGGGATGGCGCCGCGCGAGTATCGGGAGGAGGCGCGGCGGGCCGTGGTCCCCGCGGCTATGGACAGCCAAGATATCAAGTGATTAGATGACTCGCCACGGGCCCGTTTCACCCCCACCGTGAGCACTTGTGAGCGAACAGGAGGCCGGGCATGAACCGGTCGCGTCCACTGCTTGTCGCCGCCCTCATCTCCCTCGTCCTGGCCGGCTGCTCCTCGGGCGGCGGCGCCGCGCCGCAGGCCGCGAAGACCGAGCTGAAGCTCTACAACGACAAGGGGGCCTGGAGCAAATACTTCGACGAGATGGGCGTCCTGTCCAAGCAGCAGATCGGCCTGTCGATGAAGCCGGTCGGCTACACCGACGAGCCGACGTACCAGGCGTTCATCAAGGCGTCGTTCCGCACCGACGTCAAGCCCGACCTGTTCACCTGGACGACGGGCGGGCGGCTGGCGGAGATCGTCGCGCAGAAGCAGGTGGCGGAGACGACCGCGCTGTGGCAGGAGGCGATCAAGAACGGCGACCTGTCCGCGGACCTGGCCGAGTATTACACGGTGGGCGGCAAGCAGTACTGCGTACCGCTGAACGCGGCCTACTGGGGCATGTTCTACAACAAGAAGGTCTTCGACGAGTACGATCTCCAGCCACCGTCCACCTGGGACGAGCTGATCACGGTCGCCGACACTCTCAAGAAGAACGGCGTCAAGGCCTTCTACCACACCAGCGTGCTGTTCTCCTTCGTCTGGTTCGAGCAACTCCTCGCCGGCACCGACCCCGACCTGTACGACCGCCTGTCCACCGGCCAGGCCAAGTACACCGACCCCGGCGTGGTCCAGGTGATGGAGCGGTGGAAGTCGATGATCGACGCCGGCTACTTCACCAACCCCGGCGACAAGACCGACCCGGGCGACGTGCTCAAGACCGGCAAGGCGGCGATGGTGTCGTTCGGCACCTGGTTCAACACGAGCATGACCCAGCGCGGCATGAAGGCCGGCACCGACTACGGCTTCTTCGTCATCCCGAACGTCAACCCGGCCCTCCCCAAAACCTCGATGATCTTCGAGAGCGGCCCGCTCTGCTCGCTGGCCAAGGCTCCCGACCCCGAGGCCAGCATGAAGTACCTGAAGTGGTGGGTGGGCTCGGCCGCCCAGGAGAAGTGGGCCACCGCCAGGGGCGACGTCTCGGCCAACCCCAAGGTCGCCATCGCCGACCAGGCCATCGCGCAGGTCAGCAAGGCCGCGGGAAGCGGCGAGCACCGCCTGGTCAACCGCTATTTCGAGGCCACGCCGCCCCCGGTGCTGACGGCCGCGCTGGACGGCTTCAGCGCCTTCGTCGTCAAACCGGCCGGCTACCGGGAGGTCCTGGCCGGCATCCAGGCCGCCGCCGACGAGTACTGGAGCACCCACAAGCCGGGTGACTGACACCGCCCGACCGGCACAGACACCTGCACCCCGTCCCTCGTCAGCACTCACCTCACGCGCCCCCGGCAGCCGTCGGCGATCTCCCGGGCGGCGGACAGCGGCGTGATCGGGTCGCGGGAGCCGGCCATGACCAGCGCGTGGCACCGGATGGAGGCCAGGCGGCCGGTCGGGGTCGAACCGGGCGGTGGACATGAAGCCCATCGTGAGCCCGGGGTTGGGGATCATGCGGGCCATGGAGGCCCCAGCGGGCCGAGGAGGCGGCCGCCGCGGCCGTCCCCCTCCTGGTCCGTGCGGCCGATCCGCGGGTCGGTATCGTCATGGCGAACCTGCTGGTCCGGGCGCTGGACGTGTCCGGTGAGGCGAACGGAGAAGACATGCCAGAAGATCGCCGCCCGAACATTGTGATGATCTTGACTGATGACCACGCCGCGCAGGCGATCAGCGCCTATGGATCGATGCTGAACGTCACGCCGCGCATTGACGAGATCGGGCGGCGCGGCGTGCGGTTCGACAACTGTTTCGCGACCAACGCGCTCTGCTCGCCCAGCCGGGCGTCGATCCTCACCGGTACGTACAGCCACGTCAACGGTGTGACGACCCTGGTCACCCCGATCGACGCGAGCCAGCCCACCTTTGTCTCGCAGCTCAAGCAGGCCGGCTACCGGACGGCGATGGTCGGCAAGTGGCACATGGGGGAGCACGAGGGAAGCACGCCCGAGGGCTTCGACTACTGGGACATCCTGATCGGCCAGGGCGGGCAGGGGGAGTACTGGGACCCGCTGTTCCTCTCGGCCGAGGGAAGGCGGGTTGCCGAAGGCTACGCCACGGACGTCATCACGGATCTCGCCCTCGACTGGGTGGAGTCCTTGGAGGGTGACGACCCGTGGTGCGTGCTGATCTATCACAAGGCGCCCCACCGCCCCTGGGAGCCGCATCCGCGCCATGCCGGGCTCTACTCCGACCCGGTCCCCGTGCCGAAGACGTTCGACGACGACTACTCGACGCGGACGTCGTCGGTGCGCCGCGCGCTCATGCGCCTGGCCGAGAACCTCAACGTCGAAGACCTCAAGGTCACCCCTCCGGCGGGGCTGACCTACGAGGAGCTGGCTCTGTGGAAGTACCAGCGTTTCATGGAGGACTATCTGCGGTGCGTCGCCTCCGTCGACGAGAACGTGGGCCGCGTCATCGACTGGCTCACCGAGCGCGGCGACTTCGCCGACACGATGCTCATGTACGCCTCCGACCAGGGCTTCTTCCTGGGCGAGCACGGATGGTTCGACAAGCGCCTCATGTTCGAGGAGTCGCTGCGGATGCCGATGCTCCTGAGCTACCCGCGCCGCGTGCCGGGCGGCACGGCGCACGACGGCATCGTGACGAACGTCGACTTCGCGCAGACGATCCTGCACGCCGCCGGGGTCGCGGCGCACCCGCGCATGCAGGGCCGGAGTTTCTGGGGCGACCTGACCGGTGCGGACGCTCTCCCCGCCGCGGAAGGCATGTACTACCGCTATTGGGAGCACGACGACATCTTTCACCACGCCCCGGCGCACTACGGGTACCGCACACACCGCTACAAGCTCATCTACTACTACAACGACGGGCTCGGGCTGCCCGGCACGGGCGGGTTCGTGTACCCGGGTGAGTGGGAGCTGTACGACCTCGAGGCCGATCCGTCCGAGTTGCGCAACGTCGCCGACGATCCGGGCTACGCGGAGATCCGCGCGCGGCTGACCGAGGCCATGCTCACGGAGCAGCGCAGGCTGGGCGACGAGCCACACCCCTCGCAGTTCGCGGCCATGTCCTGACGTCCGCATCCCAGTCACCTCCAACTGATCCACAAACGCCGGATGGTGGGCTTCGACCGCGAGCCGACGACGTCTGTGCGCGTTGCCATGGGGCTCGCGACTCATCGAAAGGGAGGCAAGGACCAGTGGGCAAGAAGATCGTTCGTCTGGACGACCTGAGCGAAGAGCTGACAGCCATCGACGAGGTCGATCTCGGCCTCGTTTCCGGTGGTCAGCGGATGGAACGCTGCTACCACACGGCCGGCACGGAAGGCCGGCCGTCCGACGGCTGGGTTTCGGACTACTAGGCCGTCACCGTCCCGAGGACTCGTGCGTAGCGCCGCGTGGGAGGGACGCGCCTCCCTCCCACGCGGCTGAGGGGGAGAGTTGCTGCTGATCCTGAGTGAGCCCGGCGACGCCACGGTTCACATGGTCCTGCCCGAGCTGAAAGCCCGGGGGGTGGACGTTCTGTGGTGGGATCCCGGCGAGTATCCGGCCGGCGCCCGGCTGACCGCCCGGTTCGACGCGGACGGAACCCGGCTCGTCCTGGCCAGAGGCGGGCAGGTCACCGACCTCTCCGAGACGACGGCCGTGTGGTACCGGCGCCCCGGCCCACCGCGCGCCGCGGAGCAGGTCACGGCGGCCGACCTGCGGGACCGCGTCGGGGAGCTCTCGGAGTGGTTCCTCGAAGGCTTCTGGGACCTGCTGGACGCTCGATGGCTGCCCGGCAGGCAACCGGTGCTGCGCAGGGCGCACAACAAGCTGGTCCACCTGCCCCTGGCCCGCGAGCTCGGCTTCGCCGTGCCACCGACCACGGTCACCAACGATCCGTTCGAGCTGGCACCTGCCTATGAGCGGGCGGGCGGCCGGCTGATCGCGAAACCGATGGAGCACACCGGGTTCGAGATCGACGGCGCGGCGCACACCGTGTACACCACCGTGGTGCAACGGAGGGATCTCGCGGGCCGGAGCCGGATCGCCCACGAACCGACCATCCTGCAGCCGTACGTGGACAAGGCGGTGGAGCTGCGGGTCACGGTGGTCGGGCGCGAGGTGTTCGCCGCCGAGATCGCCTCGCAGGACTCGCCGCGTACGCGGGACGACTGGCGTCACCATGACTTCGACCGCGCCCGGCACAGCGTGCACCACCTGCCCGATGACATAGCCCGCCGGTGCGTGGAGCTGGTCGCGGCGCTCGGCGTGTCGTTCGGGGCGATCGACCTCATCCTGACTCCCGGCGGCGAGTACGTGTTCCTGGAGATCAACCCCAACGGTCAATGGGGCTGGATCGAGGACCTGACCGGCCTGCCCATCAGCACCGCCATCGCCGACTGGCTCACGGCCGAAGAAACGGACCCGCGATGACTCACACTTCCCTCGGCCCCGCCCTGGAAAGCGGCGTGAAGCTGCTCCGCGGGCTGACCCGGCGGCGTTCGGCGGTGGCGGAGGCACACCGCGGCGCCGACGCCTGGGCCGCGGCGCATCCTTCGTTCGCCGCCCAGCTCGTGGCCAGCCCGCGTCCCGGGTCGCCGCTCGTCGATTACGACCTGCTGATCGACGACCCGTCGGGCGGCACCATCATGCTCGGCGTCCAGGTGGACGACGGGGCGTCCTGGCTCGTCGATCATGCGACCCACTGGGCCGCCGGCCGCCTGCTGACCGTGGACGGGACACCCGTCTCGGTCTCGGAGGCGATGCTCATGCTCCGTTCGCTCACCCGCCCCGGGCTGTCGCCGCAGGAGGAGTTGGTGCGGTTCTGCCTCCTGCGCAACGCCGCCGCCAAGGAGCAGGTCAGCCTGGCCGACATCCAGGCGGCCGCGGACACCTTCCGCAAGCGGCGCCGCCTGACCAGCCGGGACGCGATGAAGGCGTGGCTGGACCGGATGGGCCTGAGCGCCGAGGCGTTCCATGATCACATGGCCGCGACCGCGAGGGATCACACGTTCCGGGCCCGGATGCGCGCGGAGCTCGGCCCCGGACATCTGGCCCGTCATCGTGACCGGTTCGCGAGGGTATGGGCGGCCTGGGTGCTGTCGGAGGAGCCGATCGACGTCGCCGAACTGCAGCGCTCACCCGGCGGCTCACTCGCGGACCGCTGGGACCTGCAACTGACCAAGGCCCGCACCTGGTCCGGTGACCTGCCCGCCCCCCTCCGCGAGACGCCGGCCGGAGGCGGTGCCGGACCGGTTTTCCACGAAGGGCGCTTCCTGACGGGCTTGATCACCAAGCGCCAGGAGGCCATGGCGGACGCGGAAACACTGGAGGCGGCCGGACATGCCGCCTTCGACCAGTGGCTGGCCGACGCCGCCGAGCAAGCGCAAGTCACCTGGCACTGGCTTTGAGCCTGCCCGCCCCCAGATAATTCGTATTAGCTTATTGACGCGGCATTCCGATGGGGGCGAGCGTGTGATTCCGTACCACGACGCAGCGTGAAGGAGTCGAAGTGGACACCCCCCACCCATTGATCCGACGTCGAACCGTGTTGCTGGGCGGAGCCGCGGGCGTAGCCGCGGGTCTGGGACTCGGATCGGCCGCGAACGCGGCGGCGGGCCCGGCCGGGATGCCGACCTACCGCTACCTGCGCGACGCGCTGGCCCTGCCGCTCAGCCACAACCCGACGGGGGAGTTCATCTTCCCCTGCATCAGGGGCGTGTACGACAAGCTCAGCAGCCCCCGAGCCCGCTACTACCTCTACTACGCCCCGCACGAGAATCCCGGCGGCATCTGCGTGGCCTTCGCCAACTCCCTGGCAGGCCCCTTCGACGACCACTCGGGCAACCCGCTCATCGACAACCGCCTCCCGACCACCACGGTCTCCCACGTGTCCTCACCGCACGTGACCTGGGACGCCGCCACCCGGCAGTTCTTCTGCTACTTCCACGGCGAGAACTTCACCACGCGCGTGGCCCGCTCCACCGACGGCATCACCTTCACCGACGAAACCCCGATCCTGAGCACCCGCCTGGTGTCCGGCACCTCCGAGACCTCCTACGCGCGAGTCTTCGAACACCAGCTGCCCGGCCGGAACAACAAGTACGTGATGATCTTCATGGGGGTGCGCAACGGCCGTCGCCTCTTCTACGGCTGGTCGCCCAACGGCTGGGACGGCTGGCAGTTCAGCTCGACCCCGCTGGTGAACCCCGAACCCGACGGCGTGACCGATATCTCCGGCCCCACCCTCGTCAAGCGCAACGGAACCACCTATGTGGCCTATCACGGCAACGACGGCAGGATGCGGATCACCGAGGTCGGCAACGCGTTCGACAGGGAGACCCACCTCGGCGTCTTCCACTCCCCGATCCCCTCGGACAACGGCAGGGTGGCGGCGCCGTCGTTCGGCACCCAGGACGGTGTGGAGTACATGTTCTACGAGGCAGGGCCGCGTCTGAGCGCACGCATCTGCATCGCCCGCGCGGTCTGACCGCCGTCGTTCGAGGACGAGCCCGGGGCGACCTCGTCACTTCGGTGCGGGCTCGGGCGGGGAAGACCGGCATGACACGGTCGGGGGAGACGCGGCGCCGAACGGCCGCGTCTCACCCCGGCCCACGCCGGCCCCGGCCGACGGCGCGATCACCGCGCGAGGGCACCGTACGGTCGGCCGGTCACCCGCCATTCGCTCGGCGTGCGGCCTGCGAGGTGACGCGCTCGATCGCCTGGACGGCGGCCGGCCTGTCCAGCCCATCGCCCCCTCCGTGCATCAGGACGATGACGCCCGCCGGTGTGGCGGGACCGCTAGGCTCGCCCGATGATCGATCTCCGTCGGGTCCAAGACCTGTGGCGGCGGTGTGACGTCACGGTACGGGACTTCCCTTTGGCGCTGCTGCTGACCGTCCTGTCACTCCTGCCGGGGTTCCAAGGCAACGGGACGCAGATCAGCGATCTGCCGACCCGCCCCTACGACGCGCTGGCCGTCGTGGTGGTCGCCCTCGAGTGCCTCCCGCTGACCGTGCGCCGGCGGTGGCCGGCCGCCGGTCTTGTCCTGGTGTCGCTCGGCTTCGCCCTCGACCAGCTCCTCGTCTATCACACGCCGGCGGGCACCGCGCTGCCCATCGCGCTCATCAGCGCGGGCGCCCATCTGGAACGCCACCGGCGCGTCATCGCGGCCCTCCTCTCGGTCGCGTACCTGCCGCTGATGTTCGCGCTCCACCGGCTCGGCTCGAACGAGACGCCGGCCGATATCGCGCTGTTCTACCTGGCGCTGGTCCTCGCGTGGGGCATCGGGGCCTGGCTGCGCTCCACCCGGGCCGCCGAGGCCGAACGCCGCCGCCACGTCGCCGCGGCCACCCGCGCCGCCGAACGCACCCGCATCGCCCGCGAGCTCCACGACGTCGTCACCCATCACGTGACGGCGATGGTCGTGCAGGCCGAGGCGGCGCGCTACCTGACCGCCGCCCCCGATCGCCTCGACGCCACGTTGAGCGCCGTCACCGACACCGGCCGGCGGGCCATCGGCGACCTGCGGCACCTGCTCGACCTGCTCAACCCCGACCACGACACCGACGCCAGGACGCCGCCCGCCGGCGACCTGCGCACGCTCGTCGAGCAGACGCGCCAGGCCGGGCAGCCGGTGGAGTTCACCGAGGAGGGCCGCCCGGCTGAGCTGATCGGCAGCGCCGAGTTCGTGACCTATAGGGTCGTGCAGGAAGCCCTGACGAACGCCCTCAAATACGCCCACGGCAGCCCCACCGCGGTTCGCGTGCAACATGGCGAGAAGGAGATCACCGTGGAGGTCAGCACCGACGGTCCCGGCTCGGGGACCCGCTCTCCCGGCGGCAGCGGGCGGGGCCTGGCCGGGCTCCGCGAGCGGGTCGACGCCCTGGGCGGCGAGTTCAGCGCCGACCGGCAGGCGGGAGGCGGCTTCGTCGTACGGGCCCGCGTCCCCGCCGGGAGCCCGTCGTGACCGCGCCGGTCCGGGTGCTGGTCTGCGACGACCAGGCGCTGATCCGCACCGGGTTCGCGACGATCATCGATGCCCAGCCCGACCTGGAGGTGGTGGGCGAGTGCGGCGACGGCCGCGCCGCGGTCGACCTCGCCCGCCGGCTGGACCCCGACATCGTGGTGATGGACGTACGGATGCCGGTGCTCGACGGCATCGAGGCCACCCGCCTGCTGGCCGGCGCCGGAGTGGCGGACCCGGTCAAGGTGCTCGTGGTGACGACGTTCAACCTGGACGAGTACGTCTACGAGGCGCTGCGCGCGGGGGCGAGCGGGTTCCTGCTCAAGGACGCCCCGCCGGCGCAGCTGCTGCACGGCATCCGCACCGTCGCGACGGGCGCCGCGCTGCTGGCCCCCGAGGTGACGCGGCAGCTCGTCGGCAGGTACGCGGCGCGCATCCGTCCCGCCCACGACACGCCGGACGACGTCGCGCTGACCCCGCGCGAACTGGAGGTGCTGCGCCTCATCGCCGACGGCCGGTCCAACAGCGAGATCGCCGCGACGCTGGTGATCAGCCAGGAAACGGTCAAGACGTACGTGTCACGCATCCTCACCAAGCTCGACCTGCGTGACCGCGTGCAGGCGGTGGTCTACGCCTACCGCAGGGGCCTGGTGACCTGAGACGCCCACCGTGTTCCGTGGGGAGTAGCCGGCACGATCCCCTGCGGACCGTGAGTAGACGACCGGTCGTACACTGCAAAGTATGGGACGGACCAGCGATGCCAGGGAGAAGATTCTCGGTGCCGCGCGAGCGCTCATCGAACTGCGCGGTTACTCCGCCCTGGGCGTGGCCGAGATCTGCAAGGCGGCCGGCGTGCCCAAGGGCAGCTTCTACTACTTCTTCGAGTCCAAGGAGGCCCTCGCTCTGGCGGTCATCGACGAGCAATGGGCCGTCCAGGAGCGGTCCTGGAAGGAGGTGCTGGCCGGCGACGCCGAGCCGCTGCTGCGTCTGCGCCGGCTGTTCGAGGTGACGCAGGCCGCCCAGCACGCCGGGCAGCGTGACTGCGGCACCATCTCGGGCTGCATGTTCGGGAACCTCACGCTGGAGATGAGCAACCACACCGAAGCCGTCCGCGTACGGCTGCAGGAGATCTTCGACGCGCAGGTCGGCATGATCGACGCGGTCGTCGCCGAGGCTCTCCTGCGTGGGGACGTCACCGTGACCGACACCCGGGAGGCCGCGCGGTCCGTGGTGGCCCAGCTGGAGGGGCAGGTGCTGCTCGCCAAGCTCTACAACGACACGCAGGGGCTCGGCGTCCTGTGGGCCAACTGCCTGGCGCTGCTCGGCGCCCGTGCGCCCGGCGAGGTGGCCACCGGCCTCTGACGCCCGCCGACCCTCGGCATTGGTAGGCGCAGACTCTCACCGCCGTAGCATGGTGAGTGTGGAGCTGCGTCAGTTGCGGTACTTCGTCGCGGTCGCCGAAGAGCTGAACTTCGGCCGCGCCGCCGGTCGGCTGCTGATCGCCGGCCCTTCCCTGTCCCAGCAGATCAAGGCGCTGGAACGGGATCTCGGTGTCCGCCTGTTCGACCGGGATCGCCGCTCGGTGTCCCTCACCCCGGCCGGTGCCGCGCTGCTTCCCGAGGCCCGTGCCCTGCTGGAACGCGCCGACGACCTCCGGCACCGTGCCCGCCGGCTGTCCGGATCGGAGCCGGTCCGGCTGGGCTACGTCAACTGGCTGCCGCCGGACATGATCGCGCGCACCGCGGCGGTGGCCCAGGTCCACGTCGACGCCTGGGTCGCGCCCTCGCACACCCAGGCCGCCCGGGTCGCCGACGGCGGCCTGGACCTCGCGGTCTGCTGGCTGCGCGCCGACGACCTGGAGCGACGCGGCCTGCGCGCCCAGCTGATCGGCGCCGACCGCCTCTACGCGGTCGCCACCGGCCATGACGTCGGCGAGGTTCCCGCCCGGGAGACCGCCGTCCTTCTCGACGACGACACCACCTCCTGGTCGTCCTGGAACGCCTACGCCGAGGAAGTCGCCCGGCACACGGGGGCCCGCGCGGTACGCATCTCTGACGGCGGCATCACCGGCCCGGCGTTCTTCGACCACGTGCGCCGCGGCCGCCGCCCGGTCATCAACTCGCCCAAGGGCCAGACCGCCCCGCTCCCGCCGGATCTCGTCCGGCGCCCCGTCGTCGCGCCGGAGATCTACTGGACCTGGTCCCTGGTGTGGCGCCGCGGGGAAGACCGCAACTCGGTCCTCGCCGTCGTCGAGGCCCTGCGCGCCGACGGCGACTTCGGGATCCACGGCCCCGACGCCTGGCTGCCCGAGGGCGACCCGCACCGGCGCCGGCCGGTGCCGGTAAAGCCGGGCTGATCTGCCGTAGGAGTCTTTGCCTAGCATTTGGCAGGATTCCAGTCCCGGTTGGCGGGCTGTCATCCTTTGACTTCCCCATGCCCGCCGCCTGGCTTCGCCCTGACTGATAGGCGACCGGTTGCCTAGTAAGCCGGTAGGCGAAGCTCTCGGCACGGATCTCAGGGGAAGGGTCATCATGAGCATTCAGCAGCAGCAGAAGGTCGCGCTCATCACCGGCGCGTCGAAGGGGATCGGCGCCGCTCTCGTCGACGCCTACCGCAAGCTGGGCTACGCCGTCGTCGCCGTCTCGCGCACCATCTCACCCTCAGACGACCCCGATGTCCTCACCATTCAGGGCGACGTCGCCGACCGTGCCACCGCCGAAGAGGCGATCGCCGCGGCCGTCGAGCGGTTCGGCCGGGTGGACGCCCTGGTCAACAACGCGGGCATCTTCGTCGCCAAGCCGTTCACCGACTACACGCTCGACGACTACGCCGCCATGCGGGCGGTGAACCTCGACGGCTTCTTCCACATCACCCAGTTCGCCGTCGCACGCATGCTCGGCCAGGGCGGCGGCCACGTCGTCACCATCACCACCAGCCTGGTCGACAACGCCGACGCCCGGGTCCCGTCCGTGCTGGCCTCGCTGACCAAGGGCGGTCTGCAATCGGCCACCAAGTCCCTCGCCATCGAGTACGCCACCCGTGGCGTCCGCGTCAACGCCGTCTCCCCGGGCTCCATCAAGACCCCCATGCATCCCGAGGAGACGCACGAGGCCCTGGCGTCGCTGCAACCCGTACGCCGCATGGGCGAGATGAGCGACGTCGTGGACGCGGTCGTCTTCCTGGAGAAGGCTCCCTTCGTCACCGGCGAGATCCTCCACGTCGACGGTGGCGTGAGCGCCGGCCACTGACCGCGTGCCCCGGCACTGCACATCTCGATCCCATCGAAAGGAGAAGCCCGATGACCAGCACGGAGGCAGTCCTCCGGGACGTCCTCGACCGGTGGCAGGCCGGCGTCGACGGCCACGAACCGCAGCAGGTCGCTGACCTGTTCACCGAGGACGCGATCTTCCAAGGGCTCCACCCGTACAGCGTCGGCAGGCCGGGCATAGCCGCCTACTACGACTCCCAGCCGGCCGGGCTGACGGCCGCGTACCGCATCGTCGAGACCAGAGACCTCGCCGACGACCTCGTCCTCGGCTACCTGGCCGTCGACTTCTCCTTCACCGACCGCCCCACCATCAGCGTCCATCTCAGCGTACTGGTGAAGCGGACGGCGGAGGGCTGGCGGATCGCCCACTACCAGGTCTCCCGCCTCTGAGCCCCGGCACCGCGCGTCCGATTCCGTGCGCGAGCAGGCCGGGGGAGAGCTCCCGTCATGAGCGAGTTCACCTGCCGCGCCGTCACCGTTGCCGGCCGGACCGCGACCCCCGGGTGCCCCACCGGCATCGGCGGCGCGTGCCCACGTGATCTCAGCCGGGGCGGCTCGGCACATTGACACTGTCACGGACGGCAATGCACCAGCCACAGCCCCAGCGATGTGGAGGAGACTCCCGCCAGAGCGGGGGCAGCGCCGGTACGCAGCGCCTCCAGGATCGGGGGCCAGGCGGGACGGGGCACCGAGGGAAGGCACGCCTCCAGGTAGCCGGCCGCCGCGGCAGGCGACATGGGCTGCGGCTCGATGACCGCCGCCGCCGTGAGCACGTCCCTGAACGGCCAGGCGTCGGCCGGCGGGGTGGGGAGCGCGCGCGGCCTGGCGGCCCTGTACGCGGCGGCGGTCTGGGGCATCGCCGGACGGCCCCCGCTGCTCAAGCCGGACACCGTCGCGGAGTTCGCCCAGCTGCACTCCACCGGCGGCGATCCGGTCCGCGGCGACCGGGGCGACTACGCGCTCGGCTTCCAGGCCAAGGGCCTGCGCTAGGCGTTCCTCAGCGCGAACGCCTTCGGCCACGACGGCTCGGCCGGCTCCGAAGCCTTCGCCGACCCGGTCGCCGGCATCGCCTTCGGCTACACGCGACACCGCTTCGGCTTCGGCTGGTCCTACCCGGAACACGACCGGCTCGCCGCCGCCGTCCACCGAGCCGCCACCTCCTGAGGAGCGGCCTCGCCCGCCCGCCTCGGTACGGTCGTCGGCGAGTCCCCGCCGGGCCGATTATGCGAATCCCCGGTAAATGTCGCCGTTATTGCGTAAGCCCGCGGGTAACTGCGGCGACTATTTGTGTCGAGCCGTATTGTGTGCCCGCGAGCAACCACCGGACAACCAAGCGTTGTTGGACGACGAGGACCGGAGCTTCGAACGATCCAAAACGCAGAATCGGCCATTGAACGGCCGATATTTAAAGGGTGAGTAGAGCGTAACTTTTTCCGCCCGTGATGTCGGGAGAGTGTGGGAGGCACGCATGGACGAAGGTGAGAATCCCCCAAGGAGGAGGATGACGTGCCGACATCCCCGGGCCATAAGGTGCCGTTCCTCGACGTCCTGAATCCGGCCTTCGACTTCGACACCCCGGAGGTCTACGCCGCGCAGGCGGAAAGCTGGTACGCGAACAGTCCCATCGGCCTGCTCGTGCTCCGGTACGAAGAGGCCAACGACCTCCTGCGCGACCGCAGGCTGGACCACGACGGCAAGCGCTACATGGAGACGCACGGCATCTTCGACGGACCGATCTACGACTGGTTCGTGCCGATGATCGTCAACCACGAGGGGGAAGACCACCGCCGCCTTCGCGGCTTGATGAACAAGGCGTTCACCGCCCGCCGGGTGGCCCGGCTGCGGCCGTTCATCCGGGAGCAGTCCGAGCAGCTGACCGACCGCCTGGCCGGCGCCGGGACGTGCGACTTCGTCTCCGAGTTCGGCATCCGGCTGCCGCTCGCGGTCATGTGCCGGCTGCTCGGCGTACGGCCCGAGGACTATGACCGCTTCGGCACCTGGACCGCCGACCTCGGCCTGGTCTTCGGCCTCTCGACGGGCGGCGACGTCATTGCCCGGGTGGAGAACGCGGTCAACGGTCTCAACGACTACGCCGACCACCTCATCGACGAGAAGACCGCCCGGCCGACCGACGACCTCGGCTCCGACCTGATCGCGGCCCACCAGGCCGATGACGGCCAGGTGAGCCGGGAGGAGCTGCGCAACCTCCTGGTCACCCTCGTGTTCGCCGCCCACGACACGACCCGGCACCAGCTCGCCAATGCCATGGTCGCCTTCTCGGAGCATCCCGACCAGTGGACGCTGCTGGGGCGGCAGCCGGAGCTCGCGGCCCAGGCGGTCGAAGAGGTGATCCGCTGGCTGCCCTCGTCGGCCACCGTCTACCGGTTCGCCGCCGAGGACTTCGACTACCAGGGGCTGCGCATCGAGAAGGGGACGTACCTCACGATGTGCGTGAAGGTCGCGCAGCGCGATCCGCGAGCGTACAAGATCGCCGACCGGTTCGACATCACCGCCGTCAGGGACATGCCTCCGCTGCAGTTCGGCGCCGGCCCGCACCACTGCCTGGGCGCCGCCCTCGCCCGCGTCGAGGTCGGCGAGGCGCTGACCGTCCTCACCGGCCGGCTGGGCCCGCCGTCCGTCATGGGGCCGGTGTCCTGGCCGGGCCCCCTCGGGATCCAGGGCCCCGAGACGCTCCCGCTGCGCTTCGGCTGATCAAGGAGAGGTCGTCCGAGGCGGGTTCACGCCCGGGCCGCGCCACCGGCCCGGCCGTCAGTTGCGTCGCGGCGGGCAAACGGCGGCAAGGGCCGGCGCCACTCCATGAAACCGGCGCAACTCCAAGAAAGGGGTGGGCTCGACGTCCACGATCGGCTCCGCCGGTCGGGCGGCGGTTCAGCTCTGCGGGCTCAGCCCCGCCACGGTCAGCCGGAACAGCCGGTCCGCCCGGGCGGCGGGGTCGGGGTGGTGCTCCGTGGCCAGGGCGATGCCGACGGCCAGCGTGATCAGGTCGGCGACGGTGACGCCTGCCGTCACCGCGCCGTCCTGCGCGGCGCGGCGCAGCAGCGGGGCCGCCGCCTCCTCCAGCGCCGCCGAGCAGGCGTTCTCGTGCACCGGGTCGGATCCGGCGTCGTCGTAGGAGAGCGCGGCCGCCAGCCCCCGGGCGGCGACGCAGTAGGCGACGACGTCGCTCAGCCACTCCAGGAGCGCGGTGCGGCTGTCGCCCGTGCCGGTCAGGTCGTGGGCGCGGACGCACAGGGCCTCGATCCGGTGCCGGGAGACCGCCTCCAGCAGGGCGTATCGGGTGGGGAAGTGCCGGCGCACGGTCGCCGAGCCGACTCCCGCGGTGCGGGCGATCTGTTCCAGGGAGGCGCCTGAGCCGTGGGCGGCGACCTCCTCCTCGGCCACGGCGAGGATGCGCGCGTAGTTGCGCCGGGCGTCCGCGCGCTGGCGGTCGGGCATGGCGTCATCTCCCAGGTTGCTAAATGGCGGGCCCCGCCATATCGTACCGGAACATAAACGGCGAACCCCGCCGTTTATGTGACGAGCACCTGAGGAGCACCATGCCCACAGATTCCGCACCCGTCCTGGTCACCGGCGCCACCGGCAGGCAGGGCGGAGCCACCGCCCGCGCCCTGCGCGCGGCGGGCGTTCCCGTCCGTGCGCTGGTACGCGACCCGGCCACCGACCGGGCCAGGGCCGTCGAGGCGCTCGGCGCCGAGCTGGTCACCGGCGACCTTCACGACCGCGACTCCGTGATCCGGGCCGCCGAGGGCGCCCGCGCCGTCTTCTCCGTGCAGATGCCCGCGGTGACCGCCGAGGGCTTCGATTTCGAAGGGGAGGTGGCCCAGGGCGTCAACCTCATCGAGGGCGCGAGGGCCGCCGGGGTGCCGCAGTTCGTGCACACCTCCGTCACCGGCGCCGGCCGGCACACCGAGACCCCTGGCTGGGCCGAAGGCCGCTGGGCGTCGATGGAGCCCACCATGGGCGCCAAGAGCGCGATCCAGGACCGGCTCCGCGCGGCCGGCTTCCCCCATTGGACGCTGCTCAAGCCGGGCTTCTTCATGGAGAACTTCCTGCCGTCCATGGCGTACCTGTTCCCGCGCGGCATCGAGGGCGGCCTGGTGAGCATCCTGAACCCCGAGACCAGGCTGTCCCTCGTCGCGGTGGACGACATCGGCAGGGCGGCCGCCGCGGCCATCGCCGCGCCGGACCGGTTCGACGGGGTCGAGCTGGAGCTGGCGAGCGACTACCTGTCGATGACGGAGATCGCCGAAGTCCTCTCCCGCGCCCTCGGCACGCGGCTGTCCGCGCCGGACATGACCGAGGAGGAGGCCCTCGCCGCCGGAATGCCGGCGATGGGCGCCTCGGGGGAGTGGCTCAACGTGGCCGGCCAGCCGGGCCGCCCGCAGTACGCGAGAGACCTCGGCATCCCGCTCACCAGCTTCGAGGAATGGGCGCAGGAGCACATGCGCGCCAAGGCCTGACACGCCGGCACCACTCCCTACTCGCTCGCGGCCAGCGCATCGTCGGGGACGGTGCGTGCGGTCCGCTGCCGGGTGCCGAGGGTGAGGAGCAGCGAAGCCGCTGTCAGCGCCACGCCGAACCAGACGACACTTGCGACACCCAGATGATCGGCGAACAGCCCGCCGAAGAGCGCCCCGAGCGCGATGGAGGTGTTGTACGCCATGGTGTTGAGCGACATCGCGGCCTCGAAGGTGTCGGGCGCGGCGGCCTGCGTCATGTTGACCTGGCAGAGCTGGACGACGCCGAAGGAAACGCCCCAGAGGATCAGCGCGATGACCGAGCCGGCCTGGCCGTGACCGACCGCGAGCAGCAACAGCATGGACCCCACCAGTCCCGCGCAGCCGGCGACGAAGCTGCCCCGCAGGTTCCTGGTCACCGTGTGTCCGGCGATGAAGTTCCCGGCCGCGCCGCCGGCGCCGTAGACCATCAGCAGCACGGTGATGAAGAGGGGAGAGGCGGAGGTGGTGCTCTCCAGGTAGGGGCGCACGAAGGTGTACGCGCCGAAGTGGCCGAGCACGAACAGCACGACGGTGCACAGCACCAGGCGGAGCGGCACGTTCCTGAGCGGGAGCCCGAAGACCTCCCGGACCGGAACCGCGTTCGCCGACGGCAGCGATGGGACGGCGGCGACGACCGCGAGGAACACCAGCGCGCTCAGCCCGGCCCAGATCAGGAACGTGGTCCGCCAGTCGGTGAGGCTTTCCAGGACCGTTCCCAGCGGTATGCCCACGACCGCGGCGATCGAGATGCCGGACATGACGATCGCGGCCGCCCTGCTCGCGTGGCGTCCCGGAACGAGGCGCATCGCCATGCTCACCCCTATGG
Organism: Nonomuraea sp. KM90; assembly: GCF_052246675.1. NCBI lineage: Bacteria > Bacillati > Actinomycetota > Actinomycetes > Streptosporangiales > Streptosporangiaceae > Nonomuraea > Nonomuraea sp. KM90. The sequence continues at coordinate 68,836 of NZ_JBQQCB010000031.1, read as the reverse complement.
CCCAGAACACGCCGCTGGCGAATCCCATGACGAGCCGCGTGGTGAGGACCAGCGGATAGTTCGGCGAAAGGGCGGTGATGACGTTTCCGAGGGTCAATATCGCCAGCAGCGTGGACAGCAGGGCACGCCGGTTGACCCGCCTGGTCCAGGCCACGATGAACGGCACGCCCAGCCCGGCCGAGACGCCGTAGAGAGTGACCATCAGCCCGGCGACGCCCACCGGGATCCCCAGGCTCGCGCTCACCGGAGTGAGCAGGCCGACGGGCATCAACTCGGTGGTCAGGAAGACGAACAGGCTGGCTGTGATCGCGGAAACACCGAGCCATGGCCTCAAGGCCGGCCGCGGATGTTCATCGTGTGTGGTCACTGATCTTCCTTCAGGGGTGCAGGAATCATCGGCAAGACGGGAAAGGCGTCAGCGCCTCCGTCGCGGGTTCAAGGGTGCGCCCCCATCGATCGATGAGTCCAACACATAGTTTTCATCGTGATCGATCGTGATGCACGATGGTCGGATGGAGCTGCAGCAACTGAGGTACGTCATCGCGGTCGCGGAGACCAGCAACTTCACCCGGGCGGCCGAGCGCTGCCGGGTGGTGCAGTCCGCGCTCAGCCACCAGATCGCCGGTCTGGAGCGGGAACTGGGCGCCCGGTTGTTCGAGCGCACCAGCCGCCGCGTGCGGCTGACGCCGGCCGGAGAGGCGTTCCTGCCCGCCGCCCGGGAGTGCCTGGAGGCCGCCGACCGCGCGCGGGCCGAGGTGGCGGCCGCGAGCGGGGAGATCCGCGGGCGGCTCGCCGTCGGCGCGATCCCCACGGTGACGGCCGTCAACCTGCCGGTCGCCCTGAGGGACTACCGCCGGCGCCATCCGCGGGTGCAGATCACGCTCACCTCGGCGGGCAGCGGGGAGCTGATCGAGCGGGTCCGGCAGGGCGGCGTCGACGTCGCGTTCCTCGGCCTGCCGCCGCGCGCGGAACCGAAGGGCGTGCGGAGCCGCCGGCTCGGCGGAGGCGAGCTGGTCGCCGTGGTCGCGCCGGATCACCACCGGACGGAGTCCGAGGCGGACCTGCGGGGCCTGGCGGACGAGCCGTTCATCGACTTCCGCGCCGGCGCGGCCGGGCGCGCACAGTCGGACCAGGCCTTCGCGGCCGCGGGGGTACGGCGTGAGGTGCCCTTCGAGGTGTCGTCCGCCGACTTCCTGGTCGATCTGGTACGGCAGGGCCTCGGCGTCGGCATGCTGCCGGCCGCGTACGCGCTGCGCTTCCCCGACCTGCGCGTCATCCGCCTTCGTGACGCTCCCACGCGGATGGAGCACGTGATCTGGGACAACCGGCCGTCCCCGGCGGCCACCGCCTTCCTCGACCTGATCCGCGCCGATCGCGCGGAAACGCTTCCCGCCTGAGCCGCCCCGGGCGGGAGACCTTCTCCGCGACGCGTCAGCCCTTCTCCGCGCCCTGGTTGGGGTCGCGGACGAAGTACCGCTGGAACACGACGAAGATGATCGCGACCGGGATGGTGGCCAGGAGCGCGGCGCCGAGCTTGAGCGGGAACTGGGTGCCGCCGCCGAGTGAGCCGCTGACCAGGTCGGCCAGGCCGCGCGGGAGGGTGAACAGCGCCGGGTCCTGCACGGCGACCAGGGTGTGCGGGAACTCGTTCCACGAGCCCTGGAACGACAGGATCGTCAGCGTGATGAGCGCGGGCCGCGACATCGGCAGCACGACGGACCAGAAGACGCGGAACGTGCCGGCGCCGTCGATGCGGGCCGCCTCCTCGACGCTGTGCGGGACCGACTCGAAGAACTGCTTCATCACGAACACGCCGGTGGCGTCGGCGATGAGCGGGAGGATCAGCGCCAGGTACGAGTCGTACATCCCCAGCTGGTTCAAGACCAGAAATTTCGGGATAAAGAGCACGACCCCCGGCACGGCCATCACCGCGATGACCGCCACGAACAACCCGCGCCGCCCCCGGAACCGCAGCCGGGCCAGCGCGTACCCCGCCATCGAGTCCAGCAGCACCCGCCCCAGCGTGACCACCACGGTGACCAGCAGCGAGTTCGCCAGCCAGACCGGCATGTCCGTGCCCAGGAACACCCGCTCGAAGGCCGACAGCGTGGCCGGGTGCGGGATGGGCGACAGGGGGTTGACGGCGGAGTCCGGATCGGTCTTGAAGGCGTTGGCGATCTGGATGACGAACGGGTAGATGAAGACGACCGAGAACACGGTCAGGACGACGCGCCTCATGGCTTCCGCTCCCTCATGACCCACCGCTGGAACAACGTCAGCAGCACGATGATCAGGAAGAGCACGAACGAGATCGCCGTGCCCGCCCCGTAGTCGAAGTCCCGGAACGCCGTCCGGTACGACAGGAACGCCGGCGTCAGCGTGGTCTTGGCGGGATCGCCCTGGCTCATCACGTAGATCTGGTCGAACACCTGCCACGTGCCGATCAGCCCGAGCGTCAGCACGAGGAACATCGTCGGCTTGAGCAGGGGCAGCGTCACCCGCCAGAAGCGCTGCGAGCGGGTGGCGCCGTCGATCATGGCCGCCTCGTCGAGCGTCCTCGGGATGTTCTGCAGCGCCGCGAGGAACATCAGCATGAACGTCCCCGACGTCGTCCACACCACCAGCACGATGATCGCGCACATCGCCACGCTGGGCCCCGCCAGCCACTCCCACCAGGTCAGCCCCAGCAGGCCGTGCTCGGTCAACGCCGCCGGCGGGTCACCGAGCAGCAGGTGGATCACCCCGCGCGCGTCGGAGAACCACTGCGGCCCGTCCACCCCGGCGAACGCCAGGAGCTGGTTGACCGCCCCCGAGTTGGCGAAGATGAACAGGAACACCACGCTGATCGCCACCGAGCTGGTCACCGAGGGGAAGTAGAACGCGGTACGGAAGAAGGTCCTGCGCTTGTTCACCACCAGCGCGAGGAAGAGCGCGAGCCCCGTCTGCAACGGCACGACGGCGGCCACGTAATAGACGTTGTTGCGGATGCTGGTCATGAAGTTCTCGCGGGCCAGCCCGTCCTCGGCGAACAACCGCGCGTAGTTCTCCCCGCCCACGAACGGCACGCCGCCGCGGAAGGGGCTGCCCTGCCCGTTCCATCCCGTCAGGCTCACCCAGAGCGCCATCAGGATGGGCAGCAGCAGGAACAGCCCGAGGATCACCACCACCGGCGCCACGAACAGCCATCCCGCGAGGTTCTCCCTGGTACGGCTGCGCATGATGTCAGCCGAGCGCGCTCTGGGTGTTCTTCTGCAGCCTGGCCAGGATCGTCTTGGGATCCTGGGTGGCCAGCTGCTGCAGCCCGGTGTCGAAGTCGGACAGGACGCTGTCCATCTTGGGGGCGTTCACCGGGCCCTGCGCGTACTCGACGCCGTTGACGAAGGCGGCGTCGGCCGGGAACTCCTTGAGGTAGGCCTCCTTGGCCGCCTGCCGCGACGGCATGACGCCGAACGCCTCGGCGAAGGCGAGCTGCTGGTCGGTCTTGGTCATCGCCTCCACGAAGTCGATGGCCGCGGCCTTGTTCTTGGACTTGGCGGCGATGCCCCAGCATTGGGTGAAGGAGAGCGTGCCCTTGCCCTCGGGGCCGGCGGGCAGCTCGTGGACGGAGAACTTCACGTCGGGATAGTCGGCCCGCAGCGCGCCCTTGATCCAGTTGCCCTCGATGGTCATCGCGGCCTTGCCCTTGCCGAACGCCTCGCCGCCCCACTCGGCGTCGAGCGCCTTGGCGTACTGGGCCTGCTTGCCGGTGAGCAGGCCCTTGACGTACTCCAGGGCGGCCAGGTTCTCCGGGCTGTCGCCGGTGGCCTGCTTGCCGTCCTCGCTGGTGATCCAGCCGCCGGCCTGCACCATGAAGACGCCGAGCCGGTCACGGCTGTCGCCGAACGTCAGCGGCGTCACGCCCTTGATCCTCTTGGTGACGGCCGTGAGCTCGTCCCAGGTGGTGGGCAGGTCGTCGTCGGTGAGCCCGTTCTTCTTCCACAGCTCGTCGTTGACGACCAGGGCGAGCGTGGAGAAGTCCTTGGGCGCGCAGTAGAACTTCCCGTCGTAGGTGAACGTCTCGCGCAGGCTCGGATAGAAGTCCTGGCTGTCGGAGATCTTGTCCCCGTACGGCTCCAGGGCGCCGACGCTGGCGTAGTCGGCGAAGCGGGCGGCGTCGACGTAGAACACGTCCGGCGGGTTGCTGCCCGCGAACGCCTGGCCGAGCTGCTGGTGGATGTCCTGGGCCGGGGTGACGGTGGCGGTGTTGCCGCTGGCCTTGGCCCAGCTCTCGGCCGCCTGCTTGACCGCGTTCGTCTCGGCGTCCCCGGAGGAGGCCATCAGGACCTGGAGCGCGGCCGGGCCGCTGCTCTGCTGTTGCGGCGCGGCCTGCTGGTCGTCGAAGCCGCTGCCGCAGGCCGTCGCGGACATGAGTACGGCGGCTGCCGCGGGGATCGCGAGGCTTTTCATGATCAGGGGTCCTTTCGGATGACCAGGGTGGGAGTGAGCAGCACGTGCGGCGCGGTGGGGCGGCCCGAGAGGCGGTCGGTCAGCAGCTCCACGCAGCGCGCGGCGGCCTCGGCGAGGGGCTGGCCGAGGGTGGTGAGCCCGATGGCGGCGGCCACCGGGGTGTCGTCGAACCCCACGACGGAGGGGGTGACCTGCAGGGCTCCGAGGGCCACCGAGTCGCTGACGCAGACCAGGGCCGTCGCCCCGCGCTCCACCAGCTCCCGCGCGCCCGCCTGCCCTTGGGCCGGGGTGCCGTCGGTCTCCATGGCCAGGTCGGTGTCGAGCCCTCCGGCGGCCAGCGTCCTGGACCAGCCGGACTTGCGGTCGTCGCCGACGCCGGAGCCGGTCTCCCAGCCGAGGAAGCCGATCCGGCGGTGCCCGCCGTCGAGGAGGTGGCGGGTGGCCGCCTCGGTCCCGGCGGCGCCGTCCACGTCCACCCAGGGGTGACCGGCCTCCGAGGTGCCCCACGGCCGGCCGAAGGTGACGAACGGCAGGTCCCGCTCGGCCAGCCAGGAGGTCCGCGCGTCGCCGTGGTGGGTGCTGGTCAGCACGAACCCGTCGGGCTCGAACTCGCCCAGGAGCTGGTCGAACGCGGCGATCTCGGACTGGTCGTCGGTGGCGGTGTAGAGCAGCACGCGGTAGCCGGACCCGGCCGCCGACTCGGTGAGGCCGTGCAGGAAGCGGTCGAAGACGTTCATGCCGTCCTGGGTCGTCTCTATCCGGGTGGCCAGGAGCCGCGACCTGCCGGTACGCATCTGCCTGGCGGCGGCGCTCACCCGGTAGCCAAGGGCCTCGACGGCGGCCAGCACCCGCTGCCGGGTCTCCTCCTTGACCACTTCGGGGGAGTTCAGCACGTTCGACACGGTCTGGCGGGACACGTTGGCGTGCCGCGCCACATCGGCGATCGTCACCTTCGCCGCCATATATGGCCTTTCTAATAGTTTGATCGATCCAAAAGGCGTATGACAGGATTAGATCGTTCAAGTTAACGGAGTGTCAAGGGGGCCTCACACGTGCCGGACCACCGCCTGCAACCGCTGCTGCACGACCTGGTCAGCACCGTCCTGGCCCCGACGACCGCGCTGAGCGGCGCCGACGGCCAGATCAGGCCCGCCGGGGTGCAGGGGCTCTTCCACGCCGACGCGCGGGTGCTCTCCCAGGCCGGGCTGCGGATCGACGGCCGCGAGCCCGAGCCGGTCGGCCACGCCGTACCGGGTCCCGGGGTCTCCCGCTTCGTCTCGCTGGCCCGCTGGCTCGGTGACCCCGGCCCCGACCCGACGGTGCGGATCGACCGCGTGCGCCGCGTCACGCCGGGCGCGATGGAGGAGGAGCTCACGATCGCCTCCACGGCGGCCGCCCCCTTCACCTGCACCGTCACCATCGAGCTGAGCTGCGACTTCGCGCCCATCGAGGTGGTGAAGTCGGGCGGCGCCGCCACCCCGGTCCCGCCCGCCGCGGGCGGCGGCGAGCTGACCTGGCAGGCCGGCGGCATCCGCGTCGCCGCCGCCGGGCCGGACTTCGAGGTCGCCGGCGCCGCGTTGCGGCGGGAGGTGACGGTGGCGCCAGGAGAGCGCGTCACGTTGCGGTGGGGCGCCTCCGTGGCGGACCCCAAGGCGGTGGTGGCGGCGCCGGCCGGCCCGCGGGAGTGGAGCAGGCCCGAGGTCGAGGCCGACGACGCCCGCCTGGTACGCCTGGCCCGCCAGTCCCTCGACGACCTGGAGTCGCTGCGGCTGACCGAGACGGCGGCGCCGGGGGACACGTTCCTGGGCGCGGGCGTGCCCTGGTTCCTGACACTCTTCGGCCGCGACAGCATCTGGGCCGCCCGCATGCTGCTCCCGCTCGGCACCGGGCCGGCCGCGGGCACCCTGCGCGTCCTGGCCCGCCGCCAGGGGAGCAAGGTGGACGCCGCCTCCGGCGAGGCCCCCGGCAAGATCATGCACGAGCTGCGCCGCCACGAGTTCGCCGTCGAGGGCAACGAGCTGCGCCTGCCCGCCGCCTACTACGGCACCATCGACGCCACCCCGCTCTGGATCGCCCTGCTGCACGACGCCTGGCGCTGGGGCATGCCCGAGGCCGAGGTGGCCGCGCTGCTGCCCCCGCTGGAGGCGGCGCTGGGCTGGCTCGCCGATCACGGCGACGCCGACGGCGACGGCTTCCTGGAATACATCGACACCAGCGGCAGCGGCCTGGCCAACCAGGGCTGGAAGGACTCAGGCGACGCCGTGCGCTTCCACGACGGCACCCGCGCCGAGCCGCCCATCGCCCTGGTCGAGGTCCAGGGGTACGCGTACGAGGCGGCCATGGCGGGGGCGGCGCTGCTGGAGGCGTACGGCAGGCCGGGCGCCGAGCGGTGGCGCGACTACGCGGGCGGGCTGGCCGAGCGGTTCCGCGAGCGGTTCTGGGTGGACGGCGGATACCCGGCGCTCGCCCTCGACCGCGACAAACGCCCGGTGGACGCGCTGACCAGCAACATCGGGCACCTCCTCGGCACCGGCCTGCTCACGTCGGCCGAGGAACTCCGGATCGTCCAGACACTGAAAAGTCCGGCCATGTCCGGCGGTTTCGGCCTCCGTACGATGTCCACCGCCGACGCCGGCTTCAGCCCGCTCTCCTACCACTGCGGCTCCGTCTGGACGCACGACACCGCCATCGTCATCTCCGGCCTCGCCCGCTCGGGCCACGGCGGGCCCGCCGACAGCCCCGCCGCTGACCTGGCCGCCGACCTGGCCGAGGGGCTCCTCTCGGCCGCCGAGACCTTCGGCTACCGCCTGCCCGAACTCCACGCCGGCGACGACCGCACGCTCATGGGGCGCCCCGTGCCGTACCCCGCGGCCTGCCGCCCCCAGGCGTGGTCGGCGGCGGCGGCCATCGCGGTCCTCCACGCCGCCGTCGGGCTGTACCCGGACGTCCCCGCAGGCCGCGCGGCCATCCGCCCGCTGCCCGGCGCGCCCCTGGGCGCGCTGACGGTGCGCGGGCTGCGCGTGGCCGGGGCTCCCGTGGACGTGACGGTCGAGCGGTCGGGCACGGCACGCGTCAGGGGCCTGCCCGCGGGCGTCTCGCTCCTGATCCCGTGAGGGGAGCGCGGCGGCGCTCCCCTCCGGCGTGCTGTGCGGTCAGGTGTAGGGATTGTCCACGGTGTACGACTTGGTGCGCGTGTTGTACTGGTTGCCGGGATAGAACCAGCCGCCGGTCACGTCGAAGCGGACGTTGCCGACGGCGCCGCCGTGGTTCACCTCCGCGGCGTACAGGGACGTCTGCTGGCAGCCCGGGGTGGTCGTCGAGCCGGTGGAGGCCGGCCAAAGCTGGGTCGTGCCGTTGACGACGATGCTGAGGTTGGGCGCGGGGTAGGCGTGCAGCCAGCACAACCGCAGCGAATACCGGAACATCGTGTCCCCGTCGTCGAACGCCACCGTGCCCTCCAGCCGGGCCAGCCCCGTGTTGTAGGGGTCCGTCGCGTTCACCTGGATGTAGACCGGCTGGTCCGGGCCGTACGCCGCATGCGCGGCGCCGAGGGGCAGGAGAGCGGTGGCGAGCGCCGCGATGGCGACGGCGATCGACCTCGTCGCGCGGCGTACTCCGGAACGTGCTGCCAAGTCGCACCTCGTTTCTTTCCTGGGTTTCTTTCCTGGCGTGTACGAGTGACGCTCGGCGATTATTTGCGGAAATGAGCAGCCGGTCCAGGCGGCCAATAAACGCCGCGATTCCGGCTGGACGTTAAACCGCGCCGCGGTTTTGCGCCCTGAATGCCGTTCCGGCCGCCACCAGCGAAGGGCCGGGCGGCAGACCGGTCCATGACATGGGCGGGACCGGTGAAATTTTCATTTCCGGCACCACCGCATTCAGGCCGGCATTCCGCGGCCCGGCCAGAACGCGCCCGGAAAGCGCGGGCGCCCACCGCACCACCACTCGGCCGGCGCGGGTTCCTAGGCCGGGAAACCGTGGATCTTGTCAGGGATGACGCGGACGACCACTCGTACCGTGCCCTCGTGGTCCGCCGGCGGGTCCTGGCCCAGATACTTGTGCGAGACCGCGAGCTGGACCGCCCGGTCGTGGTCCTCGACCACTTCGGCGGTGCCGCGGATCTCCACGGACTGGTACGGATCACTGGTGTCGAAGACGGTCAGGCTGATCCGCGGGTCCCGGGTGAGGTTGCGGGTCTTGCGTCGGCCGGCCGTGCTGGAGAACAGCACCGTGTCGCCTTCGCGCAGGACCCACACGACCGACGTCTGGGGGCCGCCGTCGGGGTTCAGGGTCGCGACGGTGGCGAAGTTCCTGCCGTCGAGAAGCGTGCGCGTCTTGTCGTCGAACGTGATCGTCATGGTCGGCCTCTTCGTCGAACGTCCACCGGTGAACCCTTTAGGGCACCTTTTGTTACCGTGGCCATGATCGGTGACCGAGCGCTCCAGCGGAAGAAGGCACTTTCATGTCACAGCGGAACACCTGTGTGACCGAGCAGGCCGGCGCCTCGGAGGCGTGCACGGTCCTGGAGGTGCTCAACCGGGTGAGCGGCAAATGGAGCATCGGCATCCTGATGGAGGCCACCCGCGGGCCGGTACGCTTCACCGAGCTGGAGCGCTCGATCAACGGCATCAGCCGGCGCATGCTCACCCTGACACTGCGCAACCTCGAGCGGGACGGCCTGCTGACCCGGACCGTCCACCCCACGGTGCCGCCCAAGGTCGAATACACCGCCACCGACATGGCCCGCGAGCTCTACGACCATCTGGCGGGGCTCACCGAGTGGGCCGAACGCCACCGCGCCGCCGTCACGCGCGCCCGGGCCGCCTACGACACCTCCACCCCGCGATGACGCCCACGCGCGCGGGGGGCCCGGAACGGGGCACGCCGTCATCGCCTCGGCTCGGCGTCCCCGTTCCGGACGGCGATCACGACGGTCGAGGCTGGCGCTCCGGCGTGACCCGGTGGGCCCGGATGAGGGCGATCACCGTGTCGGTGGTGCGGTCGAGGTGGCTGCGGCCGTCGGGCAGCAGCGCCTCGGGGTTGATGTAGCTGCGCTGCCCCACGTGGGTGGCCGGGTCGAGCCGGTGCACGGTGACCTTTCCGGCGCGGATGGCCCGGTTCCATCCGCTGCCGCGGAACAGTGGCCAGCGTTGCGGGAAGATCCAGGTGGAGAGCCGTTCGATCTGGTCGTGGGCGCTGGTGAGCTGGTGGAGGTGGCGGGCGTGGGTGAGGTCGTTGGCGCCGTTGTGGAAGCCGCCGATGGTGACCAGCAGGAGCGGGGCGTGCAGCCGGGTGTGCAGTTCGGTCACCGCGCCGGTGGCGACCTGGGCGCCGCCGCTGTAGCTGAGCAGCACGACCGGGATGCCGCTGCCGGGCTGGTAGCCGGCCCGGCGCAGCTGCTCGGCGATCTGGGCGCCGACGGCCCGGTTGTACAGGGGGCGGTAGCGGTGGTCGGCGGCGACGAAGATCTGCATGACGTTGTGCAGGAACAGCACGATGGCGATGTGGTGGCGCAGCCATTCCCACACGGGCCGGTTGACGAGCGGGTCGGCCAGCGGCGAGTAGGGCTGCACCTGGCCGAGCACGCGTAGCTCCGGCGCCGCGGCGATCAGGGCGCTGACCAGCTGGCCGCCGTCGCGGGTGTCGCGGAAGCGGCGCTTGCCGATGCCGTCCAGGTAGACGAGGTACGCCTCCGGCGGCCGGTCGGGGTCCGCGCCTCGGGCGTAGGGCATGCCGTGGGGCAGCTCGGTGGTGGGCCTGCGCCAGCCGGCGGTGTAGACGAGCACCTCGTAGCGGGCCAGCAGGGCCTCGGCGAGCAGGACCGGGCCGAGCACCAGGGCCAGGAGCGGGAAATCGATCATGCGAGCAGCTCCCGCCACCGGGTGGTGCTGATCTTCATGACCAGGCGCCGCACGGCCTCGACGGCGAGGCCGAGCCCGACTCCGGCGATGGTCACGCAGCCTGCCGCGGGCCACCAGTCCAGCCCCGTCGTCGTGGCGAGCGGGGTGACGAGGCCGGCCCCGACCCCTACCAGGAGCAGCAGGTGCAGCAGGGGACCGAGCAGCGGGAAGGCGAGGACGGCGGCGCACACGAGCGGGGCGGCCAGGCCGGGGGTCCAGGTGAGCGCGGCCACGCCGGACACCGGAGCGGACAGGGCCAGCTCGGCGAGGGTCCAGGCGGTCTGTGGCCACAGCGCGAACACCGAGGCCTCGACCACGGCCCCGATCAGCAGCAGCCGGATCGCATGGGATCGCGACACGCTGGGCCGGCGAGCGATCAGGGGCAGGATCCGGCCGGCGGACTCCGACAGCCCGGCCAGCAGCAGCACGACGGCAACGAGGGGTGACATCGCTCAGCACTCCTGGGGCACTGCCGGCCGGCCGGCCTGGTACAGGTAGCTCTCGAGTTCGTCGGTGGCGCGCAGGTAGCCGCCTGCCTCCCGCTGGGCGAGCCGCATGGTGGCGGCCGCGGTGCGGAAGCGCGGCTCGTCGAGCAGGCGCCGGGCGAGGGCGTTCACCGCTTCGGCGGTGGCGTCCTGGGTGCGCAGGGACAGGCCGGTGCCGAGCTCGACGACCCGCCGGGCCACCAGCGGCTGATCGGCGCCCTGCGGGATCACCAGCATCGGGACCCCGGCGTGCATGGCCTCGTTCACGCTGTTCATCCCCCCGTGCGTGACGAACAGCGCCGCGCGGGCCAGCACCTCCGGTTGCGGTACGCAGCGGCGGGCGAGCACGTTGGCCGGCAGCGGTTCCAGCGCGGCCGGGTCGGTGTGCCCGGTGGAGATGACCACGGTGCCGGCCAGCGGGGCCAGCGCGGTGGCGAAGGTGCGCAGCAGCTCAGGGCCGGCGTTGAACACGGTGCCCAGCGAGGCGTACAGCACCGGATCGCGCAGGCGATCGGCCGGAAACGACGGGTCGGGCGGACGGGCGCCCAGGCTCGGGCCGACGAACCGGTAGGACCCGTCGAAGGCGTCGGCGCCGGGCTGGAACACGCGCGAGGTGAAGACCAGGTTGAGCGGCTGGCGCACGTTCGCCAGGTCGATCAGCGGCAACCCGTGGGTGTCGTAGCGGCGCGACAGCTCCCGCCGCGCCCGCAGGTAGCCCTGGACGGTGCGGGGCCGGGTCGCCGCCGTGGCCAGCAGCTCCCACGAGGCGCGGGTGGGGCTCGGCGCGTAGTGGTTGAACGCGAACGTGGTGTACGCCGCCGCCGCCGGCACCCCGAGCTCGCGGGCGGCGACCGCACCCCAGGGGCAGGCGGCGCCGTGCACGATCAGGTCGGGCCGGATCCGCCGCAGATCGGCCAGCACGGCGGGCAGCAGGCCGACGGCGGTGCGCGCGAGCCCGTCCAGCATCGTCACCGGCAGCGGGGGATCGGGCAGCGGCTGGTCACCCCCGGGGTAGCGGCACACGGTCGCACCGGCGGCCTCGATCTCCCGCGCGAACGCGGGCGAGGTGTGATAGGTGACCGTGTGCCCGCGACGGACGAGCTCGGCCACGACCGGCAGGGTCGGGTTGATGTGCCCGTGCATGGCGATGTTGAGGAATGAGATGGTGCTCATCGGCCGACCTCCCATACGGCGGTTCGTGCCCTGCCCACGACGGCCGGCGCCGCCGGAGGGCTCTCGGCCCGGTACAGCCCGGGCCCGTTGATGCGCAGCCCGTCGAGAAAGCGGCCCGCCGTGAGCGAGGCGGTGTGGATCAGCCGCCGGGAATGGCGGAAGTCCCACGGGGCGGGCCAGCTCTCGACGCCGGTGGGCAGCACGACGGTCGGGATCCGTTCGGACACCTCGTCCAGGTCGCGCTCGATCTGATGCCGCAACAGCAGCAGCCCGGCCCGGGCGGCGACCCCGCCGGGCCACCGGGGCGGGCCGGCCGGGCGCGGCGGCGAGCTCGTCTGACCGGTCGACAGCACGACCACGCTGGCCGCTCCTGCCTGCAGCGCCGCCCGTACCGGGACGAAGGCGATCACGCCGCCGTCGACGAGCGTCCGGCCCTCCCGCTCCACCGGAGGCAGGATGCCGGGAATGGCCGCGCTGGCCAGCAGCGCGGACTCGAGGTCCCCGCGGTCGAGCAGCACCTGAGCGCCGGTGGCCAGATCCATGGCCACCGCCGTGAAGGGGACCGCCAGGTCCTCGATCCGCGACGGCAGCGCGGCCCCGGCGATCAGCCGGCGCAGGCCCCGATCGCCGAAGACGCTGGCCCGCGAGGGCAGGTAGCCGAACGGGAACACCTGACGGCGGCGCGCGTGGGTCCAGACGAGATCCAGCCACGGCGCGGCCTTGCCGGGATGGGCGGCCGCGATCGCTCCGTTGAGGGCGCCCACCGACGTCCCGACGATCAGGTCGGGGACGAATCCCCGCTGCTCCAACGCGTACCCGATACCCACCTGCGCGGCCCCGAGCACCCCGCCGCCGCCGACCACCACCGCCACGGGACGGGGGAGGGCGTGCAAGCCCACCGGCGGGCGGCTCGACGGCGAGGAGTGCGCCCGCTCGAAGCCGTTGAGGGCCGAGGAGGCCGATCTCCGATGACTGGTAACCCTCATGGTCCGTCCTCTCTCACTACGGCGCCTCATGCGGATTCGTTGCTCAAGGGCGGCCGACTTGGTCCGGGCAGCTGCCAGGAGGCCCTACGTGGGAGATTCCGCAGTGGCGCCCGGCTCGGGCGGCCATGCCGGCTCGGGGACCGCTCCGCGCGGAAGTGGGCCCGCGGGTGCGATCAGGCGAGGTCGGCGAGGTCCTCCTCGGTGAGACCGATCGACCGGGCGGCCAGGTTCTCCTCCAGGTGAGCCACGGAACCGGTGCCCGGGATGGCCAGGACCACCGGCGACAGGGCCAGCAGCCAGGCCAGGGCGACCTGGTGGGCGGTGGCGCCGTGCCGTCCGGCGACCTTGACCAAGCCGGGGTCGTCCATGTCGGCCCGGCCGCCGCCGAGCGGGAAGAAGGGCACGAAGGCGATGCCGGCCTCCGTACAGGCGTCCAGGACGGCCGTCTCGGCGCGGTTGGCGAGGTGGAAGTGGTTCTGGACGGCCGCGACAGGAGCGATCGCACGGGCCTCGGCGAGATGGGCGGCATCGACGTTGCTGATGCCCAGATGGCGGATCAGGCCCTCCTCGCGCAGCGCGGCGAGCGCCTCGAAGCGCTCGGCCAGCGACTGGCCGTGCGGCGGTTCGGACTTCCCGATGCGCAGATAGACCAGGTCCAGGCGGTCCAGGCCGAGGCTTTCCAGGTTGGCTTCGACCTGGGGCCGGAGCTCCGCGGCGGTGGCCTGGCGCGGGCCGCCCGGGCCGAAGACCGGGCCGACCTTGGTGGCGATGACCAGGTTGTCCGGACGCGGGGACAGGGCTTCGCGGATCACGGTGTTGGCGCTCACCGACCCGTCCTCGTTGCGATAGAAGTGGGCGGTGTCGATGTGGTCGACACCGAGCTCGACGGCGCGGCGCAGGACGGCGCCGGCGGCCCCGGGGTCGCGCCCGGGCCCGCCGGGGCCGCCCTGGAGCAGGCGCATGGCGCCGAAGCCGAGCCGGTCGATCATCAGGTCACCGCCGAGGCGGAACTGGCTGGTCATGTCTCTCCACGTGAGGTGATGTGGTGCCCTTGGCCGGGCGTCGTCAGCCGCGGTCACGGCGCTGTGGCGGGTCACTCGCCGCCGTGTGCCGTTCGGCGCACGAAGGCGGGGACGTCCGCCGGGCCTGGACCACGGTCCAGTGCGGCCCGCTGGAGTGGATGCGCTCCTTGTTCGGGTGGATCCACCGCAGCGGCGTACGGGAGCTGCCTCTGCGCAGCGCCCGGCCGGTCGAGCGCATGGCCGCCACCGGGCGGCGGCAGCCGACCCGGAAGGGCGGCGCCCCGGCCGCAGGACCGGCACCCCCGACGAACGTGACCGTCTCATCGAGCGGCGCGCGGCCCGTACGGGGGTGGTGCACCGAGACGTCCTCGAACCCGATCGACATGCCGCAGAAGAGGATGAGCTCGTCCGGAGGGCGCAGGACCTCCGAGACGGTGTTGCGGTACACCGACCATGCCATCTGCGGGCAGCTGTGCAGCCCTTCGGCGCGCAGCAGCAGCATGACGGTCTGCAGGTAGATGCCGAGGTCGGCCCACTGGGGCGGGCCCATGTCGCGGTCGATGTAGCAGAACAGGGCGACCGGCGCCCCGAAGCACTGCCAGTTCTCGGCCGCGGCCCTCTGGCGCGCCTCCCAGTCGTCGCGCGCGATCCCGAGCGCGCCGTAGCGCTCCCGCCCGAAGGCGGATCGGCGCTCACGGTACGGGGACTTCAGCGCGGCCGGGTACATCTCGTACTCGCGCTCGTCCCAGGGATCACCCGAGGCCAGGCGCTCGCCGGCGCGCCGCTTGATCTCGGCGAGCGGCTCGCCGGTCACCACGTAGACGTGCCACGGCTGGAGGTTCGACCCGGACGGCGCCCAGGCCGCGGCTGACAGCACGCGCTTCAGCACCTCCATCGGGACGGGCTGGCCGGTGAATCCGCGCACCGCCCGTCGGCTCGTGACTGCCTCGTAGACATCCATGATCTTTACCTCCTTGCCTGCTCGGCGTGTCTAGTTTCGTTACATTCATTATCGTATCAGACGATACGGTCTCATTCAATACGATTTCGGGACATGGGAATCCCGCACAGTGACGACACGGGTGCGCGGCCGGGCCTACGCCTCGCCGCCCGCGGGATAGGCGATCCGGGTCAGCAACTCCTTCAGCCGCTCGGTCTCACCGGGCTCCAGGCCGGCGACCAGGCGCTCGGCCGGCGACTCCGCCGCCACATGGGCCGCGTCGAAAAGCTCGACGCCCTGAGGTGTGATCTCGACCACCCGCACCCGCCGGTCCCCCGGAACGGTCTTGCGGACGGCCAGCCCCTTGCGCTCCAGGTCGTCCACGACCCGCATGACGCCGGCCTTGTCCGACCCCGTTGCCGCCGCCAGGTCCCGCTGCACCGTGGGCCCGCGGTCCATCAGGACGATCAGCACGGCGAAATGCCGGAGCTCGATGCCGAGCGGCCGAAGCGCCTCCGTCATCACCGCGGCCGCGCGCCAGTGTGCCTGGCGCAGCAGCAGGCCGAGGGCGAAAGGTGAGGTGTCCCCGGGGCGGTCGGTCGCGCGCGAGGTGGTGGCCTGGTGAGGAACGTCGGTGGTCATGGGGACATGCTACCGAACACCATTTCATCCGATACGGTCTCAGTTGATATGAACTGTGGCGTGCTCAGCCCTGTTGGTGGTGGGTGAGCAGCCGGGTGAGCAGGCGGGTCAAGGTCTGACGGTCCTCGGCCGGGAGTGGTCCGAGCAGGTCGTCCTGCACCCTGTCGAGCGCCCGGTCGAGGCGTCCCAGTTGCCGGTCGCCCGCCTCGGTGAGGGAGACCATGTTGCGCCTGCGGTCGCCGGGGTCGGGCGTGCGCTCGACGAGACCCTGCCCGGCCAGTTCGTTGATGGCCGCCACGACGTCGCTGCGGTCCATGTTGCACCGGCGGCCGAGCTCGGCCTGGCTGGCCACCCCGAACTCGTCGAGCGCGGCCAGGATCCGGTAGTGGTAGCCGCGCGCGCCCGCCTCGGCGAAGCCGTCGGACGCCAGGCGGTGGGCGTGCATCGCCAGCTGGGTGAGCAGCCAGCTCGGCTTCGCGGTCAGGCGTGCGGGAGTCTCTTCCACGGCAGTCACCCTACATCGTTGGCGAATCCAATGATTTTCTGTATAGTTGGCGTTGCCAATGTTGGAGACGCCAACGAAAGAGGAATGTCATGTTCACGGATACTTTGATCGCCGACCGTATCGAGATCGCCGACCTGTTCACCCGCTTCGCGCGCCTGCTCGACGAGCAGCGGTGGGAGGAAGCGGACACCGTCTTCGCCGACGACGTGGCGGTGCACTCGCCGCGCGGGGGTGAGCTCCACGGCATCGACAAGGTCGTCAGCTTCATGCGACAGGGTGAGGTCGAGGGGCAGCACACCCAGCACACGACCACTGACCTGCTGGTTGACCTCGACGGGGACCGGGCGGCCGCCTCGGCGAACTCGCTGGTGTACTACTACCGCGATGGTCAAGCCCCCCACTTCACCGGCGGCCTGCGGATGACCTCCACCGTCGTGCGGACGCCGGCGGGCTGGCGACTCCGCGAGGTGCGGATCACGCCCGCCTGGACACGCGAGGGCTGATCCGGCTCCGGGAAGCAGGCCCGGAAGGCCACCTCGGGCGGCGGCCGCCGGGGCCGCCGCCCGGCCGGTCAGCGGAAGTCGGAGATGCGCAGCACCGCCAGCATGTCCGTCGCCCGGGAGCCGGTCGAGAAGGAGGCCTCCGCGCCGACCCAGCCGCGGAAGGCGCCCGCGTCGTCGATGATCTGCATGAGCGGTTTGACGTGGGAGTTGCCGGTGTAGCAGAACTCACGGCGCTCCATCGCCAGGCACGTGCACCAGTGCCAGAGCGTGTCGCGGCGGTCGGACTTGGAGATCATCGTCAGGTAGTACTGGATGGAGCTGATGTTGGGGCGCGTTCCGCCGCCGTACTTGGGGCAGCCACCCGACTTCTGGCAGGCGCCGCGCGAGGACGGTTGCAGGTAGGTCAGGCACGAGGTGGTGGCGGCGCAGGCGCGGAAGGCCGAGTGGCCGAACGGCTGGTCGCCGGAGGTGACGAGCTTGCCGCTCGCCCAGCTCGTCAGGTCCTGCCTGAGCGAGCCGGGGAACGCCTTCACCGAGCTCATCGCGCGCCGCGTGCCGACCGCGGCGTTGCTGCCGTAGCCGTACCCGTGCGTGGCCAGCGTGCTCCGCTTGAGGTCCAGGCGGGCCAGCTTGCCGTCGGGGGAGGACCGCACGTACCACTGTTCCGTCCACGTCTGGGCGATCTTCCACCGGATGGTGAGCACGTTGCCCGCCACGGTGTACGTCCCGGTGCGGGTCTCGTCGGGGGCGCCGGTGAAGCCCCCGGCGGTGAGCACCTCGCAGGCACGGGGCCGCGATTGGGAACCGCCCGCCTTGGTGGTGCAGCTCGGGTCGGGGACGGTGCCGGTGCGCTGCCGGGCCTGGGGGTGACGCTGCCACCACAGGTACAGGGCGGCCCGTACCGTGCCGTCGGCGGCGAAGCGGTAGTTGCCCAGGCGTACCCAGTTCTGCTGGGAGGCGGCCTTCAGATGGCCCTGCGAGATGACATAGGTGGTCTTGCCGCCCGGCAGCGCCGCGGCGGTGGCCGGCTGGACGGGCAGGATGGTGATGGCGAGCACGAAAGACAGGATTGCCGCTGCGGTGCGCAAGAAGAGACTCCGGAAGGCTTGCTGGCTTGGCTGATCGTCAATGAGCCACGGTATTCGGCCAGGCCCGGAAATGTCGCCGAAACCGCAGCCATGCGGAACCTGGCGCTCCCGATGTCCGGCCGCAGCGGCCGGCCGGTCCGGTGGCGGGGGGGGGGGGGGCCGATGTCGCTGGGGATGGACGACGTCGGCCCGCCGGGCCGATCAGTGGCTGGCGGCCGCGGCGCGCTCCTGGGCCAGGCGCTCCTCGCCCGACAGCGTGTTGAGCGGCTTCTCCTTGATGAACAGCACCGCCACCAGCGCGAGCGCGGTGAGCGGGACGCCGATGAGGAACAGCTCGGCGGTCGCGGTCGCGTACACGTCCTGGATGACGCGGACGACGGGAGCGGGCAGCTTGGAGATGTCGGGTACGGCGTGCGAGTCGCCGCCCCCGCCGCCCGCGGCGGCCATCGGGCCGAGCTTCTCGGTCATGAGCGTGGTGATCCGGTTGGCCAGCACCGCGCCCAGGGCGCTGACGCCGACGGCGCCGCCCATGCTGCGGAAGAAGGTCAGCGCCGAGGTGGTGGCGCCCAGGTCGTGGGCGGGCACGTCGTTCTGGGCGGCCAGGACCAGGTTCTGCATGAGCATGCCGACGCCGATGCCGAGCACCGCCATGTAGGCGCCCAGCAGCACCGTGCCGGTCTGCCCGTCGATGGTGCTGAGCAGGCCCATCCCGCCGAGCATGACGACGCCGCCGGCCACCAGGAAGCCCTTCCAGCGGCCCCACTTGGTGATGAGCTGACCCGCTACGGTCGAGGAGATCAGCAGGCCGAACACCATCGGCAGGCTCATCAGGCCGGCGACCGTCGGCGACTTGCCGAGCGCCACCTGGAAGTACTGCGACAGGAAGACCGTGCCGCCGAACATGGCCACACCGACCAGCACGCTGGCCACGGTGGCGAGGGCGACGGTGCGGTTCCTGAAGAGGGACAGGGGGATGATCGGCTCGGCGGCCCGGGACTCCACCCAGACGGCCAGCGCGAGGATGAGCACGCCGGCGCTCACGAGCACGGCGGTCTGCCAGGAGCCCCACGCGAACTGGTTGCCCGCCAGCGACGACCAGATCAGCAGGGTGGACACGCCCACGGTGATGAGCAGCGCGCCCAGGTAGTCGACCTTGACGTCCTTGCGGACCACCGGCAGCTCGAGCGTGCGCTGCAGCAGGATGATGGCCACGATCGTGAACGGCACGCCGAGCAGGAAGCACCAGCGCCAGCCGAGCCAGGAGGTGTCCACCAGCACGCCGCCGATGAGCGGCCCCGCCACGGTGCCGACGCCGAACACGGCGCCGAAGATGCCGGCGTAGCGGCCGAGCTCACGCGGCGGGATCATGGCGGCCATCACGATCATGGCCAGCGCGGTCATGCCGCCGGCGCCGACGCCCTGGACGACGCGGCTGACGATGAGGACCTCCACGTTCGGGGTGAGGCCCGCGATCAGCGAGCCCGCCACGAACAGGCCCAGCGAGAGCTGGATCAGCAGCTTCTTGTTGTACAGGTCGGCCATCTTGCCCCAGAGCGGCACCGTGGCCGTCATGGCCAGCAGCTCGGAGGTGACGATCCAGGTGTAGACGGTCTGCGAGCCCCGCAGCTCGGTGATGATGCGCGGCAGGGCGTTGGCCACGACGGTCGAGGCCAGGATGGACACGAACATGCCCACCATCAGCCCTGACAGCGCCTGCAGAACCTTTCTCCTGGACGTGGGCGCCGCGGCCACGGGCTCGGGCTGCGCGCTGGTGGATGTCATCTTTCCTCGATTTTCTCGGGCAGCGGCCGGCGCTCCGCGGGATTCGTGCGGACGCCGGCTCGACGGAAACGTTTACGGGACAGTCGGAAAGGACGTGACCGGGGCGGTCAGGGGTTGGGCAGGCCGGCGGCGAGCTGGGAGAAGGCCTCGTCGACCAGGTCCACCAGCTCCGGGCGGCCGCCCGCGGCGCTCCACCGGAGCATCGCCACCCGGAAGGCCGCCAGGGCCGCCGCGGTGGCCAGCTCCGGATAGCCGGTCGTGACGGGTTCGACACCGGCCCGGCGGGCGACGGCCTCCGTGACGACGCGCTCGGTCTCGGTGCCGCCGGCGACGAGCCGGGGGAGAAGCGAGGGGTTCTGCTCGAACACCTTCAGCCGCAGCAGCCACTGCTCGCGCTGTTCCTGGACGTGCTCGGCCTCGCCCCGCGCCAGCAGCCGCAGCGCCTCCAGGACCGGTACGTCCGGGGGCACGGCCTCCAGCCTGTCGCGCAGCCCGGCGGCGGACGCCGGGCCCGGGCCGATGAGCGCGTCCTCCTTGGACGGGAAGTAGTTGAAGAACGTACGCGAGGAGACGTCCACCGCCTCGGCGATGTCCTCCACCGTGACCGCCGCCAGGCCGCGCTCGGCCACCAGCGTCAGGGCGGCGTGCTCCAGCGCTGCGCGGGTCTCGAGCTTCTTCCGATCCCTCCGGCCGAGTTCGTCAGCGCTGTCCACAATGGTCACGATGCCAGAGTAGGGAAAAACTTTCAGATCCTGCAATGTTTCAGGATCTGAAGTGCGGCAGATCACATACGGGACGGTACGGCGTCCTGCGGCTCCCTGAGCGGGAAGTGGCAGGCCGCCGCGTGCCCGGGGTCGAACCCGAGCAGCGCCGGCTCCTCCTCGGCGCACCGGGCCCGCGCCCGCGGGCACCGGGTGCGGAAGCGGCACCCCGAGGGCGGGTCGAGCGGGCTGGGCAGCTCCGAGCCGAGCTCCACCGGATCGGCGGCCTCTCCCGCGCCAGGATCCGGCTCCGGGATCGCGGCGATCAGGCTCGCGGTGTACGGGTGCACGGGACGGAGGTAGATGTCATCCGCCGGCCCGATCTCGACGAGCTTGCCGAGATACATCACCCCGACGGTGTCCGCCATGTACCGCACCACCGTCAGGTCATGAGAAATCACGACATAGGTGAGCTCGTGCTTGGCCTGCAGCCGCTTCATCAGGTTGAGCACCTGCGACCGGATCGACACGTCCAGCGCGCTCACCGGCTCGTCGGCCACGATCACCCGCGGGTTGAGCGCGAGCGCCCTGGCCAGCGCGATGCGCTGCCGCTGCCCGCCGGAGAACTCGTGCGGATGGCGCTCCAGCACGCTGTGCGGCAGCCCGACCTCGTCGAGCAGCTCCCTGATCGCCGCCACCTGCTCCTCGGCGGTGCCGATGCCCTGGGCCTCGAACGGCTCGCGCAGGATGGCGCCGACGCGCATGCGCGGGTCGAGCGCGTCCAGCGGATCCTGGAACATCATCTGCAGGTTGCGCCGATGCCGGCGCAGGCTCCGCCCGCGCAGCCCGTTCAGCCTGCCGCCGAGGGCCGTGACGCTGCCCGAGGAGGGCTGCTCCAGCGCGACGATCATCTTGGCCAGGGTGCTCTTGCCGCAGCCGCTCTCGCCGACCAGCCCGAAGGTCTGGCCGGCCCGGACCTCGAACGACACCCCGGACACGGCCTTGACGCTGCGCGCGGGGCCGAGCAGAGGGAAGCGGCGCGGCGCGCCGTACTCCTTGACGAGGTCGTCGACGGTCAGCACCGGCTCGGCCGCCCGACCGTCCCGCGCCGTCGCCGCCGCGGGGCCGGTGACCGGCGCGAGCGGCCCGTCGACCGGGTGCCAGCAGGCCAGCAGGTGTCCCGGGCGCGACTCGGCGAGCGGGGGCGCCGCGCCCGCGCAGCGGTCGGTGGCGTGCGCGCAGCGGGCGGCGAAACGGCAGCCGGCCGGCGGGTCGGCCAGGTCGGGAGGGGCGCCGGGGATGGAGTAGAGGGTGTGCTCGCGCCGCTGGGTCAGCCGTGGCGTGCACGCCAGCAGCGCCTGTGTGTACGGGTGCCGCATCCCGGCGAAGAGCTCGCCGGTGCGCGCGCTCTCGACGATGCCGCCCCCGTACATGACGCTGACCCGGTCGGCCCAGCGCGCGATCACGCCCATGTCGTGGGTGATCAGCAGCATGGCCATCCCGAGGCGGTCCTTGAGGTCGTGCAGCAACCGCAGGACCTGGGCCTGGACGGTCACGTCCAGCGCCGTCGTCGGCTCGTCGGCGATCAGCACCTTCGGCTCGCAGGACAGGGCCATGGCGATCATGACCCGCTGCCGCAGCCCGCCGGAGAGCTGGTGCGGGTGGTCGCCGAACCTCTCGGCGGGGCGGGCGATGCCGACCAGCGCGAGCATCTCGATCGCCCGCTCGCGCGCCTGCCTCGGGCTCGCGCCGAGGTGCAGCCTGATCGGCTCGGCGACCTGCTCGCCGATGGTCTTGGTGGGGTTGAGCGAGGTCATCGGATCCTGGAAGACCATGGCGATCTCGTTGCCGCGGATCCGCTGGTACTCCCGTTCGGGCAGGCCGACCAGCTCCCGGCCGTCGAGCTTGATCGAGCCCTCGGTGATCTGGCCGCCGGGCGGCAGCAGGCCCATGATCGACAGGCCGGTCATCGACTTCCCGCTGCCGGACTCGCCCACCAGCCCGAGGGTCTCGCCCGGGCGCAGCCGCAGGTCCACGGCCCTGACGACGTCGACCGCTGACCTCCTCAGCCGGATGCCGGCCGACAGGCGCTCGATGGCCAGAACGTCACCGTCGGGCATCACTTGCCCCTTTCCGTGCGGGCGGCCATCAGCGCCGCCTCAGCCGTACGTCGATCGAGTCGCGCAGCGCGTCCCCGACGAAGTTGAACGCCATGACGATCAGGACCAGGCAGCCCCCGACCGGGTAGATCAGCCACCAGGCGCCCTCGAACAGGTGGCTCACCCCGTCGGAGAGCTGCGTGCCCCATTCGACGTCGGGATAGTTGAGCCCGAACCCGAGGAAGCCCAGCAGCGAGACCGCGATGATCGCGTCGGCGACCTGGAAGGTGATGTTCACGATCACGACGCCCAGCGCGTTCGGGATCAGGTGCCTGGCGATGATCCGCGGCTTCGTCGCCCCCATCACGGTCGCGGCCGCGACGAACCCGCGCGAGCGCAGGGAGAGGACCTCGGCCCTGACCAGCCGGGCGGGGGCGAGCCAGGAGAACGCCCCCAGGATCAGGCTGAGCGACAGGACCGAGGAGCTGAACTGCGTCGCGGCGATGAGCACGACGAACAGGAAGGGGATCGACAGCAGCGTGTCGACCACGCGCATCATGATGCCGTCCACGATGCCGCCGGCCAGGCCCGCGACCGTCCCGTACAGCGTGCCGAACGCGGTGGCGATGAGCGCCGCGAACAGCCCGATCTGCAGCGACGCCTGGCCGCCCAGCATGATCCGCCCGAGCACGTCGAAGCCCTGCGCGTCGGTGCCGAGGGGATGGACGGCGTCCGGCGGCAGCAGGCTGCTCACCGGGTCGACGGCGATCTGCTCGGTGACGTACAGGTGGGGGCCGGCGAAGCAGAACAGGGCGAGCAGGACGATGATGCCCACGCCGATGACGGCGAGCCGGTTCTGCGCGAAGGAGCGCAGGGCGAGGCGCCATCCGCTGGTGACCCGAGGCGGTGCCGTGTGTGGTGCCGTGTGTGGTGCCGTGTGTGGTGCTGTGTCGGTCATGCGCGTTGTGTCCTCGGGTCGCTGACCGCCACGAGCAGGTCGGCCAGGAGGTTGCCCAGGACGGTCAGGGTGGCGGCGACCAGGGTGTAGCCGAGCAGGACCGGATAGTCCTGGTTGTTCAGGGCGTTGAAGAACAGCAGCCCCAGGCCCGGGTAGTTGAAGACCGACTCGACCACGAGGTTGCCGGCGAGCAACAGCGGGATCGTCATGCCGATCAGGGTCACCAGCGGCAGGCAGGCGTTGCGCAGCAGGTGACGGGTCAGGACCAGGCGCATCGACAGTCCTTTCGCCCGCGCCACCCTGATGTAGTCCTGCGCGAGCTGGTCCAGCGCCGCGGAGCGCTGGTACCGGGAGTACAGCGCCACCGTGATGCCGGTCAGCGTCAGCACGGGCAGCAGCATGGCGCGGGGCTCGGTGAAGATCACGAACGTGGAGCTCGACTGCGAGGCCTGCGCGGGCAGGACGCCCAGCCCCAGCGCGAAGACCTGGATCAGCAGCATCGCCAGCAGGAAGACGGGCATCGAGTAGGCGATGAAGGTGAGCGTGGTCAGCACGTTGTCGCCGATGCTGTTGCGCTTGACCGCCTGGAAGACGCCCAGCGGCACCGCGATGGCGACGGCCAGGACGAGGGCCACGCCGGCCAGCATCGCGGTCCGGCCGGCGTTCTCGGCCAGCAGCGCGTTCACGCTCTGGTTCAGCTTGTAGGAGTAGCCGAGGTCGCCCTCCAGGAGCCGGCCCAGGTAGCTGAAATACTGCACGAACAGCGACCGGTCGTAGCCGTGCTCCCGGTCGAAGGCGGCCACCGCTTCCGCGCTGGCCTGCACGCCGAGGATCGCGCGGCCGGGCGAGCCGGACATCCCGTGCAGCATGACGAAGGTGATCACCGAGACGCCCAGGACCACGATGGCCGACGTCGCCAGCCGGCGCAGCACGAACTGGATCACGCTGCCCCTCCTTCCTGTGGTTCTGTGGTGCTAGCGCAGGTACCAGTACTCCGGCGTCAGCACCGTGGTGGGCAGGGCGGCGAAGGTCTCCTGCGGGCCGGACAGCGTGTCCTTCCAGGCCCAGATGGTGTGGGCGGTCGGCAGCCAGAGCACGGGCAGCTCGGTCCGCAGCCGCTCGATCTCGGCCTGGACGGCCCGGCGGTCCTCGCCGTGCACGGAGGCGCGGATCAGCTCGTCGGTCTCGGGGTCGTTGTAGGCGCCCACGTTGCCCGAGCCCTTGGAGTCGAAGGTCCCGGTCATGGTCGGGTACGGCGTGGTGCTGAAGCCGCCCCAGGTCGACATGGCCCACTCACCGGCCTTCGAGGGCGCCGCCGGCACGTTGTAGTTCTGGATCAGGAAGCTGAACGTCTTCGGCGCGACCGTGATCTCGATGCCCAGCTTGCGGGCCTCCGAGGAGAACGCCGTGCTGACCGCGCTGTGCAGCTGCGGCTCGCTGCGGTAGAAGAGGTTGAACTTGATCGCCTGGCCCTGCGGGATCCCCTCGCCGCACTCCGACGGCCCGCTGCCGGGACGTTCGCACGTCGTGGCGCCGTTCGGCACGACCTTCCACCCGTGCTCCTCCAGCAGCTTGCGCGCGGCGGCCGGGTCGTAGGGGTACGGCGCGGTGGCGACGCTCTTCGACGCGTACGGCGAGCTCGCCGGCGCCGTGCCGTAGCTCTCCGCGGCCGCGCCGTTGTACATGCCCTTGCTGGCGATGTAACCGGGCTGGTCGATGAGGTGCTGCAGCGCCTGCCTGACGTAGAGCTGACCGAGGATCTTGTCGACGTTGTCGGTCGTGTCCTTGAAGTTGAGCATGATGAAGTTGAAGCCCAGGCGGGGGGCGCCGTAGACGTGATAGCCGGCGGCCTTGAGCGCCTTCACCTGCCCCACGTGGCCCTGGTCCACCGTGGCCATCGTCAGGTTGCCGCTCAGGAGCTGGTTGAACTTCGCGGTCTCGGAGGTGAACGGCCGGAAGTTCAGCGTCTTGATGCGGGGCTTGCGCGGGCCGGAGTACGCCTCGTTGGCGGTCATCGCGTAGAAGTTCGTGGTCACGTCGAAGGCGCTCAGCCGGTACGGGCCGTTCACCGTCTGCCAGAGCGGGTTCGTGGCGAAGCCGGCCGGGTCCCGGGAGGCCTTGTCGAGGTAGGCGTAGATCGCCTCGGCGTTCTTCGGCTCACCGGCGTCGAGGATCGGCCCGCCGGCCGACGCCCTGGCCCACTGCTTGGCCGGCAGCGGCACGACCGAGGTCAGCTCGTCGGCGGTGAACCACTCGGGGTTGTAGGCCTCTTCCAGCTTCAGCGTCACGGTGTCCGCCGAGGTCGCCTTCGCGCTGGTGACGTTGTCGGGGAACTGGCCGGGCGTGTAGCCGCCCCAGTTGGCGGCGTTCTTCCGCAGCGCGGCCTTGAGCAGGTCGATGAAGAAGACCACGTCGCCGGCCTCGACCGGGGAGCCGTCTGACCAGGTGTAGCCCGGCTTCAGCTTGATGGTCACCGTCTTGTTGCCGTCGGAGAACTCCGGCGGCTCGGCCAGGCTGAGCGCCGGGTTGACCTTGGGGCTGGCGCCTTCGGGGAACCAGTAGAGCGGCCGGTACATGAGCCGCTGGAACTGGTAGGTCACGTAGGTCGAGTTGAACGCGCCGGGCACGATCGGCAGCATGTAGTAGGGCCCGGCTCCGGGCTGCTGCGCGATGTCGATGGTGCCGCCGTCCTTGGGCGTGCCTGACTCCGCCGGCAGCTCGCCGAAGGTCTGGGACCCGGACCTGCGGGCGGCCTGGTCGCCGCCCGTGCCCTCGGTGCCGCCACTGCCGCTGCCGCCGCTGCCGCCGCTGCACGCCGCGAGCGGCAGGAGGGTGGCCAGCGTCGCCGCGATGAGCGCGCGCCGGCCGCGGACGCCGCTCATGGCCGCCTCGTTGCGGCTCGATATCCGGTGAATCGGTAGATGTCCACGTCGCCCGCTCCTGTTGCCGTATGCGGGGGGAAACGTCACGGCTCGGCGGCCGTCAGTCGCCCCAGACCGCCTTTGCGTAGGTGTAGAAGTTGAGGCCGAGGATCTTCTCGATCCTGGCCGACGAATAGCCGCGCTCCTCCAGCAGGCGCGCCAGCTCCCGGAACTGGTCGACCCCGCGCAGGTCGACGACGAACGGGAAGGTGTCGCTGCGCTCCCCGGCCGCGGAGGCCCCGGCCTGCCGGCGCAGCGCCACGTGCTCGGCGAGCCGGTCCCGGTAGGCGTCGAGGTCGTCGATGGCGGTGATCGTGCCGTCGGTGCCGATGCCCACGTGGTCCTCGCCGCACACGTTGACGGCGTGGACGATGTGCTCCACCACGTCGGAGGCGCGGGCGTGCCCGGAGGCGTTGAGGAACGGCATGAAATAGATCCCGACGAAACCGCCTCGCGAGGCGACCAGCCGCAGCTCCTCGTCGGTCTTGTTGCGCGGCAGGTCGACCAGCGCCCGGCAGCCGGTGTGGTTGATCGAGACGGGCTGAGCGGACACCCGCGCGGCCTCCAGGCAGGTCCGCTCGCCGCTGTGCGACAGGTCGACCATGACGCGCTGCTCGTTGAGCGCCGCCACGACCTCCCGCCCGAGCGGCGTCAGGCCCCGGTTGCCCGGCGCCATCGAGCCGTCGCCGACCTGGTTCGCCTGGTTGTAGGTCAGCTGGATGACCCGGACGCCCAGGCGGGCGAAGGTGGCGACGCGTTCGGGCCGGTCCTCGACCGCGGCGGCGTTCTGGAAGCCGTAGATGATGCCGATCTTGCCGGTGCGCTTGGCCTCGGGGATGTCCTCGGCCGTGTCGACGCGCACCAGGTGCTCGTGGTGGGCGCGGATGATCGCGTCCCAGGTCCCGATCTCCCGCAGGGTGTGCTGATAGGGCGGGAAGTCGCCCATCGTGTAGCCCAGGGTGACGTTGATCGCGGTCACGCCCGAGGCGTGCGCGTCGGCCAGCGTGCGCGCGTCGATGGTCAGCCGGTCGCTGGTCTGCACGAGCGTGCCGGCGGCCTCGGCGTTCGGGTTGTCCAGCACGCCGAGCGCGTTGACGACGATGTGACCGGAGATGTCGATGCTCATGCCGGCGCCCCTTCCTCGACGCCCGCGGCGCGGGCCCGGTCGTGGTCGGCCCGGTCGTGGTCGGCCCGCTCGTAGTCGGCCCGCTCGTAGTCGGCGCGGTCGTGGCGCCGGCCGCGCTTGACCGTCGTGACGATGTGGCGCAGGTGGCCGATGTCCTCGTACGGGTCGGCGGCGACGACGAGCAGGTTGGCCAGCTTGCCGGCCTCGACGCTGCCCGTCGTGGCGCGCTGCCCCAGGGCGGCCGCCCCCGCGAGGGTGGCCGCGCGGACCGCCTCCCGGGGCGGCAGGCCCATCGCGTGGACGAGGTGGTCGAGCTCGTCGTGGAGCGAGGGGTAGGGGTCGCCCGGCGGGGTCTCGTAGTCGGTGCCGGCGCAGATCTCCACGCCCACGTGCCGGGCGCGGTCGATCAGCCGCCGCAGCACGTCCTGCGCCATCCCGGCCGCGCCGGGCGGGCTGAGCGGGATCCTGGCCACCACGCTCGCCGTGGCGTCGAGGATCGTGCCGCGCCGCCGCATGTCGCCCAGCAGCGCGTCGATCGCGTCCACCGGCGCGTCCAGGAAGCGCTCGTAGACCTCCGCGAGGTGGGCGCGCTGTCCCCGGTACGTCGCGGGCCGTACGCCCGCGAGCTGGTAGGCGAGCATGTGGACGTGTGACACCACGTCCACGCCGGCCGCCACGACGTCGCCGGGCAGGGCGGGGAACACCGACGCGTGCGCCCACACCCGCATGCCCTGCCGGTGCGCCTCGGCGGTGATCCGGGCGATCGTCGGACCGTCGAGGTCGGCGTAGACCTTGACGGCCACGGCTCCGGTGCCCTTAGCCCGCGCGACGGCCAGCGTCAGGTCGGTGTCCTCGTCGATCGCCTGCATCCACGGCGCGGTGCCGGGCGTCGTGCCCCGGGTCACCTGCCACGTGCGGGGGTCGTCGAAGAAGCTCGGGCCGGCCATCAGCGCGGCGTTGTGGACGTCGGGGCCGGGGATCTCGCCGATCAGCGCGGCGCGCTCCAGGTCCGCCATCTGCCGCAGGTCGCCGGCCATCTCGCGGATCGCGGTGACGCCGCCGTACAGCTGGCGGCGCATCATCTCCTCGGCCCACTCGCGGTTGGGCGGGGTGGACAGGTGCTGGTGGGTGTCGATGAGGCCGGGCAGCAGGAACGCCCCCGCCACGTCGACGACCTCGGCGCCGTCCAGGTCCGACGAGCTCAGCTCGGCGTCCGGCAGGACCGCCTTGATCATCGGCCCGTCGGTCACCACCGCCATCCCGCGGCGGACGGGCGCACCGGTCCCGTCGATCAGCGACGCGTCGCGGTAGACCGTCACCTCTCCTGGCGCGGCGGGCGCGAAGGGGGTGGGCGCCGGGTCGTTGCCCGCGACCGGTCGTTCGTCTCTGTCGGTCATGGGGGTCGCTCGGTCTCCGTTCCAGAGCTTCGTCGAGTGGGGAGTCTCGACTCGATCTGTTACATACAGCGTAACAAGTGTTGCAACAGTAGCAACGTCTGATAACATGCGTCAAGCGTGGAATGATGGCGTCGACGACCGTGGAGGGGGACCTTGCCCAGACCGGCCAGCTCTGCCGTGGACAAAGCCCTGGACCTCATCGAGGCCGTCGTCCAGGCGAACCGCCCGCTGCGCCTCAGTGAGGTGGCGAACCTGGCGGGGATGCACCGCGCCACCGCCTACCGCATCCTGGTCGACCTGGTCCGCCGCGGCTGGATCATGCGCAGCCAGGATCACTACCTGCCCGGGACGATCGTCCTGCAGTTCTCCCAGGCCGCGACCGCCAACTCGCTCGTGGTCCTGAGCAGGCCGGTGCTCCAGGCGTTGTCCGACCAGACGGCGATGATGGTGAACCTCCAGGTCCTGGAGCCCGAAGGGGCGCGGGTGATCGACGTCGTGCGGCCACCGCGGCTGGCGATGATCACCGACCTGCTGGGGGAGCTGCTGCCCATCCACAAGTTCGCCGGCCCCATGGCGCTGGTCTCCGCGCTGGACGACACCGCGCAGGTCCCTTACCTGCGCGTCGCCGAGCAGCAGGGCGGCCCCACGGTCGCCCGGGCCGAGCTGCTGAAGGACATCGACCTGACCCGGCGCACCGGTTTCGCGCTGGAGCGCGGGCGCAACGAGGAAGTGATCGCCTCGCTGAGCCGAGCGGTGCTCACCGGCAACGGGCGCCCGATCTGCGCCCTGACGATCGTCGGTCTCGACAGCGAATTCGACGACGCCACCCTGGCGAAGCTGAAAGACAGCCTCACCGCCGCCACGGACGAGCTGCAAGGCACCCTGAGCGGCACGACGACCCCCGGAGTCGACCTTGATTGACACCGCAGTGAGCGGAGTTCTCGTCCTCGACCGGGATCAGACCAGGGCGGCCCTGCCGGCTGACGCGCTCCTCGCGGCGGTGCGCACCGCTCTTGTCGCCATCAGCCGCGGCGACGCCTCCGCCCCGCCCCGCGTCGCGGCCCGATCGCCGCACGGGCTGCTGGGCGCGATGCCGGGCTACGTGCCGCAGCTCGGGCTGGCCGCCAAGCTCGTGACCGTCTTCTCCGCCGTCACGGCGGGCGGGCACGGCGCCCACCGCGGCATCGTCGCCTACTTCGACGAGGAGAACGGCCGGCCGCTGGCGGTCATGGACGCCGAGACGATCACCGCGCTGCGCACGGCGGCCACCGCGACCGCCGCCATGATCGCGCTCGCGCGGCCCGGCGCCCGCCGCGTCGCCGTGATCGGCACCGGGACGCAGGCCCGCGCCCAGCTCGGCCTCATCGCGGCCCTGGGCTCGGGTCTTGACCCCGCGCTGGATTCCGTGCGGCCGGTGGTCGGAGCGCGTGACCGCGGCGCCGCGGAGCGCCTCGTCGCGGAGCTGCCCGCCCGGAGCGCGACCACGGTCGAGGAGGCGGTCAGGGGCGCGGACGTCGTCTTCTGCTGCACCTCGAGCCGGGAGCCGGTGGTTCGCCGGTCCTGGCTCGGCGGCGGCGCGCACCTCAGCTCGGTGGGCGGCTCCGACGGGCCGGAGTTCGGCGACGACACCCTGCGGGCGGCGTCGCTGTTCGTGGAGTGGCGGGGCGCCGTGACCGAGCCGCCGCCGGCCGGCGCCTGGGAGCTGCAGGGCGCCGACCCGGCCGACGCCCGCCTGATCGGCGCCGTGCTCGACGGCGCGCATCCGGGGCGGCGGTCGGCCGAGGAGCTGACGCTGTTCAAGTCCACCGGGCACGCCGCGCTCGACGTCGCGGCGGCCTCGGTGGCCTACAGGGTGGCCCGCGAGCGCGGGCTGGGGTTCAGCGTCGACCTGTAGCCGCCGTTCAGCGGGTGGGTGCCGCGGTGACCGGCCTGTGGGCGAGAGGGCTCGAGAAGATCATGGTGCTCGACGGCTTCCCGTAGACCGCCAGGCGGTCGATCAGGGCCTCGAACGCCGCCATCGACGGCACTGCGATCTTGAGGATGCTGCACACGTCACCGGTGACCCGGTGGATCTCCCGGATCTCCGGCCAGGCCGGCACCTCCGGATCGCGCAGCACGCAGGTCGGCCCGTAGCAGGTCAGCTGTACGAACGCGGACACCGCCCAGCCGGCCCGAGCCGGATCCACCGTGGCGTGATAGCCGGTGATCACCCCGGTCTCCTCCAGGCGGCGGACCCGCTCGGCCACCGCGGGCGGTGACAGGTGGACCCGGCGCGACAGCTCGTTGAAGGAGAGCCGGGCGTTCTCCTGGAGCTCACGCAGCAGCTCCCAGTCCATGGCGTCCACCAGGGCCACCTTTCACTTGAAAATGGTATGACCGAAATAGATACCAGACATGAGGCTCTTCGCGAGAAAGGCCGTTGAACTGGCATTCCTCCCGGCCGTATCACCGCACCATCATGAGGTGCCGATGAGCGAAGGGAGTGCGGCACACATGGAAACGACAGGACGGGTGCGTCCGACCTCGGCCGGAGAGCGGGCCGAGCGGGCCAGGGCGAGCGGCGGGCTGCCGACCCTGGAATTCGAGCGGGAGATCCCCTACGACGCCTACGTCCGTACCGACATCCTGCACGACCTGCAGCGGCCGCTGAGCGACGCTCCGGGCGAGATGTCGTTCCTGGTGATCACCCAGGTGATGGAGCTCTACTTCAAGCTCATCGCCTACGAGCTGCTCTCCGTCCGGGAGTCGCTGCGGGCCGACCGGGTGCCGGACGCGGTCGGGGCGCTGCGCCGCACGGCCCTGCACCTGGAGGCCCTGAACGCCAGCTGGAACGGCCTGCGCTGGATGACGCCCGCGGACTTCAACAGGTTCCGTGACCTCCTCGGGGAGGCGTCGGGGCTGCAGTCGGGCATGTACCGGCTGGTGGAGTTCAGGCTGGGGTTGAAGAACGAGGCGCTGCTGCGGCCGTTCAAGGGGGCGGCGATGAGCGAGCGCCTGCACCGCGCGTTCGCCGAGCCGAGCGTCTGGGACGCCGCCACCGCGCTGCTCGCCCGGCACGGCCACGACCTCCCGGACACCGTGCTCGACCGGGACTTCGGCACCGAGTACGAGCCGGACGAGGCGGTCGAGCGCGCCTGGGTGGCGGTCTACCGCGACGACGCGCCGGGTGGCCTGCGGGCGCTCGGCGACGCGCTGGCCGAGGTCTCCGAGCGGTTCGGGGACTGGCGCTACGCCCATGTGGCGGCGGTGCGCAGGTCGATGGGCGCCAAACCGGGCAGCGGTGGCTCCAACGGCCTGGCCTGGCTGGAGCGCAGCATGGCCAGGGTGGTCTTCCCCGAGCTCTGGTCCGCCCGTACCCACATGTGAGGAGACGCACCATGACTGAAGACGACGCGCGGCGGCGGGACGCCGAAGACCCCGGTCATCGCTCCCTGTTCCTGATCCCGCCCGCTCAGGGCGGGAACCACGAGGAGTGCGCCTACTTCGCCGGGAACTCGCTCGGGCTGCAGCCCCGGGCCACCCGCGACGAGCTGCTGAGCGACCTGGACAGCTGGGCCACGCTCGGCGTCGAGGGCCACATGGACGGCGGCCGCCCCTGGGTGCGCTACAACGAGCTCCTCACCGAGCCCGCCGCCCGGCTGGTCGGCGCGCTGCCCGAGGAGACGGTCGTCATGAACACGCTGACGGTCAACCTGCACCTGCTGATGGTCTCCTTCTACCGGCCGCGCGGCGAGCGCACCCGCATCCTGATCGAGGAGTCGGCGTTCCCCTCCGACCGTTACGCGGTGCGCAGCCACGTGCGCTTCCACGGCCTCGACCCGGACCTCGACGTGGTCGCGACGGCGGACCCGCCGGCCTACCTCGCCGCCGAAGGCGACAAGGTCGCGCTGGTCCTGCTCGGCGGGGTCAACTACCTGACCGGCGAGCTGCTGGACATCCCGCGGATCACCCGGGCCGGCCACGCGGCGGGCGCGAAGGTCGGCTGGGACCTGGCGCACGCCGCCGGGAACGTCCCCCTCGAACTGCACGCGTGGGGCCCCGACTTCGGGGCCTGGTGCACCTACAAGTACCTCAACTCCGGGCCCGGCGCGCTCGGCGGCGTCTTCGTCCACCAGCGCCACCTCGACGACCCCTCGATCCAGCGCTTCGAGGGCTGGTGGAGCACCGAGCCGGACACGCGTTTCCGCATGGACCCCGTCTGCGCGCCTCCCAAGAGCGCCGACGCCTGGCAGATCTCCAACCCGCCCATCTACGCGATGAGCCCGGTCCGTACCTCGCTCGAGCTCTTCGACCGGGTCGGCATGACCGAGCTGCGCGCCCGCAGTGTCCGCCTGACCGCCTATCTGGAGAGCCTGCTCGACGGCTGGTGCACCGTGGTCACCCCGCGCGCCCCGGAGCGCCGCGGCTGCCAGCTCTCCCTGCGGGTGCCCGACGCGGACGGCCTGTCCAGGCGGCTGAGCCGGGCCCACGGGGTGATCGCCGACTCCCGCAATCCCGACATCCTGCGGCTGGCGCCGACCCCGCTCTACTCGACGTACCACGACTGCTGGCGTGCCGCGGAGGCGCTCAGGAAGGAGTTGTGATCCGTACGCTGAACGCTTGCATGGCATCCAATACATTTGTATAGAATTCTGGACGTGCGACCAATATCTGAAGAGGACCTGACGACGCGCGCCCGGATCCGCGACGCCGCGATGGCGTTGTTCGCCGAGCAGGGGGTCAAGGCCACCACGATCCGCGGGATAGCCGAGGCGGCGAAAGTCTCGCCCGGCCTGGTGCAGCATCACTTCGGCACCAAGGAAACGCTGAGACAGGCTTGTGACGAGTACGTCCTCGGCTACCTGCGCGAGCAGGTCGACGTGGGCGTCACCGACCGCAACCTGGACAAGCCCGAATTCATCGAGAACGTCCACCGCACCGCGCCACCCCTGATGAAATACCTCGGCCGGGCCCTCGTGGACGGCTCTCCCGCGGCCGCCGCCATGTTCGACGAACTCGTCGCCGTGACGGAGGAGCACCTCACCCGCGGTCAGCACTCCGAGGCCGACCACCGCGCCCGCGCGACCGTGCTCACGGCGATGAAGCTGGGCATCACGGTGCTGCACGAGCACGTCTCCCGCGCCCTCGGCACCGACCTCTACGCCCCGCAGGGCGCGCTGCGCGTCGGCAAGGCGCAGCTCGACCTGATCGCCCCGGAATTCCTCGGCCGCGAGGTGTTCGACCAGGCGCGGACGGGCCTGGAGAAGTTCGAGGAGCAACAATGAGCGCCCCAGAGCACACCTCAGCGCACACCGCAGGGCCCACAGCGGGGCCCGCCGCGGTGCACGCCGACGGCCTGGTGAAGACCTTCGGCCGGACCAGGGCCCTGGACGGGCTCGACCTCACCGTCGGGACGGGCGAGGTGCACGGCTTCCTCGGCCCCAACGGCGCGGGCAAGACCACCACGATCCGCATCCTGCTCGGTCAGATGCGCGCCGACGGCGGCCGGATCGCCTTACTCGGCGGCGACCCGTGGCGCGACGCCACAGAGCTGCACCGAAGGCTCGCCTACGTGCCCGGCGACGTCACCCTGTGGCCCTCGCTGACCGGCGGTGAGGTCATCGACCTGCTGGGCAGGGCACGCGGCGGCCTCGACCCCCGGCGGCGCGCCGAGCTGCTGGAGCGCTTCGAGCTCGACCCGCGCAAGAGGTGCCGCACCTACTCCAAGGGCAACCGGCAGAAGGTGGCGCTGGTGGCCGCCTTCGCCTCCGACGCGGAACTGCTGGTGCTGGACGAGCCGACCTCGGGCCTGGACCCGCTGATGGAGGCGGTCTTCAACGAGTGCGTCCTGCGGGAGAAGCGCGCCGGCCGCACCGTGCTGCTGTCCAGCCACATCCTGTCGGAGGTCGAGACGCTGTGCGACCGCGTCAGCATCATCCGCGCCGGCCGTACCGTCGAGTCCGGCAGCCTGGCCGAGCTGCGCCACCTCACCCGCACCTCGGTGACGGCCGAGCTGATCGGCCCGGCGCCCGGGCTGGCGACGCTGCCCGGCGTGCACGACCTGACCGTGGACGGCGCCCGGCTGCGCTGCCAGGTGGACGGCGACGCGCTCACCGCGGTGCTCGCCGAGCTGGCCGGGGCGGGCGTGCGCACGCTGACCACGCAGCCGCCGACGCTGGAGGAGCTGTTCCTGCGGCACTACGAGGGGGCCGCGAGATGACCGGCACCTGGGTTCTGATCAGGCTCATCCTGCGCCGGGACCGCGTGCTGCTGCCGGTGTGGATCGCGATCAGCGCGCTGATGCCGGCGAGCATCGCCTCCGCCACCGCCGACCTGTACGCCGGCCAGGCCGCCCGCGACGCCTTCGCGGCGGCCTCGGTGAGCAACCCCGCCCAGCTGGCCATGCGCGGCCCCATCTACGACGCGAGCGTCGGCGGCCTGACCGCCTGGACGCTCGGCTCGTCCCTCGCGCTGATCGGCGGGCTGGTCAGCATCCTGCTGATGACCCGGCACACCCGGGTCGAGGAGGAGACCGGCCGGCGGGAGCTGCTGTCCTCGGGCGTCATCGGCCGGCACGCCCCGCTGGCCGCCGCGCTCGCGGTCGTGCTGGCCGCCAACCTGCTGCTGGGCCTGCTGTCGGTGCCCGCTCTGGTCGCGGGCGGCCTGCCCGCGGGTTCCTCGCTGCTGTTCGGGCTCTCCATCGCCGCGGGCGGGTGGGCGTTCGCGGCCGTGGCCGCCGTCACCGCGCAGCTCACCGCGTCATCCGGGGCGGCCCGTGGCATCGTGATCGCCGTCGGTGGCCTGCTGTTCGCGCTGCGCTCGCTGGCCGACGCCGGCGGCATCGGCTGGCTCGCGTGGCTGACGCCGTTCGGGTGGGTCCGGCTGACCAGACCCTACGCCGGTGACCGGTGGTGGGTGCTGGGGCTGATCGCGGTGTTCGTGGCGGCCCTGGCCGCGTTCGCGTTCGTGCTGTCCACCCGGCGTGACGTGGCCGGCGGCCTGGTGGCCGTGCGCCCAGGACCCGCCACCGGCGCGCTGCGCGGTCCCTTCGGCCTGGCCGCCCGGCTGCACCGGGGTCCGCTCGCGGGCTTCGCGATCGGTTTCGGCCTGATGGGCGCCCTGCTCGGCGTGGCGGCGCGCGGGCTGGACACCCAGTTGGACACCCCGCAGTTCCAGGAGCTGGCCGCGACCATCGGCGGCGCCGGCGCCCGCGTGTCGGACGTGTTCTTCACGCTCGTGATGTACGTGCTCAGCCAGCTCGTCACAGGAGCGGCCCTGGTGTCGGCGCTCCGCGCCCGTGGCGAGGAGGCGGCGGGCCGGGCCGAGCTGCTCCTGTCCACCCCTGTCGGCCGGCTGCGCTGGGCGCTGAGCCACCTGGCGTTCGCGGTCGTTGGCCCGGTGCTGCTGCTGGTCGCGCTGGGCGCGGCGGCGGGGCTCGCCTACGACGGTGACGTGGCCCGCGTCACCGGGGCCACGCTGGCCTACCTGCCCGCGGTCTGGATCGTGGTCGGGATCGCGACGCTGCTGTCCGGCCTGCTGCCCCGGTCGGCGGCGGCCGCGAGCTGGACCGTGCTCGGCCTCTTCCTGGTCGTGGATCTGCTGGCGGAGTTCAAGCTGGCCACCGGGTTCGTGCTCGACCTGTCGCCGTTCGTGCACGTGCCGGCGATGTTGCTGGGCGGTGCCTCGTCGCCGGTGGCGCCGTTGCTGGGGCTGACCGTGGTGGCCGTGGCCCTGGCCGCGGCGGGGCTGGCGTTCCTGCGCCGCCGCGACCTGATGCCCTCTGCCTGAAACGCCCCATGGAGCGGCCTGCCGCCGTTGGCGCTACCGTACGGCGCAAATGGCGGATCCGATCACCGACGTCACCGCGTCCGGGTGCGAGATCAGCGTGAGGTGGGATCCGCCCTCGAACCGGGTGATCGTCGAGTGCGCCCGGCGGGCCATGGACAGCTTCGAGGCCGGGGTGATGATCCGGTCACCGGTGCTGACGAAGTACCACGACGGGATCGTCTTCCACGCCGCGGCCGCCGACGGGGCCATGAACGCGCTGGTCGAGGCGGCTCGCTGGGTCGCCCACAGGCGCAGCGCGGTGTTCCGCGGCAGGTCGGTGGCGAAGGAGCCGACGAAGGTGTCCCGCTTGAGGTACAGGTCGGTCACTCCCTGAGGCCGGGGCACCTTGTCGTAGAGGGTGTCCGGGTTCGCGTTGAGCGCGGAGCCCGATCCGCTGAGCTTGCCGGTGGCCTCCCCGACGTCCGGCGCGGCGGCATCGACGTACACCAGGGCCTTGACGCCGGGAACGCCCGCGGCGGCGTTCGTGATCACCGAGCCGCCGTAGGAGTGGCCGACGAGCACGATCGGGCCGGGCAGGGTCTTGAGGAAGTCGGCGACGGCCGCGGCGTCGCCGCTGAGGCCCTGGAGGGGGTTGGCTATGGCGCGCGCGACGTAGCCTGCCCGGCGCAGGGCGTCCACCTCTCCGTTCCAGCTCGACGTGTCGGCCCAGGCTCCGTGGACCAGGACGACCGTCGGCTTGGACCGGCCCGGTGACGCGCCCGGTGATGGGCAGGGCAGTGGCTCGTTGGTGGTGGTGGTGGCGGCCTGGGCGCCGGTCGGCGCCGCGGCTCCCCACGACGTGGCGGCCAGGGTGAGCGCCGCCACGCATCTCATCGTCTTCCCGGCACGTGCAGGATTCATCCGTCCCCCCCGGGCGCTCTCCCTCACGCTCAGCCGTGTGCTGACGAGACTCTGATGCCGCAAAAGGTGCGAAACCAACCCAAAGTGACCAAAACATTGCCAGGGCTTCGGGTCGGATCTCGCCGCGGTCACGCGTCGCGGAGGGCGTCCGGGCACCTCTCGGTGACGATGCGGGCCAGATCGACACGGGATCCTATGTCGAGCTTGGTGAAGATCCGGCGAAGGTGGGTGGAGACCGTGTGCGGGGACAGGAACATGCGGGCCGCGGCCTGCCGGTTGGTCAACCCCTGGGCGACCAGCACCGCCACCTCGCGTTCGGTGTCGGTGAGGCCGTCCCATCCGAAGCTGGGCCGTGGCGGCTGGGCCCAGTGGCGGCGCCGCACGCCCAACGCGCGCAGCCTGGCTCGTACGCGTGCCGCGTCCCGCAGCGCGCCGACGTGCTGGTAGCCGTCGAGCGCCTGGTCCAGGCTGTTGACGGCCTGTTCGCGGGCGGCGGTGCCGGGTCGGGCGGCCAGCAGGACGCCGAGGTCCTCGGCGGCCGACGCGCGGGCCCACGGTTCGGGCTGATCGGTGACGGCGGAGGCCAGCGCGCCGGGGTCCTGGCGCAGAAGGCCGCGGGCGTGGGCGGCCGTGACGGCCAGGCAGGGGAAGTCAGGGTTGTTCCGGGCCAGGGATTCGGCCGTGTCCACGATGGCCCGCGCGTACGGGCGGTTCCCCGTGGCCAGCGCCAGCCGGGTCATCCAGGAGGCGGTGAGAGGCGTCGTGGTGAGCGCCCAGCGCCGCTCCTCCTGGTCGGTGTAGATCGCGTGGAGTATGTCGATCGCGCGTTCGGGATCGCCCTGGGCCTCGGCCACCGCCGCCATCACCCACCTCTCCCAGACCGATCCGAACAA
Source organism: Nonomuraea sp. KM90 (assembly GCF_052246675.1). NCBI lineage: Bacteria > Bacillati > Actinomycetota > Actinomycetes > Streptosporangiales > Streptosporangiaceae > Nonomuraea > Nonomuraea sp. KM90. The sequence continues at coordinate 30,602 of NZ_JBQQCB010000031.1, read as the reverse complement.
CATTCCGGACGCGGCGTTGATGGAGTGGTAGCGCTCGATGTGCCGGACCGCGGTGTCGATGTCGCCACGCCGCATGGCGATGAAGGCGAGCATGGACAGCCCGACGCGGATGAACCCGTGCGTGCCCAGCTCGTCGGCGATCATCATCCCGGCCTTGGCCTCGGCGGCGGCATCGTCGAACCGGCCGGCGGCCAGCCTCAGGACGGAGCGGAACAGGGCGGGCCCCGCGGCGAGCACGGTCAGCCCCAGGGCGTTGATCTCCTCCTCGGCGTCCTGGATGGCGATCTCGGACGGCCCGAACTGGCGCATGGCCCGGTAGTTGAGGCTCAGCAGCAGGCGCGCGTACGGGCGCTGGATGGCCTCGACGGTGCCGCTGTTCGCGATCCGCTGGGCTTCGTGCAGGTGCGCGAACGAGTCGGCTATCCGGCCGTCGACCATGGCGAGCCGGGCGAGCAGGAGAAGGGCCCCGACCACGGCGGCATCGGTGTGCCGCGCGCGGTCGGCGAGAACGGCTTCGGCCCGCAGCCGTCCTCTCCCGAAGTCGTTCAGGCAGATCAGCCCCCAGAACACCGTCCATTCGGCGATGCCGCGAAGATCCTCCGGGATGTCCTGCGCGAGCAGGCTTTCGGCCTCGGACTCCGCCTCGGCCGGCCGGCCGCTGAGCAGCAGGATGTACGCCAGCGCGCACCGCAGGTGAGGGGCCTGGGCGGGCGGTGCCCGGCCGAGCGCCGTACGCGCGAGATCGGCCGCCTCCGGCAGCCGCCCGATGGTCGTCAGGGCGTCGACCGCTGTTGCGGCACGACCGGCCCAGCCGGGGTCGGCGGGATCGCTGAGTTCGAGCGCTCGCGTGGCGAGGTCGGCGGCGGTCTGGGGGGAGGACCGCAGCACCTCGCGCGCGGCCCGGTCCAGGCCGAGCAGTGCGGACTCGTCACCGCGACCGGCACTGTGGAGGAGGTGCGCGGCGGCAGGGACGGCCGATCCACCTCGTCTGAGCAGCATCTCCGCCGCGTCGTGGTGCAGGGCCCGCCGTACGGCGGCGGGGAGGGTGCCGACCACCGCCTGCCAGAGCAGGTCGTGCCGGAAGGCCAGCTCGCGCTCGGTGGCCTCGACGATGCCCGCCGCCATCGCCTCCTCCAGCATGGACAGCAGCCCGCTGGTCGACTCGCCGACCATCTCGGCCAGATCCGTCACCGAGAACGAGCGGCCCAGGACCGCCGCGGCCTGCAGCAGATGTCTGGTCCGGACCGGCAGCTGCGCCAGACGTTCTTGGGTCACCGCCTGAACCCGGGGCAGCCCCGCCGACACCATGTGAACGTGACCATCGGCGACCTGGAACGCGCCCTCGCTGTTGAGCTGCTCCAGGAGGTCGACGAGCAGGAAGGGATTGCCCTTCGCCAGGCTGGCCAGGGCCAGCACGTCCGGCTCGGGCGCCGCTCCGAGAACGTCGGTGACCACGTCCGCCACCGCCGGCTCGTCCAGCGCCGCGAGCTCCAACCGCGTGGCGCCCTCCTTCTCCAGCACGTTGAACAGGCAGTCGAGCCGGGGAGCGTCGCCCCTGCCGATCGTACGAGCCAGCATCCAGACGAGCGGGTAGGAGGACAGATCGCTCGTCATCGACCGCAGGGCCAGCAGCGTCAACGGGTCGGCCCACTCCACGTCGTCCAGCGTGAGCAGCACGGGCCCGTCGGCCACCAGCCTTTCCAGCGGCTCCTGCAGCTCCTGCAGCAGCTGCAACCGCTGATCGGCCGGACCCGGGACGCTCGCGTTCCGGCCCGGGAAAAGGGTGCGGTCGGACTCCCCGAGCGCCGACAGCAGCGGGGCCAGCGGGATCAGCTGGGTCAGCTCATCCGCCACCCCCCTGGCGACCCCGAGCCCGGACCGTTCCGCGGCGGCCGCGGCCAGGCCGAGCAGGTGACTCTTGCCGGCGCCCGACGGACCTTCGACCAGCAGCACTCCGCCCCGGCCCGCCCGGGCCGCCTTGATCGAGCCGACGACGAGCCCCCACTCCCGCGCGCGGCCACGCCAGCCAGGCCAGGATGACCTCCGGGAGTCGGGCCCACCCGCCGCTTCGGTCGCATGGTGAGATGCCTCTCCCATACCTGGTCGCTACCCGGCGCATCGAGCCCGGCAAACCCGTTCGCGAGGGCAGGCTCGTCCAGCGCGGAAACCAAATCGCACAGATATGCGATACGGGGGCTTCGTGCACCGAGCAGGCTGATAACCGGAGAACGTCAGCGGCATGCCGGCTTTCCTGCCGAAAGGATGGCGATGATGGACCTGTCCAGCAACTGGCTGGTACTCCTGTGGCCCTTGGTGATCCCGCTCACCTGGATGGTCACCGCATACCTGCTGACGGTGCGCGAGAAGTCGGCCTTCATGAGGGTGTGCCTGTCGCTGCGCGGGCAGATCACGTTCATGGCCACCGTCGTGGCCGTCATCACGCTCCTCACAGCGGGAGTGGGGGCGTACCTGCTGGTCTCGTCCTCGCCCTCCTGGCCCGGCTTCCTCCAGCTGATCCTGGTGCTCGAAACCGTGGAGCTGGTCGCCTTGGGCGCGTGGGCGACCTGGAAGGTGACCGGCAGGCTGCTGCTCCCCCTGGAGACCGTCCGCGCCGAACTCAAGGTGATCAACCCCGGTGACCGGCCCGCTCGCGTCTCCGACCCCGGAAACGCGCATGAGATCACCCGCTTGTGCCGCACGATCAACGACGTTCTGGGCCGGCTGGACGAGGACAGGAGCGAACTCGTGGAGCTCGCGCTCCGCCAACGGCAGTTCGCCTTCGATGTCTCCCACGAGCTGCGCAATCCCATCGCGGGACTGCTGACGCAGCTGGAGGTGGCGCAGCGGGATCCGTGCCACACCCGGTGGCCGGAGTTCCTCGGAACGACGTTGGTCCAGGTGGAGCGGCTCAAGACGATCACCGATGACATGCTGCGCCTGGCCCGTGTGCGGACCGGCGCACCCGAGGAACCGCAGTGTCTCGACCTCGCGGCACTTGTCCGGACCGAGATCTCGCATCGGGCGGACCGCCTCCCGGTCCGGCTCCACCTGACTCCCGGCGCCACCGTCACCGCCGTGCCGTCCCAGCTCGGCCGGCTGCTCGCCAACCTCCTGGACAACGCTCAGCGGCACTCCGCCCACATGGTGTGCGTCGCGGTGCGGCCGTCCAACGCCGCCGTCGAACTCGCGGTCGGCGACGACGGACCGGGGATAGCGGTCGGCGACCGGGAGCGGGTGTTCAACCGTTTCACCCGGCTGGACGACGCCCGGCGGCTCGACCGCAACGGCACCGGACTCGGCCTGGCCATCGCCCGTGACATCGCCCGAGCGCATCACGGCAGCCTCCGCGTGGAGGAGAGCGCCGCGGGCGGGGCGCGCTTCATCCTTCGGCTCCCCCGTATCCGGCCCAGCGAAAGGGGACCGACATGACGCTGCGGAAATGCTCGATCAGATGCCGGGTGGTGCTGTTCACCAGCGTGACGGTGGGTGCGCTCTGCATCGCGTTCTCCGCCGTCCTGCTGTTCACCGTCAACCTGATGGCGACGCAGAGCCTCACCGAAGAGGTGACCGCGGTGGGCGAGTTGACCGCGTACTACGTGGACCGGGGGGCGCTCGTCAATCCGCTGCCGCCCATCTCGCACGACCTGATCCGGCCCGTCCAGGTGGTCGATCCGCACGGGCGCGTGGTCGCCGCGACCAGGGACCTCCAGGACAAGCCGGTCATGGCGCATTTCGCGCCCCGAGGCCCGCGACGAGTGGCCAGCGCCGTCGTCTGCCACTCCATCCTCGGCTCCGGCCGCTGCCACATCGTCGTCGCGCAGCACGTGTACCGCGACGGTGACTGGATCATCTACAGCGCCGCGCCGGCACTGCCGTTCTACGTCTATCCGGACGTGGCGGCCCTCCTGATCGCGGGGACGGTCGTCTTCACCGTCGCGATCGCCTACGGGGCACGGTGCACCGTCATCCGCTCGCTCAGGCCCGTGGATGCCATCCGGGCCCAGCTCGACCACATCCGCGGCACCGACCTGGGCCGCCGGGTCCCGGTCCCGGCGCCCGAGGACGAGATCCACCGGCTGGCCGGAAGCGTCAACCAGACCCTCGACCGGCTGGAGGACGTGCTGGAGCAGCAGCGGCGGTTCTGCGCCGACGCCTCCCACGAGCTGCGCACCCCGATCACCGCCATCCGGGCCCAGATGGAGGACGCCCTCCTCGCACCGGAGGAGGCGGACGTCACCCGCCTGTGCGGCGCCGTGCTCCCGAGCGTCGAGCGGCTCCAGTCGGTCGCATCCGGCCTGCTGACGCTCAAGCGGCTGGACACCGGCGCACCGTGCGAGCGCCAGGTCGTCGACCTGGCGCAGCTCATCGCCGCGGAGCTGGAGAGTCACCCGGTGAGCAGAACGGTCGTTCCACGCCTGACGCCGGGCGTCACCGTCCTGGGGGACCGGTCCCGGCTGGGCGAGCTGGTCGGCAACCTGGTGCACAACGCCCAGCGGCACGCGGCGTCCACGATCACGGTCACCCTGCGGTGCGGGGACGGCGACCATGCCGCCGACCCGAGATTCCGGGGGAGCGTCGCGGAGCTCGAGATCCTCGACGACGGCACCGGGATCGCCGCCGACCAGCGAGAGACCGTGTTCCGGCGGTTCACCCGGCTGGACACCGCACGGAGCAGGGACGCGGGCGGCGTCGGGCTCGGTCTCCCCATCGCCCGGCAGATCGCCGAGAGCCACGGCGGCACGCTGACCATCCAGGACAGCGATCGAGGCGCGCGCTTCGTCGTCCGCCTGCCGCTGTACGTACCGGCCGACGCGCCACCCGGCCGGGCCTGATCCTCGCGGGGGGCACGCCCGAGCCGGCCTCACCTCTCCTGAGCTGCGGTGAAGCAGTCGTGGACGGGTAGGGGGCCGATATGCGGATCGAGGACTACGCCCTCATCGGGGACACGCGCTCGGCGGCCCTCGTCGGTCGCGACGGCTCGATCGACTGGCTCTGCCTCCCGCGGTTCGATTCCCCGTCATGTTTCGCCCGGCTCCTCGGCGACGAGTCCAACGGGTTCTGGCGGCTGGCGCCCACCGGGCACGAGCGGGCCACGTGGCGCGCGTACGCCGGCGAGACTCTGATCCTTGAGACCGTGTGGGAGACCTCCACGGGGACCGTCAAGGTGATCGACTTCATGCCTCCCCGGCACACCAACCCCGACCTGGTCCGGATCGTCGAGGGCGTGTCCGGGACGGTGGGCATGACGGCGGAGATCAGCATCCGGTTCGACTACGGCAGGGTCGTACCGTGGGTCCGCCCCGTCGGCGACCGGCTGCACGCCATCGGCGGGCCCGACTCCGTCTGGATGCGCACGCCCGTGCCCCTGGAGGGCGACGACTACCGGCGTTCCGGCCGCTTCACCGTCGCCGCCGGGGAACGCCACACGTTCGTGTTCGCGTGGCACCCCTCGCACCAGCCGGAACCCGTCCCCATGGACCCCGCCGAGCAGCTCACCGAGACCCGGCTGTTCTGGCAGGAATGGGTCTCCCGCTGCCGGGCCACGGGGCCCTGGCACGACGCCGTGGTCCGCTCGCTCATCACGCTCAAGGCCCTCACCTACAGCCCGACCGGCGGCATCGTGGCCGCTCCCACCACCTCGCTGCCGGAGCACATCGGCGGGGTGCGCAACTGGGACTACCGGTACTGCTGGCTGCGTGACGCCGCCATGACGCTCGACGCCCTGTCCAGGGCCGGGTACGTCGAGGAGGCCGGGGCCTGGCGTACCTGGCTGCTGCGCGCCGTGGCGGGCCGCCCCGAGGACGTCCAGGTCATGTACGGAGTGGCAGGCGAGAGACGCCTGCCCGAGCAGACGCTCGACTGGCTGTCCGGCTACGAGGGCTCCCGGCCGGTGCGGACCGGCAACGACGCCGTCAGCCAGCTCCAGCTCGACGTCTACGGTCAGGTGGCCGGTTGCCTCTACCGGGCACGTAAACAGGGCCTGCCGACCGACGACTACGCCTGGGCCACCATCAGCAAGCTGATGTGCTTCCTGGAGCGCAACTGGGACCAGCCCGACGAGGGCCTGTGGGAGGTCCGCGGCCTGCGCCGGCACTTCGTGCATTCCAAGGTCATGACATGGGTGGCGGCCCACCACCTGGTCCGGGCCGTCGAAGAGTTCGACCTGCCCGCTCCCGTCGAGCGCTGGCGGGCCATGCGGGACCGGGTCCACGCCCAGGTCTGCGACAAGGGCTTCGACCCCGGGCGTGGCACGTTCACCCAGTCGTACGGCTCGCGCGAGCTGGACTCGGCGCTGCTGCTCATCCCGATCGTCGGGTTCCTGCCGCCGGACGACCCGCGCGTCATCGGGACGATCGAGGCGATCCAGCGCGAGCTGATGACGGACGGCCTCCTGCTGCGCTATCCGATCTCCGAACGCAACCACATCGACGGGCTGCCCGGCACCGAAGGCGTCTTCCTCGCCGGCAGCTTCTGGCTGGTCGAGGCGCTCGCCCTCATCGGACGCAAGGAGGAGGCCGTCCAGCTGTTCGAGCGGCTGCTGAGCCTCACCAACGACGTCGGCCTGCTCTCCGAGGAGTACGACCCCGTCCAGAAGCGCCAGCTGGGCAACTTCCCGCAGGCCTTCACCCACATCCACCTGATCCACGCGGCCCAGGCGCTCAGCTGAGCCCTGTCATTCCGGATCGGCAGGCAGGCCGAACGGGGGGTCGTTGGCCAGGTTGTACGCGGCGGCGAGGATGGTGAGGACCTGGATCGTGGCCTGAGGCGCCAACGCGTACTCGCCGCGCCGCCGCTGGGTGATCAGCCTGGCGCTCTGGAGCGCGCGCAGGTGGTGGTAGAGCTGGCCGCTGGTCGTCTGCTCGCCGTCCCCGCCCAGGGACTCCTGGAGCTCGGTGGTGGTGCACCGGCCCCGCCGTACGAGCGTGGCGAGCAGCGCCAGCCGCGGCAGGCTGCCGAGGGACTCCAGGATGCCGGCCACGGGCGCCCAGTCGGCCGACAGCAGCTCGGCGAGGGAGAGCTGCCTGTCCCAGAGGCTTTCCCCGCCCGGCAACCGCGCGGCTCCGACGTAGCCGACCGTGCCGAGCCCGTCCTCCTCCTTCGCCTGGCGGAGCATGCCGGTGGCCGCCGCGGTGAGGGACGGCGACTCCGGGGCGCGTCGCGGCGGGTCGACGGTGTCCACCCCGGTGCCGAGCCGGCTCTCCAGGCGGGCGATCCGGCGTTCGAGCTCGGCGAGTCTGTCCTCGCTCATCGTCACGCTCCTACGTTATTCCATAATTACGAAATAGCGTAGATGAGGTGGACCAGGCATGGCAACGTCCGGCCGGGCCGGCACCGATGAGTTTGCCGCTCGGGCCGGGTCTACCTCCGTGTACGGCAAGTTACGCACATGATCAGGGAGGGACCATGAGTACGAAAGCACTGCCGCCCGTCGTCGACGCCGACACCTGGCAGCGTGAGCTGGACGCGCTGCGTGCCCGGGAGAAGGCCGCGACCCGCGAGCTCGACGCCATCGCCGCCCAGCGCCGCCGTCTGCCGATGGTGCGGATGCCGGACTACGTCCTCGAGGGCGAGAAGGGACCGGTCCGGCTGGCGGACGTCTTCGACGGCAGCAGCCAGCTGATCGTCTACAACCACATGTGGTTCCCGGGCAAGGAGTGGCAGTGCCCGGGCTGTACGGGGTTCACCTCGCAGTACACCCGGCTGGAGTTCCTGGAGCAGTACGATGCCCGGTTCGTCATCGTCACCCAGGGCCCGATCGACGAGGCGCTGGCCTACAAGCGGCGGGTGGGCAACGCGATGACCTGGTACTCCACCGCGAACAGCCCGTTCGGGGCCGATGTCGGCGCACCGGCCGGCGGGGGCTTCGCCGTGAACGTGTTCCTGCGCGACGGCGACACCGTGTATCGCACCTGGCACACCAGCGGCCGGGGCACCGAGCAGCTCAGCCACACCTTCGCGCTGATCGACCTGCTGCCGTACGGGCGGCAGGAGGAGTGGCAGGACTCGCCCGACGGCTGGCCGCAGTCGCCCACCTACAGCCGGTGGTCCACCGCCAAGGACGTCGCCGCACTCTACGGCCCGGACGACCTCGCCTAGGGGCCTTCGTTGTGACGGTACGCCCACGGCGACCGGCCGCTCGTGGCCGGTCCGCCGCGGGCCGGTCCGCCGCGGGGCCGTCCCGCCCAGGCCGTGTGCCGGTGGGCGCCCGCGAACGCGAGTCTCTTGCGAGACTTCGGGGTACACGGTCGGTGCCGGTGCCTGACGGCCGCGGAACACCACGCGCATGATGACACGGGGACTTTCATGAGCTCATCGGTCTACCTGCTGATCCTCGGGGATCACCTGCCGGATCCACGAACCGGGCGAGCACCCTCCGAGCCGGATCGCATCCGCGCCATGGTCGACCAGGCCGTCGTGGCCGAAGAGGCCGGATTCACCGGCGTGGCCATCGGCGAACACCACTTCGCCCGCTACATCGTCTCCGCGCCGGCGCTCCTGCTCGCCACGATCGCGGCCCGTACGACCACGCTGCGCCTGTCCACCGGCGTCACCCTGCTGGCCCACCACGACCCCGTGCGCGTCGCGGAAGAACTCGCCACCCTCGACGTGCTGTCCGGCGGACGGGCCGAACTCATCGTGGCCCGCGGCGTGTCCAAGGAGACCGACCTGGCGTTCGGCATCGCCCCCTCGGACCTGCGGCCGCGGTTACACGAACACCTGCGCCTGCTGCTGAGACTGCTGCGGGAGGAGGACGTCACCTGGCGCGGCACGTTCCGCGGCCCGCTGGAGAACGTGACCACCACCCCGCGCCCGATCCAGAGACCGCACCCGACACTGTGGGTCGGCAGCGGATCCGCGGCGTCCGCGGACTTCGCCGCCGAGCTGGGACTGCCGCTCATGCTGCCCAGCACCCTGCGCGACCCCGGCATCTACGTGGACGTCGTGGCCGGCTACCGGCGGGACGGTCCCGGCCGGGTCGCCCTGCCCAGCCACGTGTTCGTCGCCGAGAACGACGCGCGGGAGCGGTGGCGGCCCCACCTGGCGGCGTACGCCGCGTTCGCCAGCCCGTGGCGCGGCGACGGCAGGGCGATCGACCTCGACGAGCTGATGGAGGGTGCCGCGATCTGCGGTGATCCCAGCGAGGTCGCCGACCGGCTCAACGCGGTGCGCAAACTGCTGGGTCTCGACGCGCACCTGGTGCTGATCGACATCGGCGGCCTGCCCCAGGAGGAGGTGCTCGCCGCGATCCGGCTGTTCGGCGAGAAGGTCATCCCCCAGCTCACCGCGTGACGGGGGAGCAGCGGCGGCATGCCGCGACCGGATCGGGAAGATCCCGGCTCCTGGCGCCCGGACTCGCGGGACACGCCCGGCGCTGCCCCGGCGTCGTCGCCTTCGCTCGAAGGCGAGATCGCCGTGCGTGCCGAAGCGGATGACGGCGAGATCGCCGTGCGTGCCGGAGCCGTCATGCGGGGGAGGACGGCCAGATGCCGCGTAGCGGACGCATGCCCTCCTCGACGTAGTCGGCGATGGGGCGCTCGCCGCCGTCGAGAACGTTCCCGGTCTCGCCGCGGTCGCGCTGTGGAGAAGGACGCGATGACCGAAGGCCCTCCGCGGGTGCGGAGCATCGGCCGTGCGGTGGTGCGCGGGCTCGCGGCGCTCAAGCGCGCGATGTACCGACGAGGGCGGCCGAACGCGCTCATGCGGCTCGTGAACCGGCTCGATGTCCTGGTGTACGGGGCTCGCCGCCGCGCCCGGCGCGCGGCCGCACCTGGAGCTGGGGTCGACGGCTCCCTTGCCCGAGTTCCAGCGGATCGCGCCTCGTCACCCGGTCTTCCGGATCCGTGAGCGCCCCACCCAGGAGGTGACCTTGGTACGGTGGCCCGGGTTCGCACCGCTTGGAGAGCACGGCAGCGCGTAGGGGAGAGGGGCCAGGCAACGATGGAGGCGTCGGAGTTCCCGCGCGCGACGGCCGCGGCCATGTCGACCGCCGCGGCACTCGGTCTGGCAGCCGACGACGCGGTCGTTCTTCATGACTCGAACAAGCTGACTCTGCGTCTGTTGCCTTGTGACGTCCTGGCCCGGGTGGCACCTGCGGCGCATCAGGTCGCGCAGTTCGAGATCGAGCTTGCGCAACGGCTCGCCGAGACCGAGAGCCCTGTGGCCGCTCTCGATCCTCGAGTCGAGCCACGCGTCCACGAGCGTGACGGCTTCGTGATCACACTGTGGACCTACTACGAACCTGTGCCGCCTCAAGAGGTCCCACCAGCCGACTACGCCCACGCGCTCGGGCGGCTGCACGCCGGCATGCGCAAGCTGGACGTCCCTGCGCCGCACTTCACGGATCGGGTCGAGGAGGCCCGGCAACTCGTGGCCGGCCGCGACCACACTCCGGAGCTCGCCGACGCGGACCGGGAGCTCCTCGCCGACACGTTACGAAACCTCAGGCGGGCGGTCGTCGAGCGCGGCGGCGCCGAGCAGTTGCTGCACGGCGAGCCGCACCCGGGCAACGTGCTCACCACGAAGAACGGGCTGCTGTTCGTGGACCTCGAGACGTGCTGCCGCGGGCCGGTCGAGTTCGACCTCGCCCACGCGCCCGAAGAAGTCGGTGACCTCTATCCGGGTGTCGATCGGGACTTGCTGCGCGACTGCCGGATCCTCATGCTGGCGATGATCACAGCGTGGCGCTGGGATCGAGGCGACCAATTCCCGGACGGGCGCCGGCTGGGCACCGAGTGGCTCGGCCGGATCCGGGAGGCGCTCGATCGCAGAGGGCCGGACGCCCATGGCTGATCGCGGGCCTTCGAGATCGTGGCCGGCGTCGTCCCACTCCGGCGAGGCACGCGGTCCGGTCAGCCGGCCATCGCCGTCCGCAGGCTCTCCCGATGCGCGCGATTCGTGGCCATCAGACCATCGAGCGCGTCCCGCGTGCGGATGAGCTCGGTGATGTGCCGGGACAGCCGGTCGCGCTCCTGCGCCATCCGCTCCAGCGCGGCGTCGGAATTGTCCATGCTGGGCGAATCGACGCACGGCAGCAGCTCGACGATGGTGCGGCTGGACAGACCTGCGGCGTACAGCCGTTGGATGAACGTGACCCGATCAACCTCGTCGTCCGTGTAGTGCCGCTGCCCGCTGGAGCTGCGGGTGCTGGTGAGCAGCCCCTGCTCCTCGTAATAGCGCAGGGACCGGACGCTGACCCCGGTCCGGGACGCGAGCTCCCCGATACGCACTTCGTCCTCCCTGTTGTGACCTGCGGCGCACATCTTGCCTCTGACATCCATGTGAGGTTCTAGCCTAACCGTCGTGACCTGACGCTGCCCAACCGCGTGGAAGCGCACGATGCCAACGGGGCGTCCGGGAATGGGCCGGCCTCCAGACGCTGCGCATCCGCACGACGTGCGGGTGCGTGGTTGACAGCCGCGGGGGGCCGGTCCAGGATCTCCGAGTGCGGGAAAACGCGTAGCAAAGGGCCAGGCCCTTCGGGCGTCCGGTGGCTCGCCCTGTCCTTCATGATGCGGGCGCTTCCTGGGAGAAGCGCCCTGCAACTGCTCCTGGCGTGCGTCTGCGGGGTGCTGCCGGCCGCGTTCGGTGGCCTGGTCGGGCTGATCGCCGGAACGCTTCCCGAGACCGTTCGCGCTGGCGGCCTCGACACGGGAAGTGGTAGGCGGCTCGTCGCCCTGCTGGTCGCGGCGGTCGTCCTCCTGGTGGCGCAGGAGCTGGCCAACTCGGCCTATGAAGTAGCGAAATGGGCGTTCTACCGGCGGTACGAGCACTACCTCCTGGGACGCGTGATCGACGCGACCTTGGGGACGCAACGGCTGGAGCTGTTCGAGGATCCCCAGCTGTCCCGGGTCGTCGACCGGTCCGTGCGGCTCGCCGGGCTCGATCCCGGTGACCTGGTCGACGGCTGGTGCACGAGGTGGCTGCACCTGTTCCAGGGTGCCGCGGCCGCCGCGCTCGTCGCGACGGTGTGGCCGGTCGCGGCCGGTGTCCTGGCCGTCGTCTGGCTCGTCGCCGGCGCCGTCATGATGACGGCGCTGCGGCGCCTGGACATCAACGCGTGGTCCTCCGGGCTCCTGGAGGCGGAGTACCTCGCCAGGATCGCCGAAAGGCCGGCGTGGGCGAAGGAGGTCCGGGTGTTCGGGCTGACCGACTGGCTCGCCGAGCGATTCGGCCTGCGGTGGACCCGTGCCCTTGAGCAGCTGGCGCGGGCGCGCAGGGTCGGGCGGTGGCGGACGGCGGTGGTGCTCCTGGTTCTCCTGTGCTCGCACGGGGTCATGGTCGGCGCCATGGTCGCCGATGGCCTGGCCGGAGGTCTCTCCGCGACGCAGCTGACGGTGCTCCTCCTCGGCATGTCAGGGATGACCGCGCTGGCCGACCAGAGTGGCGCGGACCTCATCGAATACGGCAGCCCGCGCGTGCCCGTCGTCCTGGCCCTCGAGAAGGAGGCCGCGCAGGTCGGCACCGGCTCCCCGCCGGCGGCGAGCACCGGGCCCGCGCGGTCCCCTCGTCCCGTCCGGATCTCACGGGAGATCCGGTTCTCCGGCGTGGACTTCGCCTACCCGAACTCACGACCGGTGCTCCGGCAGCTGAATCTGGCGATCGAGGCCCGCACCTCGCTGGGCGTCGTCGGGCTCAACGGCGCCGGCAAGACCACCTTGATCAAGCTCCTGAGCGGCCTCGAGGTCCCCGCGGCGGGCACCATCACCGTGGACGGCGTCCCTCTCCCGGACCTCGACCCCGGCGCGTGGCGCCGGACGATCGCGGCGATCTTCCAGGACTTCGTGCACTACGAGCTCCCCGTCCGGGACAACATCGGTCTCGGGGCGGTCGAGGTGCTGCGGGCCGCCGGCCGGCACACCGGCGGGCCGGCGTCCGGGACGGCCCGCGACCGCCTCGACGCCATGGTGCACACCGCCGCCGAACGGGCCGGAGCGCACGGCGTCATCGCGGGTCTGCCCGGCGGACTCGACACGACGCTGTCACGACGGTACCCGGGCGGCGTCGACCTGTCCGGCGGCCAATGGCAGCGCATCGCCCTCGCGCGAGCCATGGCCGCGGTGGAGAACGGCGCCGGCCTGCTCGTCCTCGACGAGCCGACGGCACAGCTGGACGTCCGCGCCGAAGCGGACCTGTACGACCGCTTCCTCGACCTGACCCGTGACCTGACGACGATCGTCATCAGCCACCGGTTCTCGACCGTGCGCCGCGCGGACCGGATCGTGGTGCTGGACCGCGGCCGGATCGTCGAGGACGGCAGCCACGACGAACTCGTCGCGGCCGGCGGGGAGTACGCCCGGCTCTTCTCCATCCAGGCTGCCTCCTACCAGGCATCCCCGGCCGACGGGACGGCCACGTGACAGGGGACGGGTCCAGGCAGAGCTGGCGGCGATCCGCCACCCTCGTGCTCAGCGCCGCGTGGTCGGCGGACCGGTGGCGCACTGCCCTGGCCTGCTTCGCCCTTACCGCTCAGGTCGTCATCGCGGCGCTCTTCGCCTACTGGCTGAAGCTGCTCATCGACGCGATCGCCGTGCCGGACGCCAGGGCGGCGGTGCCGGCAGCCTGTGGTGTCGTGGGTTCGATCGCCGGCACCTCGATCTTCGCCTACGCGGGAAGCCGCGTGCTCGCCGGGCTCAGCGGCCGGCTGCGCTACTGGCTCAACCTGCGCATACTCCAGATCTCGGGAGGCATGCCGACGATCGATCTGCACGAGACGCCCGAGCACCTGACCCAGCTGGAGGCCCTGCGCCGGCAGCAGCACCAGCTGTACCAGGCCGTCCCGCGGCTCATCGAGCTGCTGGCATCCCTGATCCGCATGGTCATGATGGGCGTGCTCCTGGCCGGTGTCACCCCGGCGCTCCTGGCACTTCCGTTGTTCGGGATTCCCGCTCTGGTGGCGAGCCCCTGGACCGGCGGCCTGTTCCGCGCCGGGCAGGAGCGCGCGGCCGAGCCTGCGCGCAGGGCCGAACACCTGCTGGAGCTCACGGCCACCGCCGGTGCCGCGAAAGAGATCCGGCTCTTCCGGATCGCCGGTGAGCTGCGCTCGCGTTTCCATGCCGAGCAGCGCGGGATCCGCCGGATTCACCACCGGCTCCAGCTGCGGGCCGCCGGGATCGGCGTGGCGAGCCGCTGCTTCTTCGTGATCGGCTACGTCGGCGCCGTCGCGCTCGTCGTCGGCCTCGCCGTCGAGGGACGCGCCACGGTCGGCGACGCGGTTCTCACCGCCGCGCTGGCCGGGCAGGTGCTCGCGCTGGTGACGGGTTCCGCGGAAACGCTCCAGCTCACCATGCAGAGCCTCGTCGCGGCCGGCCGGCTGGTCCACCTGGTCGACCTCGAGAGATCGGCCCGCGACGCCGCCGTCGCCACCGCGCGACCACCGGAGGCGCTGGAGCGCGGCATCCGGCTGGAGGGCGTCTCGTACCGCTATCCGGGCACCGATCGCCCGGTGCTCCAGGGGGTTGACCTGCTGTTCCCCGCCGGGCAGACGGTGGCGATCGTCGGCGACAACGGCGCCGGGAAGTCGACCCTGGTCAAGATCCTGGCCGGCCTGTACCGGCCGAGCTCCGGAGCGGTCCTGTACGACGGCACCGCGGTCGCCGCCATGGATCCCGCGGAGTTCAGCCGCCGGCTGTCGGCCTGCTTCCAGGACCATGCACGGTTCGAGTTCCTGGTCCGCGAAACGGTCGGCATCGGAGATCTCCCGGCGCTCGCGGATCCGTGCCGTCGTGACGCGGCGGTCGAGCGCGCGCTGGACAGCGCCGGGGGCTCCGACCTGCTGCCGGGGCTCGCGGCGGGGCTCGACACCCAGCTGGGCCCCCGCTGGCCGGGCGGGGTCGACCTCTCGGGCGGGCAGTGGCAGAAGCTCTCGCTCGCCCGCGCGATGATGCGCTCCCGCCCGCTGCTGCTGCTCCTCGACGAACCGGCGTCCGCCCTCGACGCCGACGCCGAGCACGACCTGTTCCGCCGCTGGGCCGCGGCCTCCCGGCAGGCCGCGGCACGCGACGGCGGCGTCACCGTGCTCGTCTCGCACCGGCTTTCCACCGTCCGGATGGCTGACCTGGTCGTCGTTCTCGACCAGGGGCGGGTCGCGGAGGTGGGCACGCACGACGACCTCGTCCGTCGCGGCGGCCTCTACGCGGAGATGTACCGTTTGCAGGCGTCGTCGTACCGGTGACCGCCAGATCGCTGTCCTGAACGCCGCCGTCAGTCGTGGTCGTGGTGGACGAACCAGATGCCCCGGGCCGGGACGGTGCCCCGGTTGCGGAACAGGTGGGGGACGGTGGAGTTCAGCCCGAGCGACTGACCGGCGTGCAGGGTGAAGGTGTCGAACCCGAACGTCACCTCCAGCTCGCCCTCCAGGAGGTAGCCGTACTCGTACCCGTTGTGGCGCAGCATCCGCTCGTCGTTGGTCGAGCTGGCGCCCGGCGGGTAGATGATCTCGATGAAGTCCAGCTGGTGCGCGGTGTTGGTGGCCAGCTGCTCCCAGATCACCCCGGTGTCCATGACGAGCCGGGTCCTCGGCCCGGTGCGGTGGCGGGTCCGTCTCGTGCAGCAGCGCCGAGATGTCGGGCGCCGCCTCCGGCTCCCCCTCGTCCGGTTCGAGGTCCGGATCCGGGCCGGCCTCGTCGGCCGGCTCACTGTCGTCCTCGCCGGTTTCGAAGAGGTGGTCGACGGACACCATGAGCATCTGCGCCATGGGGTACAGCGTCGCCACCGAAGGCTGCGACTTGCCGTTCTCGATCTGGGACAGGAAGGAGGGCGAGACGTTGAGCCGGCGCGCGAGCTCGCGCAGCGACAACCCTGACTTCTTACGTGCCCTCCGCAGCCGGAGGCCGAGGTTGACGGCCGTGGCGTCGTCCGAAGTCTGCGGTGAATGGGGAGAAGTCAAAGGTGCTCCTAGCTCATGGCGACGACGATGGGACAGGCGGCCCGCGAGGGACCGTCATGCGGGGCTCAGACCAGCACCATGCCCCCGTCAACCATGATGACCTGACCGGTCAGGTAGTCGGAGTCGGCGGAGGCCAGGAACAGCGCCGTGCCCAGGATGTCCGCGCCGGTGGCGACCCGGCCCCGGAGGATGTCGGCGGCGAAGCCGGCCATGGCCTGACCTGGCGCGTCGGCGTCGCCGATGTTCATCAGATCCTGGTCGAGCTTCGTCCAGAGCGCGGGCGGCCCGCCCGTACGTCGGTCCGACCGGCAGCCCCACCGGCAGACCGACCGGCAGTCCAGCCGGAAGTCCAGCCGGAAGTCCAGCCGGAAGTCCGGGCGGCGCAGTCGCAGGCCGGCGCCGCCATCCCGCGCACGGCCCCCGCCGCCACCCCGCACCCGGCCCCCGCCGCGCCCCGTCCGGTGGCCGCCCACCCGGCCGGGTCCGGCACCCGCGGCCGGGTCGAGAGCCTCTCCCGGCGCCGCAAGGTCATCGCCGACCGCATGCACCGCTCGCTCCAGGAGTCCGCGCAGCTCACCACGGTGATCGAGGTGGACCTCAGCCACGTCGTCAGGATCCGCGAGGCGGCGAAGGACACGTTCCGCAGCCGGTACGGCGTCGCGCTGTCGGTGCTCCCGTTCGTGGCCGAGGCAGCCGTGCGGGCCCTAGCCGGCCACCCGGTGATCAACGCTGAGCTGGACCTGGCCGCCGGGACGGTCACCCACCCCGCCGGGGTCGGCCTCGGCATCGCGGTGGACACCGACGAGGGGCTGGTCGTCCCGGTCATCCGCGACGCCGGCGACCTCACCGTGGGGGCGCTCGCCCGGCACATCGCTCACCTCGCGGCCCGAGCCCGGGACGGTTCGGCCACCGCCGACGACTTCGCGGGCGGGACGTTCACGATCACCAACACCGGCAGCAGGGGAGCGCTGTTCGACACACCCATCGTCAACGCCCCCCAGTCGGCGATCCTCGGGCTCGGCGCCGTCACCCGCCGGCCGGTCGCACTGCGCGGCCCCGACGGCGACGACCTCATCGCGGTCCACCCGATGGCGTACCTGTCGCTGACCTACGACGACCGCCTGGTGGACGGCGCGGACGCCGCCCGCTACCTCACGTCCGTGAAGGGACGGCTCGAGGCCCCGGACCACACATGGCCGCACAGCCTGGGCATCGCAGAGATCGCGAAGTGAGATCCTGGCCCAGGGGCACGAGGAGAACCGCTCGGGCGGAGCGGGGACAGCGGGCCGGCCGGCCTCGCCTCCGCCGGCAACCGGTTCACCGCCCGGTCGACCGGGCCTGACCGCACCCGCCGGTGGACTAGACGGGAAGGAGCCGCATCAGAGCGTTGCGCGGCGCCGCGAGGTGGCCGGCCCCGGCCAGGCGGGTCATCCACCGGGACGCGGCGACCATCCGCTGGGCCACCGGACGGCGGCGGGCGTCATACGAGCGCAGCGCCCGTGCCACGTCGCCGGGATGCGCGCGCAGGCAGGCGGCGAGTTCGACGGCGTCGAGCAACGCCTGGCAGGCGCCCTGCCCCAGCGCGGGCGTCATCGCATGGGCGGCGTCCCCGACCAGCGCGACGTTGCCGGTGACGTAGGACGCCAGGGACGGCGACAGGTCGTGGACCTCGTGCCGCAGCACGGCGTCCTCGTCGGCCGCGGCGAGCACGGTGGGGATGGGGTCGTGCCAGCCGGCGAAGCGGGCGCGCAGGTCGTCGAGGGTTTCGCGCGTCCCCTCGGGGGTCCGTACGGGGGCGTACCAGTTGGTCACGCCCGGCGCCTGCGGTGTCATCCCGAACATCTGCCCGCGACCCCAGCTCTCGCCGTAGTCCTGCGGTTCGAAGCCCTCGATCACGCCGCGCCAGGCGACGATCCCCGTGTACCGGGGCCGGGTCGCGGCGTCGAAGAACGCCTGGCGCACCGCGCTGCGCACCCCGTCGGCGCCGACCACCAGGTCGTGGTCGGCACGCAGCGCGGCAGGGTCGGTGATCTCCACGCCCGTGCTGATCGTCGCCGGGTCCACCTCCCGCACCAGCATCTCGATCAGCGAGGCCCGCGAGAGCATGCGGACGGGTGCTCCGCCGCGCCGTTCGATGCGGTCCAGCGGGAGGTCGGCCAGGCGTCTGCCGCCGGGGGTGCGGATCTGCGCCCGCCGGTAGGGGACGGTGCGCTCGCGCAGCCGCTCGCCCAACCCCAGACCGGCCAGGCCCGCCTGGGCGTCCGGGCGGATCCCGAGTGCGGTGCCCTCGGCGACGATCCGGGGCCACCGTTCGAAGATCGATACTTCCCAGCCGATCGCGCGCAGCGCGATCGCGGTCGTCAGCCCGCCGACTCCGGCGCCGACGATGACAGCTCTTCTCATCTTCATCACCACATATGTGGTACCACGGATGTGGTGGTCCTGTCGAGCGGGACAATGGGGAGCCATGGCGGAGAACAGGGATCGACGCGGCCTGCTGTGCGACGCGGCCATCGAGGTGCTGGCGGGCGAGGGCGGCAGGGGCCTCACCCACCGTGCGGTGGACCGGGCCGCCGGGCTGCCGGAGGGCACGGCCAAGAACTACTTCCCGACCCGCGACCGCCTCCTCCAGGCCACCGCCGAGCGGTGCGTCGACCGCTACTGGAGCGAGCTGCAGCAGGCCGAGATCCACACCGTCGGCCAGTTGCTCGCGCTGCTGCGCCAGATGATCGACCGGGCGCTGACGGTCAACCGGTCCCGGGTCCTGGCCTACCTCGAGCTGCACGCCGAAGCGGCCAGGAACGCCGAGGTGCGCCAGACCCTGGCCCGGCTCACTCGCGCCGACCTCGACCTGCACCTCCGCGCCCAGCAGTCCGCCGGCCTGCCGGCCACCCGCCAGAGCGCCGCCATGGTCACCCTGGCCGTCAACAGCGCGCTGACCTACCTGCTCACCCAGCCGCCCGACGTGCTGGCCGCCTACGGGCTCGACGACCTCGACGCCTTCCTGGACCGCCTCATCGCCTCGGCCTGCCCACCCCGGCCGAGCTGACCTGGCGGCCCCCACCCGCAGCCCTCCGCTACTGTCCCGGGCGCAGGATGGTCTTCCACGCCGAGCACTCGCCCGTGGGCCGCTTGGCCGTGCCACGGCAGACCTGAACCCTGACCTGCCGCGTGTTGCGGTAGTCCTTGCTGAACGTGCCCACGCCCGGCACGCAGTTGAAGAAGCCGTGCTCGCGCCAGCGCCCGTTGCGCGAGTCCTGCGAGCGCAGCACCGCCCACGCGCAGCCCTTGCCGCGCGTGTCCTCCAGCTTGCCGTCCACGACGTGGCCGAACTGGTGGATCGCGACCTCGCCCCAGGCGGAGGCCATGCCGTCGGTGGAGTGCACGGCACGCCACTTCCATATCGCCGGGGTGGCGGCGGCCGGGGCGGTGAGCATCAGCGAGACAGCGGCGGCGGCGGTCAGGACGGCGAGCGAACGCATGAGAGAGCTCCACGGCGCGGTGACGAACGAACCCTCCCAGGAATAGGGCGCCGCGCTTGTGATCGGCTTGGAAGCCGCTGCGTCACACGGGACGTTCGCCCGCACCGCCCACAACGGGACGGCATGGTCCGCTCGCAGTGCCGCGGCCCGGGTGCTCAGCGGTGCTCGTGCTGGCCGCTGGTGCCCGTCGAGTGGGAAAGCCCGCCGGAGGTGAGAACCTCAATTCCGTGGGCCCAGAAGTTGTGCCACCAACTACCGTCATGACGGTGCATGATGTCTCCCTTCGGTGGGGCGAGCCTGTGGAGATCGGCGGGGAACGGTCGCGATGTCGCCCGGAACGACCACAGCCCGACAGGGCGATGGCTGCGGACGATTTCGGCGAGATCTTCCCGGATTATGTCCGGCACTTGGACCGCTCCGGGCAGGCGGCATCCCGGGCGTATTCCTCCAGCCCTTGCGCCTCCTGGCCGGCTTGATGGGCATCCGACCGGCATCTTGAGCCCGCCGGCCAGGCTGACCTGCAGTCGATGGCGGCAGTCCGCGAAGCAGCCTCGTCACGATGCGAGCCGTACAGGAACGCCGTGGTCGCGTTTCCCGCCGCCGGGTCAAGGCTCAGCCGAGGGCGGTGAGCCGGTCGCGGATGAGGTCGGGGAAGACGTGACCTGGGTCGGCGTCGCCGATCTCGATCGCGATGTCCAGCGCCTGCTGCCACACCGCCCGCGCCTCGCCGGCCCGCCCTGCCGCCAGCAAGGCGTCGCCGCGGTTACGGAGGGACTTGATCTGCCCGTACCGGTCCCCGAAGCCTTCGAACAAGATGAAGGCGTCCCGGTGAAAGGCCACGGCCTCGGTGTGGAGACCGGAGCGATGGTGGGCGGAGCCGAGGGCGTCCAGGGCGAACGCCTCGCCGCGGACGTCACCGATGTCACGCTCCAGCAGCAGCGCCTCCCTGCAGCGCGCGATGGCGGGCGCGGCCTGGCCGAGGATGGCCAGGTACCAGCCACTGAAGTAAAGGGCTCGGGCGAGCGCGCGCTCGTCACCTGTACCCTGTGCCAGTTCGAGCGCCCTGTCGCCGTGGATCAGCGCCTCGGACACGTTGCCTTGGTGCTCACAGATGTGGCTGATGTCGATGAGCGCGTGCGCGTGGCCCACCGGATTGCCCAGGGTCTCGAAGAGCCGCGCGGCCTGCGCGTAGTGATGGCGCGACTCCTGGTCCATGCGCGGCCAGTGATACGCCCTGCCCAGCGCTGAGTGCGCGTGGGCTTGCCCGATGGTGCTGCCTTCGCGCTCCGCCGCCCATGCGGCGGTCTTCTGCATGAGCAGGCTGTCGTTGCGGTGGCCGCGCCGGTCCAGGTACTCCTCCATGGTCCAGGGCAGCTGCCATGCGTACGTGTAACGTCCCGTTTCGGCCGCCAGGCGGACGGTTGCCATGAGGGTCGCGTGTTCGGTCTCGAACCACGAGATGGCGTCGGCGTAGTTCAGGATCTCCGCGAGCACGACCTTGGGACGCGGGTGGCCGGGGATGTCGATGAGCGGGCCGGCGCGTGGGTGGAGGAGCACCGCGGCTCCGAAGGCGCTGTGCAGGTAGTGCGCGAGCAGCCGGTCGATCGCCTCCGCACGATCGTTGCCCTGCTCCTGTACGTCGGCCAGCTCGCCGGCGTAGGCCCGCAGCAGGTCGTGCTGGCTGTAGCGGCCGGCCGTCAGCTCGGCGACCAGATGCGCCGCCGACAGGTCGGAGAGCGCCTCGCGCGCGGCTCGCCGCCCGATGCCGGCGAAGCTCGCCACGGCGAGCACGGTGATCTCGTGCCCGGGATGCAGGCCCAGCAGGCGGAACACCTTCGCCGCGGGCTCCGCAAGGTGCCGGTACGACCATGAGAAGACGGCACGGACATCCGCCGGCGCGTCCTCGCAGGGGAAGGCGTCGAGGCTCTGCTCGCTGTCGCGGAGCTGGGCGACCAGCGCGGCCAGGGAGAACTGCGGGTGCACCGCGCCGCGGGCGGCGACGATGGCCAGTGCCAGGGGCAGGCCGGCGCACAGGGCGACAAGCGTGTCCACGGCCGCCGGCTCGGCGTCGATCCGTTCCCGGCCGAGCCAGTGGGCCAGGAGGTGGCGGGCCTCGTCGTCGGAGAGCACGTCGAGGGTCAGCGGGTACGAGCCTTGCAGGACCATCAGGCTTGTCAGCCGGTGGCGGCTGGTCACCACGACGGCGCTGCCCCGGGAGCCGGGCACCAGCGGGCGTACCTGCTCCGCGTCTCTGGCGTTGTCCAGGACGATCAGCATGCGCCGCTCGCTCATGACACTGCGGTAGAGCGCGGCCTGGGCCTCGGCATCGGCCGGGATGCGCTCGGGAGGCACTTCGAGCGCGTCCAGGAATCCCCGCAGTGCGTCCTTCCAGGACACGGGATCGCCAGCGGGGTCGAAGCCGCGCAGGTTCACGTACAGGTGGCCGTCCGGGAATCGGCCGGCCACCAGGTGCGCCCAGCGGATGGCGAGCGCGGTCTTCCCGATGCCGGCCATGCCGTCGATCGCCGAGATCACGATGAGGCCCTCACCGTCGGGAAGGGCGCTGTCGAGCAGGACCGTCAGCCTCGTGAGCTCGGCGATGCGCCCGACGAACCCCGGCGGGACCGCGGGAAGCTGCCGTGGGACGATGGCGTGGCGGGGCTCGTCGGGAGGAAGCGCGCTGGTGCCGGTGGGTTGCCTGCTCGCCCATACGCCGAGGGGCAGGGAGAGCACCGCTGTGGACAGCCCGGCCAGGGACAACGCGACCTCATCAGGACTGATCAGCGTACACAGGCCCCAGGTGGCGAAGAACGCGGCTATGAGGACGATCAGCGCGAGGCTCCATCTGCTGCTGCGTCCGGCCACGGCGACTCCTCATCCCGTCGGGAGAAGTATCCCCTCGCGGGAGCCGTACGAGGCACAGCATGTCGAGTTCGTTGGCTTGGCGGTGGAGACTGTGCCTGCCGAAGGTTCATCCATGCAGGTCAAGCGGGCATGTGAGTACTCGTGAAGGACGCCGCCCAGCCGGTCTCGTCGGCGTACCAGGCGAAGGAGCACGGCGGATCATCCTGCCGTACGCGTTCCGTCTTCTGGGCGGCCGGAGCTCGCGCTGCCAAGCGAAGTCCTCACATGGTCATGACCTGGACGGATGTAATTATCGGCAGGCGCAGTGCCCCATGCCTTCCCCCGGCCAGGGCTTCTCCTGCCAGGCCGGTTCTCACACGATCTTTTCTCGGCGATGTGTTAGCGCTAACTTGGGTTTGGTAGACGGATTTCTCTCCGGGCGGGCGTTAACAATCACGCGGTGAGCGTGTGCTGGCCGGCAGTGCCGCCGGTCCATGGTGCATGCCCTCAAGGAGAGAACTATGACAAGCCCCACGTCTCGTCGTGCCCGCTCGACAGTGCGCGACCACGCCAGGTACCAGGACCATCTCGGCCGGACCGGCCGACGCGACCTTCCGGCCCGTGAGCAGACCGCCGCGACGACGCACGAGAAGGGTTCCCTCATGGACACATTCCGAGCCAGGCGGCTGCTCGCCGGGCTGGCGGCCCTGGTGCTCCTGCCGATCGCCGCAGTGGGCTTATGGACGACGCCCGCAGCGGCTGCGACCAGTCAGTTCCGCGGCATGAACTGGGCCGTGCTGGGCGACAACTTCAGCACCGGCCCGCTCGTCGTCGACGGGCTGAGCGGCTCCGACAGCTACGCCACCGTCCAGGCCAAGGCCAACGCGCTGTACGACGACATGCAGTCGACACTCGGTGTGAACACGGTTCGGCTGCCGATCAACACCCACACCGTCGGCACCACCTGGTGGAACGCCTACCGCGGCGCCGTCGACGCCGCCACGGCGCGCGGGTGGAAGGTCATCCTCGCGTACTGGGAGGACGGCGCGGCCTCCGGGGGCCGCATCACCAACCTGTCGGCGTGGAACTCGATGTGGTCGACCGTGACCTCCCAGTACGGATCGAACAGCCTCGTGTACTTCGAGCCGATGAACGAGCCGCACGGCTACAGTTCGGCCGAGTGGCGCACCATCGCCGCCGACTGGCTGGACCACCACTACTCGGCCCCGCCGAACCGGGTGCTCGTCGGCGGTACCGGCTACAGCCAGGACCTCCGTGACCTGTGCAACGACTCGCGTTTCGCCGGCACGCTGTTCTCGTTCCACCACTACGCGTTCTTCTACTCGGCGAACACGTACGACGGCTGGCGGTCCCACGTCCAGACCCGCCTCGGCAACTGCGCTTCGCGGGCGGTCGTCACCGAGTTCGGGGCTCCGATGAACAACGGCCTGAACTACGCCGACGCGAACAGCACGGACAACTTCGTCCGCCACATCCGCGCCGTCACCCAGGTGATGCGGGACAACGCCATGGGTGGCACCTACTGGCCGGCCATCGGCGGCAAGCCCGGCGACATCGGCTACGACTGGTACTCGATGTACGCCAAGAGCGGCAGCGGCACCGGCCTCAACCTCGCGATCCGCAACCAGTCCGGCGCGAACCGCCTGCGCTACGGTTGGGGCGACGCCGTCGACGGCGGCGGTGGCGCAACGACGACCCAGATCGTCAACCAGAACTCCGGCAAGTGCGTCGACGTCCTGCAGGGCTCGACCGGGGACGCCGCCGAGATCATCCAGTACACCTGCAGCGGGGCCGCCAACCAGCAGTGGCAACTGCGCGATCTGGGCAACGGCTACCACAACATCGTGGCGCAGCACTCCGGCAAGTGCCTCGACGTGAACAACGCCTCCACCGCGAACAACGCGGCCGTCATCCAGTACGCGTGCGGCAGCGGCACCAACCAGCAGTGGCAACTCCGCGCCGTGTCCGGCACGAGCTACGTCGAGATCGTCGCCCGGCACTCGGGCAAGTGCCTCGACGTGTCCGACCAGTCGACGGCGGACAGCGCCCGTATCCAGCAGTACACCTGCTGGGGCGGCGCGAACCAGCGCTGGGACGCTTGAGGCCACACCGAACCGAAGCACGTGAACACGAAGGCATCGGGCCGCCGGAGGGCGAGCAGTCCACGTGATCCTGGACGGCACCCCGGGGCGTCGTCCGGCCCGTGGTCCAGTTCTTCCTGCCCGGCGGCCAGTCGCCGGCCGCGCGACCGTCCCGCCGGGGAGAAGGCGGCCACCCAGGTCGAACTGGTTTGCCCGCTCAACGGCAGCCCGATCCCGCGGACCATTACCGCGGCCCGGTCACCGGCCAGGGCATGACGTGCTGGCCGTAGAGCATGCCCGGACCGGCGGTGAGGATGCCCTTGCCGGAGGCGGGCATGTTGACGCGGTTTGTGCGGCATGTTGTGATCCACACATGCGTATTTCGTGATCATTTAGTAGGAAATGAGGTGGTCATGAGGTTCCTCCAGCGTGCCGCCGCGGTTGTCATGTTCCTGGTGAGCGCGGCGGGCATCCAGGCCGTACAGGGTGGACCGGCGCAGGCGGCTCTGCCCACCGCCGCCGTCGCGCTCGGCGACAGCTTCGTCAGCGGGGAGGGTGCGGGGGACTACCAGCCCGTCGTCGACGCCTCCGGTACGGCACAGACCTTCCCCGGCTGGTCGGCGGCCAACAGCAACGCCTACTTCTGCCACCGGTCGGCGAACGCCTCGGTGTTCACGGCGTCGCTCCCAGGCATCCAGCAACGTTTCAACCTCGCGTGCTCCGGTGCCCAGCCCGCCGACATCGCCGCCCCCGCCAGCGCCCGGGCCGAGGGCCGCGCCGTCGCCTCGCAACTCGATCAGCTACGCGCCCTCGCCCAGACGCACGACATCGACGTCGTCCTCGTCGGCCTCGGCTCCAACAACACCCAGTTCACCTTCGGCGACGTGGCCACGTTATGCGCCAACCGCTTCATCGCCGACGCCTGGACAGGCTGGTGGGAGTTCTGGGCCTACCTGAAGGGCGAAGTGCCGCAGAAGCCCTGCACCGCCTCGGACCTGGCCACCGACGCCGAGGTCGCCGCCGCCACCACCGAGACCACCGCGGCCCTGCGCCAGATCCTCGACACCCTCGCCCAGATCGACGCCGACGGCACCCACCAGGTGATCCTGCAGACCTACACCAACCCGCTGCCGCCCGACATCGCCGCGCAGTACCACGACGAGGACGGCCGCACCGACACCCGCGACAAGTTCCGCGCCCTCGGCGCCGAGCGCTACGCCGCCGGATGCCCGATCCACCGTGCGAGCCTCGCCCCTGGGCACGTGTTCTCCCAGAACCTCGGCTCCCTGGTCAAGAACGCGCGTGCCACGCTGGCAGCCGAACGTCCGGCGGCCGACCTGCGCGTACTGGACGTCCAGAGGGCTTTCGACGGGGCCAGGCTCTGCGAGAACCCCGGCAGCCCGGCGGGCGCGCTCGCGACGCCGGTCCGGGTACAGGACGGGCCGTCCGGCACGTTCATCACCAGCCTGTCCGGCTGGGACAAGATCGACATCCAGCGGGCGGCGAACACGTGCGTCACCTACTTCCAGACCTGCCAGGAGTCGTGGCACCCCAACGCCGCGGGCCACACGGTCCTCGGCCAGTGCCTGGCCGGCGCCTTCGCCGCGGCACCCCGCGCGGTCGTCTCGTGCGCCCGTAACGCGGACGGCACGCTCACCATGTCCTGACGTCTCCTCAGCTTCGCGTCCGGCTGTCTGGAGCCGGACGCGTCGCGGGGCAGGCGATCGGTCCGGGCAGCGTGGCGGGGACGGCGCCGCCGGAGCTGCCGTCGGCGCAGGCGTACGGCTGGGAGTTGCTGCCAGCACTGGCCCGGCTCGGCGATACCGCCAGGACCTGGCCACACCCGCGAACCGGATCTCCACCCGCCCACGGCCCACGGCCGGCCGCCACCTCTCAACTGATCCACTCCGCCGGTGATCGCACGGCATCATGCCGTGCGCGGTGCCAGAACGCGGACACTGCTGCCGAGCTGGGCGTTCGCCGGGTGATCAGGCTGCCCTGTGGTACTCGTTGATCAGTCCTGTGACGGTCCTTCTGACTGGGGTGGTGCAAGGGAGGGCGGAGGGAACGGCTCTGATGTGGGCGATGACGGTTCGCGCCCGGTGACCCGGGAGGTGGCGCGGGTTCTCTCGGGAGGATGACGTTCCGAGTCGCAGACGCTGTCTGTCGTGGTCGGCGCTGACGGCCGTCCGGTGGTCGCGCGGATGGACAGCAGGACCGCGCGGTCCGCGTGGTCTCGGGCGAGGACTCCGCCTGCGCGCCCGCACGTCACCTGGCCGGTGGCGCCCCAGACGATCGAGCTGACCCGACGCGCTTTTGCCGGCAGCCCAAAACCTTGACTACCTGGCCTTGAGGCAACTCCAGTCCTGAGACGGGCGCCGGATCGGTGTGAACGTCTTGGCTCGTTCCCGGGCGAGGAGCGGGAAGGGAGCCGGCGGGGAGCGGCTCGTCGCATCATTTCCTCAGCCGGCGGGCACCGGCCCGAAGCTCTCGGAACGGGAATGAGACATGACCTTGCACCATGCGGAGCGGCGGACATGACGCTGCGGCAGGAGATCGCTCCTCGGCTCTCCGCGGTGGCGGGCGCCGCCGTCGTCGAGCTCGAGGGCGTGACGAAGACGTTCGGCGCCGTGCGCGCGCTGAACGGCGTGACCCTGCGGATCGACCCCGGCCAAGTCTACGGAGTGCTCGGGCCCAACGGCGCGGGAAAGACGACGCTGATGCGCATCCTGCTCGGCCTGATCCGCAGCCATACGGGCACCGTCAAGGTCCTCGGCGGGACACCCGGCGACGGCCGGGCGCTGCGGCGGATCGGCGCGCTGATCGAGTCGCCGGCGTTCGTGCCGCACCTGTCCGGGCGCGCCAACCTGCGGGTGCTCGCCCGGGCGCGGGGCCTGTCCGAGGCGGAGGTCGGGCGGGTGCTGCGGGTCGTGGACATGGAGCGCGCCGCCGACCGGCGGGTCTCCGGCTACTCGCTGGGCATGCGGCAGCGGCTGGGGGTCGCCGCCGCGCTGCTCGGTGACCCGGCGCTGGTCATCCTGGACGAGCCGACCAACGGGCTGGACCCCGAGGGCACCGCGTCGATGCGCTCGCTGATCAGGGAGCTGCGCGAGCACGCCACCGTCCTGCTCTCCTCCCACCTCCTCAGCGAGGTCCAGCAGGTGTGCGACCGGGTCATGGTGCTGGACCGGGGCGAGATCGCGGCGGAGGACACGGTGGCCGCACTGCTGTCGCGCACGCCGTCCGGCGCGGTCGCCCTGTGGCTGCGGCCGGTGGACGCCGCGGAGCGGGTGCTGCGGGCGAACCCCGCCTGGGCGGGCGCCGTCCGGGCCGGCGGCGCCGACGATCCGCACTGGCGGCTCGACCTTCCGCCGGACGGCGTCCCCGGCCTGGTGAGAGCTCTGGTGGAGGCCGGTGTCGAGGTGCACGAGGCCCGGCGTGAGCGGCCGTCGCTGGAAGAGGTCTTCTTCGCCCTGACCGCCCACGATCATTCCCCGGGACACTCCCCGGGGCACTCCGCGGGGCATTCCACGGGGGACGCTTCGTGACCGCGGCCATGTCAGGACAGGTGAACCCGGTGGCCGGGGGCAGGGCAACGCCCTGGTGGCGATCGTGGTCCGACGCGCTGGCGGCCGAGGCTCTGCTGCTGTGGAGGCGGCCCGCTCTCCCGCTGATCGGGACGGGGTGGGTGCTCATGGTGGTGGCGTTCGGGTTCGGGGTGCCGTACATCGTCTACTCGACGCTCGATCCCGCCGGGGAAGCGGCCGAGCGTGCCGCGCTCCTGGAGATGCTGCTGCCCTCGGCCGCCCACACGACGGCGGCGGGCAGCTACCCCCTGTTCGGCGGGGCCACGATGCTGATCTTCGGAGTGCTCGTCACCGGCTCGGAGTACCGCTGGCGGACCTGGCAGGCCCGGCTGACGCAGGGCCCAGGACGGGCGCAGGTGATCATTGCCAAGGCCGTGGCGGGTGCGGCAGCCGTGACCGTCTTCGTGGCCGCGGCGCAGGCGGCGGCCCTGGTCACCTCGATGGTCATCGCGGCGGCCACCGGGCGAGCGGCGATCTGGCCGCCGCTCTCGGAGGTGGCCGCTGCCCTCGGCGCCACGGCGTTCCTGTCCATCGCCTGGATGAGCGCCGGGCTGGCGCTCGGCGTGATCTTCCGGGGCGTCGGCGCGGCGCTCGGCGTGGGGCTGATGTGGACGCTGGGGCTGGAGAACGCCTTGGCCGGGCTCGCCGGGATCGTCCCGGCCCTGCGACCCGTGCGCGCGATCCTGCTGGGGCCCGCCGGCGGCTCGCTCGTGGCCGCCCTGGGAACCCCGTCGCCGGGGGGAGGAGGCGTGGGAGTGGCCGCGTACGTGAGCGGGCCGGTCGCCTGCGCTGTGCTGCTCGCGTACGTCGCCGCCGGGATCGCGATCGCGCTCACCTTGATCAGCCGCCGTGACCTTGCCTGACGTTCAGAACCTCGACAAGGGGAGATCGTTGTGACAACCCAGCCTCGTGACGTCGTCCGCCCCCGGATGCGTACCGACATGGCCTTCCTCGAGACCCCGGACGGCATGTACGTCCGCGGGCGCGGCGACGGATTCCTCATCAGGGGCGCGGGAGCCTATCGCTACCTGTCGGCGCTGCTGCCCCACCTCGACGGCACCACGCGGCTGAGCGACCTGCTGGCGGACGTGCCCGAGGCGCAGGCCGCCAGCGTCAGGTCCCTGATCACGACCCTGGCCTCGCGCGGCGTCGTGACGGACGCGCCGGAGAGCGGCGTCGCGCTGGAGTCCGATCTCCGTGACCGGTTCTCGGGGCAGATCGCCTTCCTGGAGCATCACGGCGATGACGGGACCGGTTTCCTCCGGGCCGCGGCGGCGCGGGTGCTGGTGGTCTGCGACGAACCGGGCCAGGCGAGTGCGCTGGCCGGGGCGCTGGCCGCCAACGGGATCGGCAGCGCGCGGGGAGGTTGGGTCCGTACCGCCGACGCACGCTCCGCTGCCACCATGGTGACGGGTTCCGCGCCGATGACGGTGAACGGTGATTCCGCCGCCGTGGTGAGGGGTTCCGCGTCCGTGGCGGTGCACGGGGCTTCCGCCGCTCTGGCCGTCGAGGGCGTGGACGTGATCTGTCTGGTCGCCGCGGACCGGCCGTCGCCCGACCTCTTCGGACTGGCCGAGCGCGCCCGTGCGGCCGGGGCCGGCTTCGTGTCGCTGATCCGGGTGGGGGACCGGCTGGTCCTCGGCCCCTGGCAGCCTGGCGGGAGCACGATCGAGACCGTCCGCTCCGCGATGCTCCGCATGAGCGACAACGCCGTACCGGGGAGCGGGGACGTGTGGCTGGCGGCCGGGGGCGGCTCCGCGGCTACCGCCGCGCCTGAGGTGCTGCCCGCGGCAGCGGCGACCATCGCCGTCAGCGTCGCCGCGTTCGAGGTCTTCAAGCTGCTCACCGGCCGTATCCCGAGCGACATCGAGGACTCCGTCGTGATCGTCGATCCGGACCGGCTGAACATCCACATCGAGCACGTCGTGCCGCACCCGGCCACCACCCGCGAGCCACTGGCGGGTCTCCCGGACGCCGGCCTCGCGGATACCGGCCTCGCGGTCGAGGGGCCAGTCGGTGCCGGGGTGCGGCCGTCGCAGGAGGAGGCCTATCAGCGCTTCAAGCACGTGGTCGCCGACCACGTCGGCATCATGCGCAGGTTCGACGACGACGACGTCCCGCAGATCCCGGTGAAGATCAGCGCGCTGATCGCGCCGTCCGCCGACCCCGCTCCGATCGTGGCCTTCGGCACCGGCACCCTGATCGAGGCCAGACTGAGCGCGCTCGAAGAGGCGTCCCTGCGCCACGCCGTCAACCTTCACCGCCGATGCCACGGCCTGCTTCCCCCAGCGCCGGAGGAGGCCGAAGCCGTCGCGGCGGAGCGCGTGCGGGGCTGGCTCGGCGGTGCGCCTCTGGCGGGGGACCCTCTGGTGGCGGGCCTCGACCTGAGCGGGACGAACGTGCTCGCCTCCCTCGACCTGAGCGCGACGAACGTGCTCGCCTCCCTCGACGGCACCGGCACACCCGCGCGGACCGTCACGCTCGGCCTTCCCCGCAGCGCCGTCCTGGCCGGGCCCTGGGATCGCCGGGCCGCACGTTTCGAGCCGGACCTGCTCGGCGTCGCGGCGGGCCCGACCCTGCGGGCAGCGGTTTCCAGGGCGCTGCTCGGCGCGGCGGGCGCGTACACGGTCGCCGCCATCGCGCGGGGCGAGGTCCCCGTCACCCCCATGGCGGACTTCGCAGCCACGGGC
Organism: Nonomuraea sp. KM90; assembly: GCF_052246675.1. Classification (NCBI taxonomy): domain Bacteria; kingdom Bacillati; phylum Actinomycetota; class Actinomycetes; order Streptosporangiales; family Streptosporangiaceae; genus Nonomuraea; species Nonomuraea sp. KM90. The sequence goes on along the minus strand of NZ_JBQQCB010000031.1, from coordinate 11 downwards.
GAGGACGCCGG
>NZ_JBQQCB010000030.1:0-96446 GCF_052246675.1 Nonomuraea sp. KM90 | reverse complement strand
CGTACGCGGTGCGGGGGATCTCCGCCGGGGCGCGGAAGGAGCGCGGCTCACCCGCCGGGCAGTCGACCTCGGCCACGCCGGTGTCGGAGTAGGAGACCGAGATCTCGAAGCACACGACGGCCACCGCGGCGGGACTCGGGGAGCTCGTCCTGCCGAGCGGCTCACCGTCCCGATCCACCGGGCTCGTGGCGCGGATCCGCAGCAGGACGCGTCCCTGGTCGCTGACGCTGTACCTGGTGCCGGTCACGGAGTACACGTCGACGTCCGCGTCGCGGGAGAGCGCGTGGCCGATGTCCTCCGAGTTCCAGGACAGGCCGCGGCCGAGCCGCTCGGCGATCTGTTCGGCGTGGGTACGGGCGGCGCGGGCCGCGGGATCCTCGCTGCAGGCGGTGAGGGCGAGCATCGCGGCGATGCACAGGGCGCTGGACAACCGGAGGAGGAGCATGATCTCTGACTACCTCACCACTCCGGCCGGGGCCGCCTGCCGTGTTCGGAAGGTGACATTCGGCGGCTGATCAGGGCAGGGAAGCGTGGTCTCGGGCGGGGAACGTGATGATCCCGGCATCGGCCCGCGCCGGGTTCGTGACCCCGGCGGCTCACGGGGACGACCGGCCAGGGGACGCGGTCACCGTGTCTCGACCGGGGTGATGCGGAAGACCGGATACCGCGCGGCGATCCGCTCGAACTCCGCCAGCGGCGCCCGCCGGTCCACCGGGATGTGGGTGCGGCCGCCCGGCGAGACGGCCAGGTAGCGGCGGAGGACGGGCGCACGGTCCCCGGCGTCCACCTCGTCCAGGCGTACGGTCTCCTGCCGGCCGTGCCGCAGCACCGCCAGCCCGCCGGCCGCGCGGACATTGCGCACCCAGTTGGTCTCCTGGCCGAGCATCGCCACCAGATAGCGCTCGCCCTCGTGGTCCGCGACGACCAGCGGGAAGGAGATGACCCGCCCGGTACGCCGGCCCGGCACCCGCAGGGTCACCATCCGCTCCGGTTGCAGCGCCCCGGTCGCGAAGACGGTGGCCCAGACGCGGTTGATCGCCCGGGCCAGCCGGTTGGGCCGGCCGCCGCGGTACAGCCAGCGGTCGAAGCGGTGCGTACGTGTCGATTCAGCACTCATGCGTGGCGTCTCCCTTTCCTGTACAACATTCATGAACACTGTACAGGAACACTGTACATGAACATTGCACAGGAGAACGTGCGTACAGTGGTCAGGTGGCTTCGGAGAAACTGACCCGCCAGGCCGTCGTCGATCGGGCGATGAAGATCGCCGACACCGACGGGCTCCAGGCGGTCACCATCCGCCGGCTCGCCGCCGAGCTTGGCGTCGCGCCCACGGCGCTGTACTGGCACGTCAAGAACAAGGACGAGCTGCTGTCCGCGCTCGCCGACCACCTGCTCGCGCCGCTCGTCGCCGGCCTGGCGCCGGACCGGCCCTGGGCCGAGCGCCTCCGTGCGGTCGTCACCGCCCTGGTGCAACAGACGCGCGCGCACCCCTACCTGTCCGCCCTCCTGCCGGTGATCGACAAGAGCGCGGCCGAGGGATACCTGCGGGCCACCGACACCGTGATCGGGCTGCTCGCCGAGGCCGGGTTCACGCCGCGGCAGGCCGACCAGGTGGCCTCCTACCTGCTGCTGGGCGCGACGGCGACGGTGTCCTGCCAGCCCGGTGGCGTGGACGGCGACGAGGAGGCGAGCGCGGAGCTCAGGCGGCAGCAGCGCCTCGACCTGGAACGCCTGCCTCCCGGCCGCTACCCCCACCTGGCCGCCTTCGCCGCCACCCTGTCCGACCCGCCCGACCTCGACGCCTACTACTCCTTCGGCATCGATCTCCTGCTGTCCGCGGTGGCGGCCATGGCACCGAAGGTCTGACCCGGCCGCGCCGCCAGGATGACGAGCCCGCCGGCGACGACCCCGGCGACGTACGGGGAGGGCACGAGAAGGACGCCGCCCAGCGCGCACCACGCCGCGAGTGCCCACCCGATCCCGGCGGGCACGGGGACCCCGCGCCCGGCGAGGTGCCAGGTCAGGCAGCCCAGGAGAATCAGGGGCACGGAGAAGCTGCCCGGCCCGGCCCAGAAGGTGACCTTGTTCTGCAGGGACGCCACCGTCTGAACGGCATCCCCGTCCAGGAGCGGGACGGCCGCCCACAGTCCCCTGTCCACCCACCCGGAGACGTTTTCCCAGGTGAGGAGGGCCAGTAAGGACAGGTGCCCCGCTCCGAGCACGAGCATGATCCCGCTTGCCCAGCGGAGCATCCGCTGGCCCGAGCTCATGGCGACGTCCCTGGCGTGCGCGCTCTTCGGCAGCCTCATGAGAGCTCCTTCTCGGTGTGTTTCTATGTTGGCCGACATAGGCTATACCGGTCAGCATTTGATCTGTCGTCGGGCATACCTGTTAGATGGGCCGCATGGCCACGCGACGTGACGAGAGGACTCAGGAGAGCCGCCGACTGCTGGTGGCGGCTGCCGCCGAGCTCTTCGCCGAGAAGGGATACCGGCAGACGAGCTTCGTCGACATCGCCGACAAGGCCGGCATCAGCCGCGGCTCCATCCCGTGGCATTTCGGAAACAAGCTCGGCCTGCTGGAGGCGGTGATCGACGACCAGCTCCAGGCGGTGCTGACCCGGTTCGGCGCGCCCGCCGATGATCCGCTCGGGCAGGTCGTCGACTTCATCCAGGTGCCGGCCACCCGCCTGTTCATCACGCTGCTCGCCGAGGCCGTCGAGGTGGGCTCGCCGATCCGCGAGCACTACGCGCGCCTCCACGCGGCGCTTCGCCAGGGGGTACGCGCCCGGATCCCGGCCGAGGCGCTGCCCCCGGGCGTCACCCCGGAGGCGTTCACGGTCGCGCTGGTGGGGACGATCATCGGCGTACACGCCCAGTGGCGGATCGCTCCCGAGGCGGTCGACCTCGAAGCCGTCCACACCGCGATCCGCGCCCTGTTGCCCGCGGGCCTCGCATAGCGGCGGGCCTCGCAAAGACCCGCGGGACTCGGACAGACGCGCGGGACTCGGACAGACCCGCGGGGTCGGCTCAGGACGGCTGCCGGCGGACGGCCGGGAGCCGGCTGAGTTGAAGGACGCTCACGCCGAACAGCAGCACCCCCAAGGGGACGTGCAGGGTCGTCGCGGCTGCGATGCCGAGCGCTATCTGCGCGAGCGTGAGCCCGAAGAACCCGGCCGCGTACAGGGCGGTCCTGGGGGAGCCGCGGCCCGGCCGCCACAGCAGGATCGCGACGATCAGGTGCAGCAGCGCCGCGGTGAACACCCCGTACGCCGAGATGCTGTGCAGCACCCGTCCGCTGGGCGAGGTCAGCAGCAGTCCGGCGGTGATCGGCGCGGCGAGGAGGGCGAGGGTCTGCAGGATGATCGCGACACGCAGGAACACGGCTGACTCCTTGACGACGGTGGGGCAGGGGCGGACGACGGCCGGGACGCGGGAAGCGTCCTGGCCGGTGTCGCAGGAGTCCGACGACACAACCGCCGGGAATGTGAGGTGAGGCCGATCTACTGCTGCGGTACCGCCGCCCAGGGCCGGAGCTTCTCGGGGTTGCGCACTGCCCAGATGCGCGTGATCCGGTCGTCCGCGACGTCGAACGCCATCACCGCCACGGTGACGCCGTCCACCACGCCCACCAGACCGGGCTGGCCGTTGACGGTCTGCTCCTGGATCGTCATGGCGGGCGCCAGGCCGGCGAGGGTCAGGGCGTAACGCACGATCTGCTCCGCGCCCTCCACCGGCCGGATCACGGTGTTGGCCAGGCCGCCGCCGTCGGCGATCACCTTGGCGTCGGGGTCGAGGAGGCCGAGGAGGGCGTCGATGTCCTTGGCCTCCCAGGCCAGCTTGAAGTCCCTGACGATGCCGGCGCGCCGGGCCGTGGGGGTCGGGGGCGCCTGGGACTCGCGGATGCGGCGGCGGGCCGAGGTGGCCAGCTGGCGGCAGGCCGCCGACGTGCGGCCGACGATCTCGGCCACCTCGGTGAAGGAGTAGCGGAAGACGTCGTGCAGGATGAACGCGACCCGCTCGGCCGGGGTCATCGATTCGAGCACGACGAGGAAGGCCATGTTGAGCGACTCGTCGAGGGTGACGCGGTCGGCCGGATCCGTGCCGGGCCGCGCGCTGACCCAGTCCGTACGGCCGGGCACCGGCTCCGGGATCCACTCGCCCACATAGCTCTCCCGCCGGGCCCGGGCCGAGCCGAGCAGGTCGAGGCAGATGCGGCTGGCGACCGTCGTCAGCCAGGCAGGGGGGTTCTCGATGGCCTCCCGCTGCCCCTCGGACATGGCGTACCAGCGGGCGTACGTCTCCTGCACGACGTCCTCGGCATCGGCCAGCGAACCGAGCAGGCGGTAGGCGAGATTGATCAGGTGACGCCGCTCGCTCATGATCGCGTGGTTGGTCATGGTGTCCTCGGTTCCCTCGGTGCGATTGCCTCACCGGATCGACGAGACACCGGGCCGGACTGTGAGGCGGGCGCGCCACCTCACAGTTTCGGCCGCCGGGTCGTCGTACTTGCTGAACATCATCCAGCACTCAAGAAGGAAGTTCTCCGATGTCCACACCCACGACGGCCGAGCAGGACAACCTCCAGTCGCGTCTGCCCGACCCGGCCGAGTTCTTTCCCGAGGTAGGGACGATCGCCGGAGCCATGACCAAGGCCACCATGAACGGTGCGATCCCGCGCACGACCGTCGGCCTGGTGCAGCTCCGCGCCGGGCAGATCGTCGGCAGCACGTACCACACCGTCCGGCAGAGCGACATCCTTCGCAAGTCGGGTGAGACGGAGGAGCGCATCACCGCCGTGGCCTCCTGGCGGGACGCTCCCTACTTCACCGACGCCGAACGGATCGCGCTGGAGCTCGTCGAGGCCGTCCTCACCCCGAACCCGTCCGGGGAACGCGTCCCCGACGAGCTGTACGCCAGGGCGTCCGCGCACTACGACGACAAGGCACTCTGGACGCTCACCATCGCGATCGGCCAGATCTGCTTCTTCATCCCCGTCGCCCTCATCGCCAAGCCGATCCCCGGCAGGCCGATCGGGAAGAACTACAGCAAGTGACACCCGGGGCAGGCGCCGGCACATCCTAAGGGCAGGCCGGCGCCTGCACCGCGCGCCTCTCCAGGCGGCTGCCAAGCGGCAGCGTGACGGACATGACGTTGCTGGGGATGTCCAGCTCGATGCGGTGCCAGCGCCCGCGCGGCACGATGACCGCGGTCCCGGCCGCCAGCCTGATCTCCTCCTCCTGTTGCCCCGGCAGCTCCGGACGGAGGAAGAGCCGGATCTTCCCGACGAGGCACGACACGATCTCCTCGGCCTCGGGATGGACCTCCCAGTGGTCGGCGTGGACGTCGGCGCCGGTCTTCGCATGGAAGGCCGTCAGGCGCCAGCCGTCCTGGTCGGGGTCCGTCGTCCGTTTCCCGGCGCGGATCTCGCCGCCCTGGTGGAGGTGGATGGAGGCCGCCAGGAGATCGATCGGGGTGACGGTCATGCCGCGCCGACCTCAGCCGGCCATGGCCCGGCGCAACGCGGCGCCGAGTTCGGCGACCTGCCGCTGCGACACCTCGGCGGTCGGGATGGCCTGCGAGCCGTGGAAGGTGCCGGGCCACTGGTGCAGCTCGACCGGCACGCCCGCCTGCAGCAGGCGCAGCGCGTAGCCGATGCCCTCGTCGCGGAGCGGGTCGAACTCGGCGGTGGCGATGTGGGCGGGCGGCAGGCCGGACAGGTCGTCGGCGCGGGCCGGGGCGGCGTACGGCGTGGCCGGCGCGGAGCCCAGGTAGTGCCGCCATATCGCGGCCAGCTTGTCGCGGTACAGCCAGGGCGTGTCGGTGAAGTTCCGCGCCGACCAGGTCTCCAGCCGGTCGTCGAGCCCGGGCTGGTTGAGCAGCTGGAAGCGGATCGCCGGCCCCTGCTCCTCGCGCGCCCGCAGCGCCACCGCGGCCGCGAGCCCCCCGCCGGCGCTGTGCCCGCCGACCGCGATCCGCTCCGGATCGACGCCGAGCTCGGCGGCGTGCTCGGCCGTCCACTCCAGTACGGCGTAGGCGTCGTCGAGGGCGGCCGGGAACCGGTGCTCGGGGGCCAGCCGGAAGTCCACGGAGATCACCACCGCGCCGGAGTCGTCCGCGAGCCGGGCGGCCCACGGGTGGTCGGTGTCCAGACTGCCCATGACCAGGCCGCCGCCGTGCAGCCAGACGATGGCCCCGTGGGCAAGGTGCGGGCGATAGATCCGTACCGGTACGTCCGGGTCGGCGGGCACCGTACGGTCCTCGACCTTCATGCCCGAGATATCCGGTGCCGGCCGCATGGCGGCCCGCTCGGCGAAGACCTTGCGCGAGGCGATCGGGTCGGCCAGATCGTCCTTGGGAAACATCGGGAGGAAAGGCTCCAGTTCGGGATCCATGCCGGCCATCCTGCCGGTCGCCACTCCGGAGTCCATCCGCCATCTGTCGGGCATTTCGCCCGGATCGCGCGTAGATCGGCGCAATCTTCTGGACAGGGAGGACCTATTCTCCTGGCATGGAGGCACTCGCCCAACGGCTGTCGCAACTGGACTCGCACGTCGAAGGCGCGATCCGCGTCGTCGCGTTCTACGACACGCTGATGCGCCGGCGGGTGGACCTCCCGGCGCTCGCGCGGGCCTCGGCCGGCCTGGCCGAGTGCGTGGCCGGGGTCCGGCTGCACGGCACGGGGCGGGTGATCCGCATGGCGCCCGACGGCAAGGAGGCGACCACCCCGCCGTCGCCCCCGTCCAGCACGGCGCCGATCACCCTCGACGACGAGGAGATCGGCACGGTGTGGCTGGAGCGCCCCGGCCGGCCCAGCCCCCTCGACGAGGTGCTGCTGGACCGGCTCGCCATCGCCGCCGCGGGGGTCGTCGAGAGGTACGGCCCCGCCCGCACCACCATGGCCGACCCGGCCCTCGTCGAGCTGGCGATCAGCGCCAACATCGACGAGGCGGCCAGGGCCCGGGCGCTCCGGCTCCTGGGTTTCGCCGCCGACCTGCCGATCCGCGTCGTCGCCGTACACTCGCGGCTGCCGCTCGACCAGGTCGGCGCCCTGGTCTGCCCGGCCCGCCCGGTCAAGGCGGCGCCGCTCGCCGACGCGGGCGTCATCCTGGCCACCACCCTGGATCCGGCCGGGATCCCGGCGGGCGTCCGCGCGGGCGTCGGCGGCGCCGAGAGCCCCGACCGGTCCTGGCAGCAGGCCCGCACCGCCCTCCGCTTCACCACCGCCCGCCGGCCGGTCGTCCACCACGGCGACCTGGGCGCCCTGGCGCTGCTGGCCGAGATCCCCCAGGACGCCGCCCGCGGCAACGCCGACGTGATCGCGATCGCCCGGCTGGCCGGCACCCCCGAAGACCTGGAGACCCTGGACGCCTACTGCGCCACCGGCTCCCTGCGGCAGGCCGCCGACCTCCTCCACCTGCACCACAGCAGCATCGCCCGCCGCCTCGAACAGATCGGCAGGAGCCTGGGCATCGACCTGACCGAGCCCACCGGCCTGACCCGGGCCAGGATCGCCCTCACCGCGTGGCGGCTGCTCGACGACTGACGAGACCCTCTAGGGGATCTTGTATTCCTGCGCCGCGCCGCAGTAGCTGATCCCGATCGGCGAGTTGCTGAACCGGCACACCTGCACGACCACCCGGTCGATGCTCCGCACCCCCGTCGGGTCGGACAGCCCGAAGGAGAGCTTGACCTGCTCGTTGTCCGCCTTGTACGTCTCGGAGTCCACGAGCTCGGTGCCGCGGTAACCGCGGAAGGTGGCCGTGGAGTGCAGGTTGTCGGGGAAGCAGACAGTCGGGCGGGCCTCGTCGTACAGCGAGCCTTCGACTTTGACGAGCGGCCGGACGACCGGACCGTCGTACCGTTCGATCGTGCCCTCCGTGACCCCGCGGCGGCACGAGTCGCCCGAGTCCGCGGCGAAGCTCACCGCCGTCTGGGCGGCCATGGCGGGTGGGGCGGCCAGGAGTCCGGCGGCGAGGACAGCACTCATCGTCAACCCGGTGAGCAGACGCACGACATCACCTTTCGTTGTGTGAGAAGATCCGGCACCCATCGTGGTGAGCGTCCGTCCGCCTGCCAGTGCCCGCGGTTACAGCCCGGCGATCGGGAAGCCGCGAGATCCTCTTCGCCGCCGTCGACGCCGCCGTCGACGCCGACGCCGACGCCGACGGCGGGGCTTTTCGGCAGGCCGTATACGCTGTTGCGAGATCGCTCCCGCCCCCGAGGAGGTCCCTTCATGACCACGACGTTCGGCGCGATCGGCAGCGGGCGGCGGACCCGGTTCTTCCTGCGGCTGGCCGCGGCGATGCCGGACCGGCTGCGGGTCAGCGGCGTCGTGACCCGCAGCGCGGAGCGGGCCGGCGAGGTGACCGCCGAGTGGGGCGTACCGGCCTTCCCCTCGATCGACGACCTGCTCCGGCACGAGCGGCCCGACTACCTCGCCGCGGCGGTCCCGTGGGCCGCGATGCCGGACGCGATCCGTGCGGCGGTCGGGCATCGGATGCCGGTCCTGGCCGAGACGCCGCCCGCGCCCGACCTCGACGGGCTGCGGTCACTGTGGCGGGACGTGGGCGGCAGCGGCCTGGTCCAGGTGGCCGAGCAGTATCTGCTGATGCCCGGACACGCGGCCCGGCTGGCGCTCGTCCGGCAGGGCGTGATCGGCGAACCGACCTCGGTCCAGGTCTCCTCGACCCACCTGTACCACGCGGTGTCGATGATCCGCGGCCTGCTGGGCATCGGGTTCGACGCCGCCGAGGTACGCGCCTCGGCGTTCGAGGCGCCGCTCGCCGACCCGCTGGGGTTCGGCGGGTGGACGGGTGACGACACGCCGCGACGCCTGACCACGACCATCGCCACCCTCGACTTCGGCGGCCGGATGGGCCTGTACGACTTCACCGACAACCAGTGGTGGAACCCCCTGCGCATGCGCCGCATCGTGGTGCGCGGCTCGATCGGCGAGCTGGTGGACGACCGGGTGGTGCGGCTTGTCGACCCCTCGACGCCGGTGGAGTCGCGGCTGATCCGGCGCGACACCGGCATCGACCTCAACCTGGAGCTGCGCGACCTCAAGCACATCAGCTTCGACGGGCGCGTGGTCTACCGCAACCCGTTCGAGGGAGCGGCCCGGTCCGACGACGACATCGCGGTCGCGGACATCCTCGACCGCACGGGTGCCTGGGCCCGCCAGGAGGGCCCGCCTCCCTACCCGCTCGCCGAGGCGTGCCAGGACCACCTGATCAGCCTCGCCATCGGGGAGTCGGCGAGGACCGGTGCCCCGGTCACCACCGGCAAGGAGGCCTGGGCGGGATCGAGCATCTAGACTCCGGCTGGTGGGAAGTTGGCCGCCGCGGCCGGGCTCGCGACCGGTTCGCTCAGGCTTAGGGGCGTTCGCCGCCGGGGTGATCGGGTTCATCGCCCTGGCCGCGACGCTGGGACTGGTCCTGGGCCAGCTGGCCGCGCAGCGACCGCCTGCCCCGGCCCTCAGCTCGACCCCGCTGCCGGGCGCCGACGTCGTCACCGGGAGCCTGGAGCGGAACCCGATCTACGCGGCGTCCCCGCTGACGGGCGAATGCCGCGCCCCGGACACGGCTCGGCCGGCCTTCCTGCACGCCATGGCCGACTGCATGGACCGGTCATGGCAGGCACTCCAGGCGACCAGCGGGCTTTCCTCCGGGCTGCCCACCCGGGTCTTCTGGTCCGAACCCGGCCGGGGCGCCTGCGGCGACTACCCGGAGCCGGACGCCGCCGCCTTCTACTGCCCCGTCAACAACGGCATCTACCTCGGGGTGGACGAGGAGGAGAACGCGATGCTCCTGACCGCGATCCTCGCCCATGAGTACGGGCACCACGTCCAGGACAACGCGGGCATCGGCGACGCCGCCGCGGAGCGGGAGGTCTCCACCTCCGACGAGGGCGCGACGCTCGCCATCAGCCGCCGCTACGAGCTCCAGGCCGACTGCTTCGCGGGCGTCTGGTTCGCCGCCGTCCGTGACTCGCTCCCGGTGTCCGCCGAGGACTGGCAGCTGGTGCTGGCCGATTTCGCCCGGAGAGGCGACACGGGCGACGAGCGGACCCACGGGCGGGGTCAGCACGGCGCCGCCTGGCTGAACGGCGGGTTCCGGGGCGGCAGGCCGGGCCACTGCAACACGTGGACCGCCCCGGCGGCCGAGGTGGACTGATTGGCTGCCGCGCGGGCTACAGCCGGCGGAGCACGTGCATGGCCTCGCTCTCGATGCGCGCGAGGTCGTGGAGGATGGCGCCGGCCTGGTCGAGGTGCGCGGCGTCGCCGGTCTCGCCGGCCTTCGCGATCAGGGCGGCCACGTCCGTCCACATGACGGCGGCCTCCCCGTACAGCCGGTGGCCGGTACGGAGGCCGCCGTCGTCGATCAGCCCGGCGCACTCGCCGAGAAAGTCGCGATAGAGGGCCCGGAACAGGGCACCCCCGGTGCCCGCCCGCTCCATGAGCAGGGCGGCCTGCGGCAGGTCCCGCTGCGGCTGCTCCGCGCGGGACAGCCAGGTGGGCACCTGCCGGGCGGCCTTCTCGATGCCACGATGGCCCAGGTTGGCGATGGGGGCGGCGAGGAAGGCCGCGGCGCACGCCGTGATCGCGGGGACGAGCCGCTCCTGCCAGGGGACGGGGTGCGCCGGCAGCGCGATGGTGAAGGAGCGGCTCCTGGCGGTCATCGGGCCGCGCGCCGCCCGCGCCTCGGCCAGGCCGGCCCGGCTGGTGCGCACCGCCCCGCCCTGCGGCCCGGTGTCCACCAGGTAGGCATCGTGCTCGTCGTAGCCGTACATCGCGACGACGTGCCCGCCGAAGTGCACCTTCGACCGGAAGTAGTCCAGGTGGTAGCTGTCGAGCTGGAGCCCGACGGGCCGGCCGGCGTCGATCTGGGCGGCCACGTTCGCCCACGCCCTGCGCGGTGAGGTGGTCTCCTCGGTCCCCAGGGTCAGCCCCAGCCTGGCGGCCAGGTTCCCGGTGAGCTCGAACGGCCTGACCCGGCCGCCGAGGAAGGGGACCGCCATGGCCTTGCTGTCCCAGTAGACGAAGGACAGGCCCGAGCCGAGCCCGAACAGCATGGGCTCGGACAGATCGAGCCCCTCGTGCCGCAGCAGCACCCCGAGCGCCGTCGTCTCGCAGTGTTGCGTGTCGCGGGCCTCGACGCCCTTCACGATCGTCATGCGGTTGCTCTCCTCCAGGTGCGCGCCGTGGGACGAGCATGGAGTCTGCCATGGGGGGAGAGTCCAGTCACAAGGCGAAACTATACCGGTTGGCCGGTATAGTTTCAGGGTGCCCAGAACCAGTTCCAAGGAACGCCTGCTCGACGCCGCAGCCGAGGTGCTCCTGACCGAGGGGGCCGACTCGCTCACCCTCGAAGCCGTCGCCAGGCGGGCCGGGGTCTCCAAGGGCGGCCTGTTCTATCACTTCCCGACCAAGCAGGCGCTGGTCGCCGCCATGGTCGAGCGCCTCACGGCCACCTTCGACGCCGCCCTCGCACAGGCCGGCCACCGCCCGGGCGACTACCTGCGCGCCTACATCGAGGCCACGATCCCCGAACGGCCCGTCGCGCGGGCCCCGGCCGACACGGTCACCGTGGCGCTGCTGGCCGGGGTGCTGATCGACCCGGCCGGGCTGCGGCCCCTGCGGGAGCGATATTCCGCCTGGCAGGCCCGGCTGGCCGACGACGGCATCGACCCCGCCGCCGCCACCGCCGTACGGCTGGCCGTGGACGGCTGGTGGGCCGCCCGGCTGCTCGGCCTGGGCGAGCCCGAGCCCGAGCTGCACGAGCGCACCCGCCGCTACCTCCTGGAGCTGATCGACCGTGCTGCGCACCACTAAAGCCCTGATGCTCGTCACCGATCTGGGCTTCCTCGTCTACTTCGGCGTCACGGGCCTGGGGCTGATCCCGCCGGAGTGGGCGTTCGCCGACTACGCCAACCCGCTCATGGCCGACTGGAACTGGTCCTTCCTCTGGATCGACCTGCCGGCCGGCGTCACCGGCCTGACGAGCCTGTGGCTGGGGCGCCGGCGGCAAGGCGACGGCCTGCCCCTCATGCTGATCTCCCTGGTGCTGACCATGGCCTCGGGACTCATGGCGATCGCGTTCTGGACCCTGCGCGGCGACTTCTCCCTGGCCTGGTGGATCCCGAACCTCTACCTCGTGCTCTTCCCGATCCCGGCCGTCGCCTGCCTGGCCACGAGCCGGATTCTGCCGCGGACGTCCGGTGGGGCCGGGGAGGTGGCCGGTCGGTGAGCGCGGACGACGGCGTGTCGCTGGCCCGGCTCGTCCATCGCCTGGAGGAGGTGGTCGGCGAACTGCGGGGGATCCCCGTCGACGTCGAGCGGGTGGACGACGACGCGCTCGTACGGCAGCAGATCGCGCAGGTCGTGCCCGCGGCCGGCGAGCTGCGCGCCATGCAGCCGCTGAGCTCGATGGAGAAGGGCTCCCAGGAGCAGCGGAGCAGGCGCAGGGTGCTCGAGGCCCTGGAGCGCGGCATGACCATGCGGACGATCATCCATGCGAGCGTGCTGGACGACCCCGGCAAGGTGGCCCGGATCAGGCAGCTGCACGCCTCCGGCGACCGGCACCGGGTCGTCGAGGAGCCGATCCAGCAGGTGCTCATCTTCGATCGCGCCGTGGCGTTCCTCCGGATGACCCCCTTCGCGTACGCGCCGGGCACCCTGGTGATCAGGCAGCAGAGCCTCCTCACCGCCCTCATCGACCTGTTCGAGCGGACCTGGGACAGGGCCAGGGAGATCGACGAGCCGACGCACCGGCTGAGCGCGCGCGAGCGCGAGGTGCTCGCCCTGATCGCGGAGGGGCGCTCCAACAGCGCCGTCGCGCGGGCCCTGTCGATCACCGAGGCGGCCGTCGGCAAGCACGTGGCCGGCGTGTTCGCCAAGCTGGAGCTGCGCGAGACCCCTGATGACAACCGGCGGGTGCTGGCGGTGCTCGCCTACCTGCGGGGCACGGCGAGGTAGTGCCAGACCGACCGCCTACTCGCCCCAGCCCCCATGCGGCCGGGATCCGGCACGGAGTTCAATGAACGCCATGCAACGAATGACTGGGTTACTGGTGGGCGCGATCTTCGGCGCGGTCTTCGTCGTCGTCAACGCGCAGAGCCCGCTGGACGCCGTGACCGCGAACATCCTGCGGGCGGCCGCCTGCCTGGCGGCCGTCGCCGTCGCCGGCATGTGGGTCGCCACCGTCCGGCGGGAGCGGCCCGGGGCGGGGGAGCGGCGGAGCATGTACGGCCGCGGCTACCTGGTCGTCGTCGCCGCCGAGGCGATCCTGCTCTTCGGCGGCCTCCGGGTGCTGGCCGCCTGGGGCAGCCCCGAGCAGGCCAACGTGGCGTGGGTGGCGCTGGTGGTGGGCGTGCACTTCATCGCGCTGGCGCCGGTCTGGAAGGACCGGGGCATCGCCGTGCCCGGCGTGGTCCTCACCCTGCTGGGCGCCGGCGGCCTGGCGCTGGCGTCGACGGCCGCGGTCGCCTGGGTGCCGCTGGTCAGCGGCGTGCTGTCGGGGGTGGCGCTGCTGGCCGGCGCCGTCACCTTCGGCTGGCGTGCCGTGACGGCTCGTACGGCCTAGCCGTACCTAGCCCTCGGCCCGCGTGGCCGGCGGGAGGGAGAGCAGCGCGGGGATGGCGGCCACGCCGGGCAGCAGGTGGGTGTGCCGGACGGCGCCGAGCGCGGCCGCGTCCTGGCTCCCGGTGAGCACGCCCGCCACGATCGCCGCGCCCGCGTTGGTGCCGGCGCGCAGGTCGCGGACGGTGTCGCCGGCCGTGAGGACCCGCCCGACATCGTGCACGCCGGTCGCCTCCATCGCCCGGAAGATCATGTACGGGGCCGGCCGGCCCACCGGGACGTCGTCCACGCACACCACCGCGTCGAGGAAACCGTCGTCCCAGCCGATCGAGCCCAGCAGCGCGTCGGTCACCTCGCGGTCGAACCCGGTGGTGAGCGCCACCTTGACGCCCGCGGCGCGCAGCGTGGCGATCGCCTCCGGCACCCCGGGCAGCGGGGCCGGCGGCGTCTCGGCGTAGGCGGCGCGCAGGCGCTCGCGGAAGTCGGCGAAGGCGCCCTCCACGGTCTGGGGGGCGGGAGCCCGGCCCGTCCCGCCGGTGAGCAGCGCGGTGATGGCCGCCCGCTTGTCGGCGCCCATCCAGTCGTGGATGTCGGCGGCGGCCGGCGTGCCGCCCGCTGCGCGGACGGCCTGCTCAAGGGCGACATAGACGGCGCCGTGCTCTTCGACGGTGGTGCCGGCGATGTCGAGAACCGCCAGTTCGATCATGGTTGCGCTCCTTGGAGGAGGTCGTCGGGGCAGCCGCGCAGCAGGGCCGGGTGGGCCTGCTGGGAGTTGTCGATCGTGAAGGAGACGAGGTCGGGGCGGTAGCGGTCGTCGGAATACTCGACCGGGACGCCGTCGGCGGAGGAGGTGCGGCGGCGTTCGCGCAGCAGGGCCGAGCCGGGGGAGACGGCCAGGAGGGCGGCGTCGGTCTCGTCGGCGACGATCGCGTCGATCACGTGGCGGGCCGTGCTCAGGTCGACGCCGCGACCGCTCAGGTACGCGAAGACCGACCCCTGGTCGCAGTCGAAGTCGAAGAGCAACCGGCCCACGGACCAGACGAACGTGGTGCGTTCCACCATCGCGGGCACGCCGTCCAGCAGCCGCAGGCGCAGCAGCTGGACGACCGGGGCGCCTTCGTCCACGCTCAGCGCGTCGGCCGCCTCGGCGGTGGCCGGGCGCCGCGCGATCTCCACCGTGCGCTGGCCCGGCGTGTGACCCGTCCGCTCGGCCCACCGCGAGAACGACAGGAACGTCTCGAACGGCTGCGGCATCGTGTGGCTGCGCACCACCGGCGGTTTGCCGCGCCCGCCGCCGATCAGCCCCTCGGCGCGGAGCGTGGCCAGTGCCTGGCGGATCGGCCCGCGCGAGGCCCCCCACTGCTCGCACAACTGCGACTCGGAGGGGACGGCGGCGCCCACCGGCAGGTCGCCGGAGCTGATGCGACGGCGCAGATCCGCTGCGACCCGTTCGTGGAGATGCCCGTCCATGCGACTTGACCATACAGGAGGTCGAGCACGTCGCGGCAGTGGCCCCGACCGCAGAACAGCATATCCACCTGCGGAGATGGCGACCGAGAAAACAAGGGGTGACATGTCTCCGGCGCCTGTTGACACCTCGGTGGCGGACCGGACACCTTACTTGTCATGACAAGTCATCAGCCGTCGGGCGGATCCCTCGGCTCGGCCGATCTCGTCGTCGTCGGTGCCGGCATCGTCGGGCTCGCCCACGCGGTCGACGCGGTGCGCCGCGGGCTGTCCGTCGCCGTCGTCGAGCGCGACGAGCGGGCCGTCGGGGCCTCGGTCCGCAACTTCGGGCACGGCTGCTTCACCGCCCAGGACGGCGACGCCCTGCGCTACGCGACGGCCGCCAGGACCGCCTGGCTGAGCCTGGCGCGGGAGGCGGGGCTCTGGCTCAACGAGGGCGGCACCGTGGTCGTGGCCAGGGCCGACGACGAGTACGCGGTGCTGGCGGAGTTCAGCGCCGCCCGCGACGGCCAGGCCGTCCTGCTCGACGCCCGCGGGGTGGCCGAGCGGGTGCCGGTGGGCCCCGGCGTGGTCGGCGGCGCCTGGCTGCCCATGGACGTACGCGTCGACCCGCGCCAGGCCGTGCACGCCATCGCCGGCTGGCTGGCCCGCCGCGGGGTGCGCTTCCACTGGGCCACCTCCGCCCACGTCGTGGAGCCGGACGCGGTGGTCACCGGCCGCGGCCGGGTCAGGGCCGGCCGGGTGGTCGTGGCCGTCGGCCACCACGTGCACCGGCACTTCCCCGACCTGGCCGAACGGTCCGGCCTGCGCAGCTGCGCCCTGCACATGCTGCGGGTGGCCGACCCGCACGGCCGCCGCGTCGATCCCGCCGTGCTGTCCGGCTTCTCGCTCCTGCGCTACGACGGCTTCACGGCCTGCCCCACCGGGCCGGCCCTGCGCGCGCGGATGGAGTCCGAGCACCCGGGGCTGGTCGACATCGGGCTGAACCTCATGTTCACCCAGCGCCCGGACGGCGACCTGATCATCGGCGACACCCACGCCTACGCGGGCACGTTCGACCCGTTCCAGGCCGAGGAGCTCGACCGCCGGGTCCTGGAGGAGACCGCTCGCCTGCTGGGCGCCGGCCCGCTGACGGTGCGCGAGCGCTGGCGCGGCGTGTACGCCTCCGCCCCGGCCCCCTTCCTGGTCGCCACCCCCATGCCCGGCGTACGGGTGGTGTCGGTGACCTCGGGCATCGGCATGACCACCGCCCTGGGCCTGGCCCCCGAGGTCCTCGACGACCTCCTCGCCTGACCGCGCCCCGGCACCGGGAAGAACCCCGCGCTCGCACGACGCCTAGGGATCCGCCGGTTCCGGAGGCGGGTCGATGACCACGGGACGCAGGCGCGCCCACACCACGAAGGCGATCGCCACCACCGCCATGGCGATGCCGGCCCACAGGTTGGCGTTCACGTCGCCGGTCTTGGCCCGGTCCTCTGCCGTGTCCACGACGAGACCCAGGACGATCAGGACGATGCCGTAGAAACCGATCAGCCAGGCGATGACGACGCGAACGTCGAAGGCGCCGGCCCTGCGCGGTCCGGCGCTGTCCGGCGCCCCGCCGTCGCGGCCCGTAGCGGGCTCCACCTTGCTCATGTCCGACTCCTCAGCAGGTCGTGGATCAGCGGGACGATCATCGGAAGATCACATTGAGGACGGTGACGAGCACCAGGGAGATGCCCGCCAGCTTCGTCGGCGCGCGGTACCAGGGCAGCCGGCTCGCGGCCGGGTCGGTGCGCAGCGCCTTGGGCGTCTACGACAGGACGAGCCCGCTGAGCTCGCTCGCCGGCTTCGGGGAGGTCACCAGGGTGACCAGGACGCTGACCGTGATGTCCACGACGAACGCCACGCCCGCGGAGAGGAACGCCGCCCCCTGCCCGGGCAGGTCCATGGCGCCGAGCTCGTTGGCCAGCCAGACGGCGATCGCGCCCAGGGTCCCGGACACCAGCCCCACCCACCCCGCGGTCGCGGTCATCCGCTTCCAGAGGATGCCGAGGATGAAGGTGGCGAACAGCGGGGCGTTGAAGAAGCCGAACAGGGTCTGCAGGTAGTTCATCAGGTTGCCGTAGCCGGCCGCGATGAACGCGGTGCCGATGGCCAGGACCGTCGCGCCGACCGTGGCCCACCGGCCGACCTTCACGTAGTAGTCGTCGGGCCGGTCCTTGCGCACGTACTGCTGCCACAGGTCGTAGCTGAAGACGGTGTTGAAGGCGGAGATGTTGGCCGCCATGCCGGCCATGAACGCGGCGAGCAGCCCCGCCAGGGCGACGCCGAGCAGCCCGTTGGGCAGCACGTCGCGGATGAGCAGGATCGAGTCGTTGTAGGTGACCCCGGCGGCCTGGTCGCCGGCCTTGAGCCGCATCACCTCGGGCACCAGCACCCCCGCGATCATCCCGGGGATCACCACGATGAACGGGATGAACATCTTCGGGAACGACGCGACGATCGGCGTGCTGCGCGCCGCGGACATCGAGCTGGTCGCCAGCGCCCGCTGGACCTCGACGAAGTTCGTGGTCCAGTAGCCGAAGGAGAGCACGAAGCCCAGGCCGAAGACAATGCCGATGACGGACAGGACCGGGTTGGCGAACCCGGACAGCTCGCTGCCCGGCCACGACCGCAGCTGCTCGGCACCGCCGACCGAGGCGGTCACCTTGTCGATCAGCCCGCCGACGCCGCCGACGCGGTGCAGCCCGATGAGGGTGAGCGGCAGCAGCGCGGCGAGGATGACGAAGAACTGCAGGACCTCGTTGTAGATGGCCGCCGACAGGCCGCCGAGGGTGATGTAGCTGAGCACGATCGCGGCGGCGAGGATGAGGGCGATCCACAGCGGCCAGCCCAGGAGGCTGTTGACCACGGTGGCCAGCAGGAACAGGTTGATCCCCGCGATGAGGATCTGGGCGAGGGCGAAGCTGATCGCGTTCACCAGGTGCGCGCCGGTGCCGAAGCGGCGGCGCATGAACTCCGGGACGCTGCGCACCTTCGACCCGTAGTAGAAGGGCATCATCACCACGCCGAGGAAGAGCATGGCCGGGATGGCGCCGATCCAGTAGTAGTGCACGGTCGGCATGCCGTACTCGGCGCCGTTGGCCGACATCCCGATGATCTCGACGGCGCCGAGGTTGGCCGAGATGAAGGCCAGCCCGGTGATCCAGGCGGGCAGCGACCGCCCCGACAGGAAGAAGTCAAGGCTGCCGGAAACTCTGCGCCGTGCGGCCAGCCCGACCAGCAGCACCACTGTGAAATAGGCCAGGACCAGCACATAGTCGACAACGTTGGCGCCGATCCTCAGCGGATCGTCCATGGGAATCCCCTCTCCCCCGGGGCGGGGCTAGTGCGTGCGGGCATGCCTGACAGCGTCTTGCGGACCGCGGGCACTCGCATCCGTAGGTCCCGGGGGGACGGACCCCTGGCCTGAGAACCCCGGGCGGACCGGGGGTGCGGCGTGACCTGCTCGTGTTGCGCCGGTCCTTGCATCTGATGAATGATTCTCGCGTCAGACGGAAGGGGTGGGCGTGGCCAGAGGGGCGGAGCGGCCGCGAAGACCTGCCCGGCGCGCGTCGGGCGGGAGCCTCAGGTGATCGTCGGGCGGGAGGCCCAGATCCAGGCTGTGGGCGTCCTGCTGAGTGAGGCCACGCGGGGCCGTGGTGGCGCCCTCGTCGTACGGGGAGAGGCCGGGATCGGCAAGTCGGCGCTGTGGGGCGAAGCCTGCGCGGCGGCCCAGGCGCTCGGGATGCGGGTGCTGACCACCGCGGGCGTGCAGGCCGAGGTGCAGCTGCCGTACGCCGGGGTCCGGCATCTGTTCCGCCGGCTGGGCCCGGAGCTGGGTGAGGAGCTGGGCCCGGAGCTGGGTGGGGCCGCGGACGAGTCGCCGTTCCGGGTCGGCGTCGAGGTGCTCGACCTGCTCGGCCGGCTCGACCAGCCGGTCCTGCTGGCCGTGGAGGACGGCCACTGGCTCGACCGGGTGAGCTGGGAGGTGCTGGCCTTCGTCGCCCGGCGGCTGGAGTCCGACCCGGTCGCGCTCGTGGTGACGGCCCGCGACGGCGAGGACGTCGACCGGCTCCTCGCCGCCGCCGCGCTGCCGGAGCTGCGGCTCGAACCGCTGGAGCCGGACCAGGCCGGAAGCCTGCTCGACCAGGTCGCACCCGGGCTCACGCCCGCCCTGCGCGAGCGCGTGCTCGCCGTGTCGTCCGGCAACCCGCTCGGGCTGATCGAGCTCGGCGGGCTGGCCGCCCGTTCCGGCGGCGCCGCGCTGCTCCCGTCGCGGCTCCCGCTGAGCGCCCGGGTGGAGCGCACGTTCGCCGGGCTGGTCGGCGAGCTGCCCGCGGCGACGCGCGCGCTGCTGCTCGTGGCGGCGCTGGACGACGGCGACGACCTCGACGAGGTGCTCGCGGCGGCGTCCCGGTTCGAGGACCGGCCGGTCACGGCCGACGACATGGAGCCGGCCGTGGTCAGCCGGCTGGTCGGCGTGGACGATCAGTACCGGGTGCGGTTCCGGCACCCGCTGCTGCGCTCGGCCCTGCGGCAGTCGGCGAGTGCCGCCCAGCGGCGGCGGGCGCACGCCTGCCTCGCGGCGGTCGTCGCCACCGAGAACCGCCAGGTGTGGCACCGCGCCGCCGCCGCGGCCGGTCCCGACGAGGCCCTCGCCGCGGACCTGGCCGCCGTGGCCACCCGGGCCCGCTACGCGCAGGCCGCCTCGATCGCGCTGACCGCGATGGAGCGGGCGGCGCAGCTCAGCGAGGACCCGTACGAGCGCGGCAGCCGGCTGCTGTGGGCGGCCACGACGGCGGACGAGCAGGGCGACGCCGCGACGGTACGCCGCCTGCTGGAGCTGGTGGACGAGGCCCGGCTGCGCCCGGCGGACCTGGCGCGGCTGTCCTGGTACCGCGAGGCGTATCTCGGCACCGGCTGGACCGGCAGCGCGCGGCTGGGCGTCTACGTCGAGCTCATCGACACCATCCGGAGCGCCGGTGAGATCGAGCTCAGCCTTGAGGCGCTGAGCAGCATCTGCCTGCGGTTCTACTGGTCCAACCCCGACGACCGCACCCGGCTCAGGTTCGTGGAGGTCGCGGAGCTGATCGAGGCCCCGGCGGGCGACATCCGGGTGCTCTGCGCGCTGGCCCAGGTCGCCCCCGTCGAGCGGGGCACCTCCTGCCTCGACGGGTTGACGGCGTTGCAGTACCGGCTGGACCTGACCCCTCGGGAGCGCTACGACCTCGGGTTCGCGGCGTCGGCGCTGGGCGCGTACCCGCTGTCGAACACGTTCCTGGCGGCGAGCGCGGAATCGCTGCGGACGCAGGGCCGCATCGGCATGCTGACGCAGGCCCTGACGAGCCTGGCCTACAACGCGGCCGCCGCCGGCGACGCGCGGGCCGCCGTGTCCGCCGCGACGGAGTGCGCGGCGCTGGCCACCGAGACCCGGGCGTCGGTCTGGGAGCTGCAGGCCCGCCTGCAGCTGGGCATGGCCGAGGCGCTACGCGGCAACGATGAGGTCACCACCGAGATCGCGGATGCCGCGGAGAAGACGATGTTCTCGGCCGGCATGCACGCGATGCTGTCGCTGACGCAACGCATCCGCGGCATCAACGCGCTCGCCGCCGGGCGGTTCGAGGAGGCGTACGGGCAGCTGCGCCGGGTGTTCGGCCCGGGCGACGTCGCCTACCACCCCTACCTGCGCTTCACCCTCGTCGGGCACCTGACCGAGGCGGCGGCGCACTGCGGCGCGCTCGACGAGATCCGCGACGTGGTGACCGAGCTGACCCCGATCGCCGAGCGGAGCCGCTCGCCCGTCCTCGTCACGGGGCTCCGTTACGCCGGGGCGGTGCTGGCCGACGACGGCGCGGCGTACGAGGCCGCGCTCGCCGCCGGGGACCTGCGTGACTGGCCGTTCGAGCGGGCCCGCCTGCAGCTCACGTACGGCGGATGGCTGCGCCGGCAGCGCCAGGCGGCGGAGTCGCGGCCGCTGCTGCGCGCCGCCGCCGCCACGTTCGACGCGCTCGGGGCGGCGCCGTGGGCGGAGCGGGCGCGGGCCGAGCTGCGGGCCACGGGCGAGTCCCGGCGCAAGCCGATCGACGCCATCGACGCCCTGACGCCGCAGGAGCAGCAGATCGCGCGGCTCGCGGCCGACGGGCTGAGCAACCGGGAGATCGCCGAGCGGCTGTTCCTGTCGCCGCGCACGGTCACCACCCACCTGTATCGGATCTACCCGAAGGTCGGCGTCAAGTCGCGCAGCGAGCTCGCCGCCATGATGGCCGACCGGCCGCTCTGACGACACCGACCGGCGGGCCCGGCCACGCGGCTCCCTCGCCCGCGCGGCCGGTCCCGGCGCCCCGCCGCGCGGCCCCCTCGCCCCGCGCGGATGGGCATCGCGATGGCTCGTGGATGCGGGGATCCCGAGTTCCATCGCCGCCAGCGTCGGCCCCCCAGGGTGCCGTTCGCATCCGTAGGGTCCCCAGGGGGAACCGCGACCAGGCTCCGGGGTCTGGCGCGGGCATTACGTAGTCCTACGTACGCAGTCCCCCACCGGCCACTCGTACGGTTTTGAATCAAGAGGCGGATGAGTGATGTGGTGGGAGGTGGATCCCGGGTGCTCGGCAAATCAAGCCTTGACGTTCTGGAAGGCGTGGTCGGACGCGGTGGGGGAGTCGCGGTCGTGGGCGGCGGCTGGTCGCCCGCCGGCTTCCACCGCCCCGGTGCGAAGGCCGGGCTGCTGGGCCGGCAGGCCGAGTGCGAGGCGCTCGACGGGCTGCTCGCCGCGGTGCGGGCCGGGGAGAGCCGGGCGCTGGTCGTGCGCGGCGAGGCCGGGGTGGGCAAGTCGGCGCTGCTGGAGCACCTGACCGAGCGGGCCGCCGGCTGCCGCGTGGTGAGCGCCGCGGGGGTGCAGTCGGAGATGGAGCTCGCGTTCGCGGCGCTGCACTCGCTCTGCGCGCCGATGCTGGGCCATCTGGACGGCCTGCCGGGGCCGCAGCGCGAGGCGCTCGGCACGGCGTTCGGGCTGCGCGCCGGGCCGGCGCCGGACCGGTTGCTCCTCGGCCTGGCCGTGCTGAGCCTGCTCGCGGCGGCGGCCGAGGAACGCCCGCTGGTGTGCGTGATCGACGATGCCCAGTGGCTGGACCAGGCATCGGCGCAGGTGCTCGCCTTCGTCGCCCGCCGGTTGTTCGCGGAGTCGGTGGCCTGCGTGTTCGCGGTGCGCGACACCGAAGAGGCGGACGAGCTGTCCGGCCTGCCGTCGCTGGACGTCGCGGGCCTGTCCGCCGGCGACGCCCGGGCGCTGCTGCGCTCGGTGGTCCCCGGCCCGCTGGACGCGCAGGTACGCGACCGGCTGGTCGCCGAGGCCCGGGGCAACCCGCTGGCGCTGCTGCAGCTGCTGAGGGAGTACACCCGCCCGGAGCTGGCGGGCGGGTTCGGCCCGCCGGCCACCCGGTCGCTCTCGGGCCGCATCGAGGACAGCTTCCGGCGGCAGCTGGAACGCATGCCCGCGCGCACCCGGCAACTGCTGCTGCTGGCGGCCGCCGACCCGCTCGGTGACGCGGCGCTGCTGTGGCGGGCGGCCGCGCGGCTCGGCCTCGGCATGGCGCTGGTCGGCGCCGCGAACGACATGATCGTCCTCGGCGTCCGGGTACGTTTCCGGCACCCGCTGGCACGCTCGGCGGTGTACCGGACGGCCCTGCCGGAGGAACGCCGGAAGGCGCACCTGGCGCTGGCGGAGGCGACCGACGTCGAAGCCGATCCGGACCGGCGCGCCTGGCACCGCGCGCACGCCACCGCGCAGCCGGACGAGGAGGTCGCCGCGGAGCTCGAACGCTCGGCCGGCCGCGCGCAGGCACGCGGTGGCCTGGCGGCCGTCGGCGCCTTCCTGGAGCGGGCGGCCGCCCTCACGCCCGACCCCCGGCGCCGGGCGGAGCGCGCGCTGGCCGCCGCCCGCGCCAAGCACCTGGCCGGCGCGCCCGAGCCCGCCCTGGCGCTGCTGGCCTCGGCCCAGGCCGGTCCGCTGGACGAGCTGCGACTCGCCCACGCGGAGCTGCTGCGCGCCGAGATCGCCAGCACCTCGAACCACGGCAGCTCCGCCGCCCCGATGCTGATCAGCGCCGCCAGGCGATTCGAGCCCCTGGACACCGCGCTGGCCCGGGACACGTATCTGCAGGCGCTGTCCGCGGCGATCGGCATCCTCCCGGACGAGGGCCGCAGCCTCGGGGAGGTCGCGGCGGCCGCCCGTACGGCACCGCCCGCCATCGGCCCGCCCCGGGTCGCCGACCTCCTCCTCGACGCCCTGGCCAGGCACTTCACGGAGGAACCGCAGGTCGCGGCGCCGGCCATGCGGCGGGCCCTGGCCGCCTTCCTGAGCGAGGAGACCTCCGCCACGGAGGACTTCCGCCGGCTGTGGGCCGCCCACACCCTCGCCATGGCCCTGTGGGACGACAGGTCGGGTCGCGAGCTGGCGGATCGCTACGTCGGCCTCCTCCGCGACACCGGCGCCCTCGCCCTGCTGCCCCTGGCGTTGAGCACGCGGCTCATGCTGCTCAACTTCGCCGGCGAGCTGGACGAGGCGGAGTCGGTGAACGAGGAGATCCAGACCCTCGTCGCCGCGACCGGGGTGCGGATCGGCTTCGGGTTCCAGGCGCCGGCGGGCGGCGCCCTCGCCCTGGCGGCGTGGCGGGGACGGCAGGCCGAGGCCGAGCAGCTGGCCGACGCCCTGACGAACGAGGCGACGGCCCGCGGCGAGGGCTCCACGGCGTCGGTCGCCCATTGGCTGACGGCCGTGCTGCACAACGGCCTCGGCCAGTACGAGCAGGCCCGGGCGGCCGCGGAGCGCGCCACCGCGTACCAGCCCTGCCCGGGCGCAGCGGCACACTGGGCGCCGGCCGAGCTGGTCGAGGCGGCGGTCTACAGCGGCGACCGCGAGCTCGCCTCCCGGGCGCTCGACCAGCTCGTCGCGACCACCCGGGCGAGCGGGACCGACTGGGCGCTCGGGGTCCAGGCCCGGTCGCGCGCGCTGCTCGGCCAGGGCGAGGAGGCCGACACCCGCTACCGCGAGGCGATCGACCGGCTGCGGCGGACCCGCATGCGCGTCGACCTCGCCCGCGCCCACCTGCTCTACGGCGAGTGGCTGCGCCGCGAGCGGCGCCGGCTCGACGCGCGCGAGCAGTTGCGCACGGCGAGCGAGCTGTTCGTGGCCATGGGCATGGAAGGGTTCGCCGACCGGGCGGAGCGCGAGCTGCTGGCGACCGGCGAGACCGCCCGCAAGCGTACGGTCGAGACCTCCGGGCAGCTCACGCCGCAAGAGACGCGGATCGCGAGGCTGGCCCAGCAGGGCCTGACGAACAAGGAGATCGCCGGCCGCCTGTACGTCAGCCCCCGCACCGTCGAATACCACCTCCGAAAGGTCTTTGCCAAGATGGGCATCACCTCGCGCAGCCAGCTGGAACGCATCCCGTGACCGGCCACCACGGGCACAGGACGGCCTGCGGGCTCGACTACCGGTGGCGGCTGAGGGAGGTCATGGCCGCCCGGGGCATGTTCTCCACCACCGACCTGCGTCCGCTGCTGGCCGAGCGCGGCATCGACCTGTCGCTGAGCCAGGTCTACCGGCTGGTGGCGGAGAAGCCGGAGCGGCTCAGCCTCCGCACGCTGATGGCGCTGCTGGACATCCTGGACTGCACGATGGAGGACCTGATCGAACCGCTGCCGGCGAACTGACCGGAGCTCGGGCGCAGGTCGCTACGGTCCCGCGGCGGGTCCGGCGGATAAGGTGATCACATCCGTCCCAGGAGATCCGGGGAGACCCGCGGAGAAAGGACCGAGGTGAGCCAGCCGCGCCCGCACACCCTGTTCTCCTTCGGCACGTTGCTGGACGAGCGGGTGCAGACCGCCCTCTTCGGTCAGGCCGTGCCCGTGTCCCCGGCGTCGCTGACCGGCCACACGACCAGGCCGCTGCCGATCACCGACCCGTCCGTGATCGCCACCAGCGGCATCGACGTGCACCTGACCCTGGCCCGGGAACGGGGTGCCGCGGTCGAGGGCGCCGTCCTGCACCTCACCGACCATGAGCTCGCCGCGGCCGACGCGTACGAGGTCGACGACTACGCCCGCCGGCGGGTGCTCCTGGCCTCCGGGGAGGCGGCGTGGGCGTACCTGGACGCGAGACCGCTGCGCCCGGCCGCCCGCATCGTGATCGCGGGCGACGGCATCGCCTACGGCCGCTGTGACCCGGAGGGCGGGTGGGCGGCCCGCCTGGCGGCCGCGCACATCGCCGCCGACGAGGCCGGGCACCGCGTCTTCAACGTGGCCGTCCCCGGCAGCACCCTGATCGACGTCAGCGAGCAGACGCCCGCGCTCCTGGCCGCCCGCCGTCCCGACACCCTGATCGTCGCCGCCGGGATCGGCGACTCGGCCCTGAAACCCGCCGCCGAACCGGCGCACGCCGGCTGGCTGGAGCGCCTCGGCGACGGTCTCGCCGCGCTGGCCGCGACCGCCCTGAGCCACGGCGCGCGGCTCGTCGTCCTGGGCCCGACGTGGGTCGACGAGTCCAGGACCGGCGACCTCGGCGGCCTGCGCTTCACCCACACCGGGGCCCTCGCCCTGCGCGAGAGCCTGCGGACCTGGTGCGTCGCGAACCACGTCGACTTCCTCGACATGTGGGCGCCGCTGCACGACCGGCCCGACCTGCTCGCCGACGGCCTGCACCCCACCCCCGACGGGCACCGGGCCCTCCACGACCACCTCGCCGCCCTCGCCCGCTGACCTTCGACGACCGGCCGCGCGCCACACCCTTTCGCTATTCTCTACTATTCAAGTAGGTTATAGTGGCTTTAGGGTCAACATCGTTCATGAAGGGCAGTACCCCCATGTCTCCATCCAGACCGCTGTCGATCGCCGTCACGCTCACCCTCGTGGGCCTCCTCGGCGCCTGTGGCGGCGGGGGCGGCGGGGGCGGGGGCGCTGCCGGATCCGCGCCGGGCAGTGGCGAGCCCGTGTACGGCGGCACGCTGACCTACCTGGAGCATCAGCCGCCGACCTGCCTCTACCTGCCCGCGGCCGGGTTCTATCCCAACGGCGGCATCCTCAACCAGATCACCGACAAGCTGACCTGGCAGAACCCGGAGACGCTCGAGATCGAGCCGTGGATCGCCACCAAGTGGGAGGTCAGCGCCGACGCCACCGAATACACCTTCCACCTGCGCGACGGCGTCACCTTCAGCGACGGCAGCCCGCTCGACGCCTCCGCCGTGGCGGCCAACTTCGACGTGTACGGCCTGGGCGACCCGAAGCTCAAGCTGCCCGTCGCGGAGTTCGTCAACAACTACGAGCGCAGCGAGGTCGTCGACGCCAGGACGGTGAAGTTCCACTTCGACAAGCCCTCGCCCGGCTTCCTGCAGGGCACGTCGGTCATCGGCGCCGGCCTGGTGTCGAAGAAGACCGTCTCCCTCCCGTACGAGCAGCAGTGCCGGCTCGAGAACATCGTCGGCTCCGGCCCCTTCACGCTGAAGAACCAGATCCTCGACAAGGAGGTCGACCTGGTCGCCCGGAAGGACTACAACTGGGCGCCGCCGTCGTCGAAGCACCAGGGCCGCGCGTACCTCGACGAGATCAAGATCATCGTGACGCCCGAGGACAACGTGCGCGTCGGCGCGCTCACCTCCGGCCAGGCCGACATGGTGCGCTACGTCCAGGCGTACGACGAGAAGACCGTCAAGGACGCCGGCTTCCAGATCTACGCCGAGCCCACCAGGGGCGTGAACAACGGCCTCTACCTGCGGCCGGGCAACAGCCTGCTCAAGGACCCCGACGTCCGCCGGGCGCTGCGGCTGGGCACCGACGCCAAGGAGGTCGTCGAGACCCTCTTCACCGAGAGCTACCCGGTCGCCACCTCCGTGCTCAGCCACCTCGCCCAGGGCTACGTGGATCTGTCCAAGGAGCTCGCCTACGACCCCGGCCAGGCCAACGCGCTGCTCGACCAGGCGGGCTGGACGCGCGGCGCCGACGGGATCCGCGCCAAGGACGGCAGGCGGCTGCGGCTCGGCGTGTTCGTCTCCGGCCCGCAACCGCTGTCGAAGCAGACCCTCGAACTCGTCGCCCAGCAGTGGACCAAGCTCGGCGTGCAGCTGGAGATCCGCCCCGCCGACGCCGGCACCCAGGCCGTGGACATCAAGGACGCCGAGAAGACCGCCATCCAGCACGGCATGGTGGGCCGCGCCGACCAGGACGTGATCAAGAGCCACTTCCACAGCGAGAACCGCGACGTCATCCTCTCCGACGACGGCCGGCTGGACCGGCTGCTGGAGGAGGAGTCCGCCGAGCCCGACGTGGCCGAGCGCAACGCCAAGGTCGCCGAGATCCAGCGGTACGTGATCGAGCAGGGCTACGCCATTCCCCTGTTCGAGGAGCCCCAGGTGTACGGCGCCGCGCCGCACGTCAAGGGCGTGGCCTTCGAGGCGGTCGCCCGGCCGTGGTTCTACTCGACCTGGAAGTCCCAGCAGTGACGCGATACCTCCTGTCGCGGGCCGGGCAGGCGGCGCTCGTGCTGTGGGCCGCCTTCACGGCGAGCTACGTGCTCCTGCAACTCCTGCCCGGCGACTCCATCCTGATCAAGTTCCAGAACCCCGAGCTGGGCCTGTCACCGCAGCAGATCGCCGAGATCCGCGCCTACTACGCGGGCGACTCGCCGTTCGCCGACTACGTCCGCACCCTGCTCGGCTTCCTGACCGGCGGCTTCGGCTACTCGATCGACACCGGCACCCCCGTCGTCGAGCGGCTGGCCGAGGCGCTGCCCGAGACGGCCCGGCTGGCCTCGGCCGCGTTCGCGCTCGCGGTGCTGATCGCCGTGGTGATCGCGTTCGCGGCGGGCTACGGCGCGAACTCGTGGTTGCGCGGCGCGCTGCTGTCGGTGCCGTCGCTGTTCATCTCGGTTCCGGCGTTCTGGCTGGGCATCCTGCTGATCCAGGTCTTCTCGTTCCGGCTCGGGCTGGTGCCGGTGATCGGCGGCAGCGAGCTGCAGCAGCTCGTCCTGCCGGTGCTGACGCTGGCCGTGCCGATCTCGGCGCCCATCGCCCAGGTGCTCGCCCGCGGCATCGACCAGGTGTACGCGCAGCCGTTCGTGCCGGTCGTCGAGGCCAAGGGCGCGACGCGGTGGTGGGTCCTGTGGCGGCACGTGGCCCGCAACGCCGTGCTGCCGACGCTGACCGTGGCCGGCCTGATGCTCGGCGAGCTGATCGCGGGGTCGGTCGTGACCGAGACCGTCTTCGGCCGGGCCGGCCTCGGCCGGCTCACCGAGCAGGCCGTGAACGCGCAGGACACGCCGGTGATGC
Organism: Nonomuraea sp. KM90; assembly: GCF_052246675.1. Taxonomy (NCBI): domain Bacteria; kingdom Bacillati; phylum Actinomycetota; class Actinomycetes; order Streptosporangiales; family Streptosporangiaceae; genus Nonomuraea; species Nonomuraea sp. KM90. Next base: position 68,055 of record NZ_JBQQCB010000030.1, on the reverse strand, counting down.
TCGCCGTCGTCGTGCTCGCCGCGGCCGTGTTCGTGCTGGTCAACCTGGTCGTGGACGTGCTGTTCCCGATCCTCGACCCGAGGCTGAGGGCGGCGTCGTGAGGAAGGGGCTGGTTCTCGCCTGGCTGGTGATCGGGCTCGTACTGCTCTGGGCGGTGGTGCCCGGCGTGTTCACCGGCTACGACCCGATCGCCGGCGTGCCGGCCGAGAAGCTGCGGGCGCCGAGCGGGCAGCACCTGTTCGGCACGGACGCCGTGGGGCGCGACCTGTTCGCGCGGGTGGTGCACGGCTCGGTGCACTCGCTGACGGGCGCGCTCGTGGCGGTGGCGGTGGGGCTCGTGCTGGGCACGCTGCTCGGACTGCTGGCCGGGGCGGCCGGCGGCGTGGCCGACGCGGTGGTGATGCGCGTCGTGGACGTGCTGCTGTCGGTGCCCGGCCTGCTCCTGGCCCTGACCGTGATCATCCTGCTCGGTCCGGGCACGGTGAACGTGGCCATCGCCGTCGGCATCGGGTCCGTGGCCGCGTTCGCCCGGCTGTCCCGCGCCGAGGTGGTACGCGTCCGCCGTACCGACTACGTGGAGGCCGCGTTCGGCAGCGGCGGCAGGTTCCCCGCGGTGTTGTGGCGGCACGTGCTGCCGAACTCGCTCGGCCCCGTCATCGCGCTGGCCGCCCTGCAGTTCGGCGCGGCCATCCTGGCCATCTCGACGCTCGGCTTCCTCGGCTACGGCGCCGAACCGCCCACCCCGGAGTGGGGTCTGCTGATCTCCGAGGGGCGCAACTACCTGGCCACGTCGTGGTGGCTGACCACGCTGCCCGGCGCGGTGGTGGTCGCCGTGGTGCTGGCCGCCGGCCGCATCAGCCGCTCGATCGGAAAGGAGCGGGCATGAGCCTGCTGGACGTCCGCGACCTGGCGGTCTCCTACGACGGCCGGCGCGCGGTGGACGGCGTGTCCTTCGCGATCGAGCCGGGCGAGGCCGTGGCCGTGGTGGGGGAGTCCGGCTCCGGGAAATCCACCACCGCACACGCGATCATCGGCCTGCTGCCCGGCAACGCCACCCTGGACGCGGGCCGGATCCTGTTCGGGGAGGCCGACCTGGCCGGCTGGTCCGCGCGCCGCCTGCGGTCCGTCCGCGGCACCCGGATCGGCCTGGTGCCGCAGGACCCCGCGAACTCCCTGGACCCGGTCAAGACCGTCGGCGCCCAGATCGGCGAGGTGCTGCGCATCCATGGCCGCGGCGACCGCCGCTCGATCCGCCACCGCGTGCTCGACCTGCTGGCCCGCGTCGGCCTGCCCGACCCCGAGACCCGGGCCCGCCAGTACCCGCACGAGCTGTCGGGCGGCATGCGCCAGCGCGTGCTCATCGCCATCGCGATCGCGCTGCGCCCCCAGCTCGTCATCGCCGACGAGCCCACCAGCGCCCTCGACGTCACCGTGCAGCGGCGCATCCTGGACCTCGTCGACGACCTGCGCGCCGAGTACGGCACCGCCCTGCTGCTGGTCACCCACGACCTCGGCGTGGCCGCGAGCCGGTCGGACCGCCTGGTGGTGATGAAGGACGGCCGCATCGTGGAGCAGGGGCCGACCGCCACCGTGCTGGCCGCCCCCGAGGCCGGCTACACCAGGCGGCTGCTGAACGACGCGCCCGCGCTGTCCGCGCGCCCGTTCCTGGACCCGCCCGCCGCCGAACCGGCGATCGTGGTGCGCGACCTGGTCAAGGAGTTCCGCGTCGGGCGGCGCCCCTTCCGGGCCGTCGACGGGGTCTCCTTCGAGGTGGCGCGCGGCACCACCCACGCGCTGGTGTGGGCGAGTCCGGCTCGGGCAAGACCACCACCGCGCGGATGGTGGTGCGGTTCGCCACGCCCACATCGGGAACGGTCAGCATCGCCGGGGCACCGGACGGCCGCCGCTTCCGCCGCCACGTGCAACTCGTCTACCAGAACCCGTACGGGTCGCTCGACCCGCGCCAGTCCATCGGGGAGATCGTGGGGGAGCCGCTGCGCAACTTCGCGCCGGGCGACCGGGCCGCCCGCCGCGCCCGGGTCGCCTACCTGCTCGAACGGGTGGCGCTGCCGGGCGACGTGCTCACCCGCCGCCCCCGCGAGCTGTCCGGCGGGCAGCGGCAGCGGGTGGCCATCGCCCGCGCCCTGGCCGCCGATCCCGAGGTGATCGTGCTGGACGAGGCGGTCTCGGCCCTCGACGTCACCGTGCAGGCGCAGATCCTCGACCTGCTCCAGCGGCTCCAGCGCGACCTGGGGCTCACGTACCTGTTCATCTCGCACGACCTGGCCGTCGTACGCCAGATCTCGCACACCGTCTCCGTCATGAGCGAAGGACGCATCGTGGAAACCGGAACCACCCGGCAGGTCTTCACCGAGCCGCGGCACGACTACACCCGCGAGCTGCTGGCCGCGATCCCGGAGCGGGTGCGATGAGGCCTGCCATCAGGCTGGGCTTCTTCACCCGGCTCCTCGACGACGTGCCGCCGGGGGAGCGCTACCGGCTCGCCGCCGAGCAGATCGAGCACGCCGAGGCGCTCGGTTTCGACAGCGCGTGGGTGGCGCAGCACCACTTCGACGGCGAGGAGGGCGGGCTGCCCGCGCCGCTGGTGTTCCTGGCCCACGTCGCCGCGCGGACCACCCGCATCCGGCTCGGCACCGGCATCATCACGCTGCCGCTGGAGCAGCCGGTGCGGGTGGCCGAGGACACCGCCGTGCTGGACCTGCTGGCCGGTGGCCGGCTGGAGGTGGGCGTGGGCAGCGGTGGGACGCCGTCGTCGTTCCCGCCGTTCGGCCACGACAGCGCCGGCCGCGCCGACCTGTACGCCCGGCACCTGGCGGTACTGCTGCGGGCCTGGTCGGGGGAGGACCTCGGGGGCGGCAACCGGCTCTACCCGCCCGCGCCCAGGCTGGCCGGCGCCGTCTGGGAGGCCACGTTCTCGGCCTCCGGTGGCGCCCGCGCGGGCCGGGCCGGCAACGGGCTGATGCTGTCGCGCACCCAGCCGCGGCCCGCCGAGCACCCGCAGGCGACCCTGGCCGACCTCCAGCGGCCGATCGTGGACGCCTACTACGAGAGCCTGCCGCCCGGTGTCGCGCCGCGCGTCGTGGCCTCGCGGACCGCGTTCGTGGCCGACAGCCGGGCCGAGGCGCTGCGCTGCGCCGAGCGGGGCCTCGGCCGCGGCAGGCTGCCGTTCGAGCTGCCCGGCAGCGATCTCGACGGCCGCATCGCCGCCTTCGACGTGCACCTCGGCACCCCCGACGACGTCGTGGAGAGCCTGCGGGCCGACCCGACCCTCGAACGGGTCACCGACCTGGTCTTCCAGGTGCACTCGGTGGACCCGCCGCACCCGCTCATCCTCCGCTCGATCGAGCTGCTGGCGACCGAGGTAGCGCCCGCGCTCGGCTGGCTCCCCTCCACAGAATTGAGCACGAAATGATCAACGATGTCATCGACCACCTCGCCGGGATATCACCCGGCTCCCCGCTCGACCGGCTGCGCGCCCGCCGGCCCGGCGCCCGCGAGCACGCCCAGCGCGGCTTCGACGCGCTCTTCACCCCCGACGACGACCGCGAGGTGACGCTCGTCGAGCGGGACGCGATCGCGGCCTTCGTGGCCGGGCTGCACCTGGACGCCCGGACCGCCTCCTTCTACGCCGACCGGCTGGCCGAGCTCGCACCCGGCCTGCTCAAGGCGGTGCAGGCCGAGGTCGAGGCGGGCACCACCACCGGCCCGTACGGCGTCTACCCCGGGGACGGCCCGCTGGCGAGGGAGAGCGACGAGGGCCTGCGCTACCGGCCGCGGAACCCCGCGGACCTGGGCGTCCGGCTCGCCGCCGCGTTCGAGCACGCCCACCTGCTGGTGTTCCGGCCGCGCGAGTCGAGCGCGCGCTCCCTGGACGCGCTGGCCCGGGCGGGCTGGAGCGCCACCGGCATCGTGACGCTGTCGCAGCTCGTCGCCTTCCTCACCTTCCAGATACGCGTGGTGGCCGGGCTGCGGCTGCTGCGGGAGGGCTCTGCCTCATGACCGGATTCACCCAGGACCAGCTCGGCTGGCAGCCCTGGCTCGCGCCGCTGACCCCCGACGAACTCACCGACGAGCACCGGGAGGCGCTGGTCGACAAGGCGCGCGCCGCGTCCCCGTACTTCCGGCTGCTGGCCCGCGACCCGGACGTCCTGCACGCCCGCACGCAGACCGACCTCGACATCTTCCACAACGCCGACGGCGGGCTGCCCCGCGCCGAGCGCGAGCTGGCCGCGACCGCGACCTCGCGCCGCAACGGGTGCGTGTTCTGCGCCTCCGTGCACGCGCGCTTCGCCGCCCATCACGCCAAGCGGCCCGCCGACGTCCAACGCCTGCTGGACGAGGGCGTGGACGCGGCGCAGGAGGGCACGTGGCGGGCGGTCATCGACGCCTCGGTGGCGCTCGCCGCGACCCCGGCCGAGCTGCGGCCCGAGCACATCGCCGCGCTGCGCGCCGCCGGGCTGGACGACCTGGCCGTCAGCGACGCCATCCACGCCGCCGCGTTCTTCAACTGGGCCAACCGCCTCATGCTGTCGCTCGGCGAGCCCACCCGGGAGGCGGACCAGTGACCGGGCCACAGCTCGACCACCTCGTCTACGCGGTGCCCGACCTCGCCGCCGGGGTCGCCGCGTTCACCGAGCGCACCGGGGTCCGCCCCGTGCCCGGCGGCAGCCATCCCGGGGGCACCGCCAACCACCTCGTCCGCTTCGGGCCCACCGCCTACCTGGAGATCATCGGCCCCGACCCGGAGGCGTCCGCGCGGCCGCGGGCGTTCGGCCTGGAGAACCTGACCGCGCCGCGGCTCGCGGCCTGGGCCGTGCGCCCCGACGACATCGACAAGTCGGTACGTCAGGCGCGCGAGCGAGGCCACGACCCGGGCGACGTGCGGCCGCTGTCCCGGCGTACCCCGGCGGGGGCGCTGCTGGAGTGGCGGCTCACCCGGCGCGAGGACCCGGCGGCGGTGCGGCCGGTGCCGTTCCTCATCGACTGGGGCGGCACCCCCCACCCCGCCGCCTCCGCCGACCTGCCCCTGGTGAGCCTGATCTCCTTCTCCGCCGTACACACCGAGCCGGACGCGCTGCGGCGCGACCTGGCCGCACTCGACCTGCGGCTCGACGTCTCACCAGGCCCCGAGCCTGCGCTGCGCGCCGTCATCGACACCCCCCTCGGTCCGGTGACCCTGCGCTGACCGGAAGCGCAGGGTCACCGGAGCCGCGGGCCGGCGTGCCGGGCGGGTCAGGCGGTGGCCGTGCCGGACGGGGCCGCCTGGTCCAGCAGGGCGTCGATCATCTCCTGGAGCCGGTCGCGCCCGACGGTGCCGAGGGCGCCGGTCAGGGCCTGGGCGAGCTTGTCGTACGGGTCGTCCACCGGCAGTTCCCGCACCTGCTCGGCCAGCTCCTCGACACTCCACAGCCCGTCCCGGTGGATGTGCCCGCCGAGGGACCAGCCCTGGTTGACCGCGACCGTCCCGCCCCGCACCGACAGCACCTGGCCGGTGAGCGGGCAGGCCGGGCCGGCCAGGTAGGCGGCGACGGGCGCGCAGGCGGCCGGGTCCAGCGGGTCGAACCGGCCCGCCGGCGGCTCCTGGCCCATGCCGGGGACCGTGAGGGTGAGGCGGGTGCGGGCCATCGAGGGCGAGACGCAGTTGACGCGTACGCCGTAGCGGCCGAGCTCGAGGGCGGCCACGGTGGTGAGCGCCGCGACCCCGGCGTTGCCCGCCGCGTAGGAGGCCTGCGTGGGCAGCGGGTTGAGCAGCCCGGAGCCGGAGGAGGTGTTGACCACTGCCCGGTCGATGCGGATCCCGGCCCGGTGCCGCTCGCGCCAGTGGCGGGCCGCCCACCGCGTGACCGCGAACGTGCCCTTCAGCTTGACGGCCAGGACGGCGTCGAAGTCCTCCTCCGGCAGGTCGGCCAGGCCCTGGTTACGTTCGATGGTGGCGTTGTTGACCACCGCGTGCAGGTCGCCGAAGGACTCCAGGGCCGTTTCCACCATGCGGCGGGCCCCGTCCCAGTCGGCGACGCTGTCGGTGTTGGCGACCGCCTGCCCGCCGCGCGCGGTGATCTCCTCGACGACCTCCGCGGCCACGTCGGCGTCACCGCCCGTGCCGTCGATGGCGACGCCGGGGTCGTTGACGACGACCTGGGCGCCCTCGGCGGCGAAGAACAGCGCCTCCTCCCGCCCGATGCCGCGCCCCGCTCCGGTGATGAGGACGACGCGCCCGTCCAGACTCCCCATGCCAGCCCCTTCCAAGTCGATGCAGTCGATGTAGTAATTCATTCTATGTAGCGACCTGGGGGAAGCGCGAGGGGGGCCGGCCGTGCCGGGGTTCGCCACCTTCGTGGCCCGGCGCGCACGGCCACGGGGATCGCGAGCGCGTTATGACGGCCGCAATGCGCGGGTGCGATAGGCGGTGGGATTCACCTTGTACGTCGACCTGAACAACTGGCTGAAGTGCGCGGGATTGTCCAGGCCCCAGCGGGCCGCGATGGCGTGCACCGGATGCCCGGCCAGCAGAGGGTCGCCCAGGTCCCGGCGGCACCGCTCCAGCCGCTGGTCGCGGATCCAGTCGCAGACGCTGTGCCCGTGGCCGCTGAAGAGCCGGTGCAGGGAACGGATGGAGATGTGGTTGGCCGCGGCGATGCTCCGCGGTGACAGCGTGGGGTCGCCGAGATGCCGGAGGATGAACGACTGGATCTGCAGCAGCAGGGTCTCCTTCGACCTGGCCGGCGGCCGCGCCGCCAGCTCGTGCGCCACCAGCGTCGCCAGCAGGTCCACGACCAGCCCCGACAGCCGGTGCGCGGTCCCCGGCCGGTTGCGGTCGAGGTCGTCCCCGATCCGCCCGACCCCTTCCGCCACCAGCGCCCCGACCCCCGCCGCCGTGCCGAGCGGGACCCCCACCACCGGCCGCACCACCTGGGCCGGGACGGGCAGCAGCCCGCGGGAGAAGGTCATCATCACGCAGCCGGCGGGCCCGCCGCCCGGCTCCCGCCGGAACGGCTGCGACGTGTCGTACAGCGCCAGGTGCGAGGGGCCGGGCACCGCGGGCGTGCCCGCCCGCGGCCGCCCGCTCCTGTGCAGGATCAGCTGGTACGCCCCCGGGTCGCCACGGCGGATGTGGGCCGGCGTGCGCTCGATCCGGTACGGCGTGCCGGTCCGCGTCGCCAGCGACGTCACGGTCACCGCTCCGAGGTCGCCCACCCGGACGCGCGCCCAGAAGTCGGTCCGCGGCTCACCGGAGACGCCCACCGGCACCGGCAGCTTCGCCATCGCGTCCTGGAAGCGGGAGAAGCGCTCCCCCTCGTCCGGGTGCTCGTCCGCGTCGAACACCACCCGGATCGCCGTCATCCGTCGCCACCGCGCGGATTCGGCGCGGCGATCCGGCGAATCCGTCCAGGGCATCGGTGATGGTGCCGGCCCGTTCGCCGCGAGCGATGAGCAGGGACATGCGACGTCATGTTCTCTCCGGTGATCGAGTCGGAGGGGTCGTGTCACGCGAAAGGGCCCGGAGCTCGCCCCATCGGTTTTAGCACCGCACCCGGTTGTTCAGCGGCGCCGGATTTCCTGAACAAACAACTTCGCGGGCGCAGATCCCCGGGCCGTGACCCGGGGATAGGGTGTCCCGCATGGGGCGGCCTGAGCGCGACCTGAACCCGGAGAAGGACCCGCTGCACCGATTCGCCACAGAGCTCAGGAAGTTGCGGATCGAGGCGGGAAAACCCAGTTATCGCGAGCTCGCGAAGCGCGCGCATTTCTCTGTCACGGCCCTCGCCGAGGCGGCGGGCGGTGCCGTTCTGCCCAGCCTCGCGGTCACGCTGGCCTATGTGGAGGCCTGCGGAGGTGACCGCGCGGAATGGGAGGAGCGCTGGCGGGCGCTGGAGGAGCAGCTCAAGGAGCCGGTCGAGCAGGACGGGCCGGAGGGGGCGCCGTACCTGGGGCTGCGGACGTATGAGGCGGACGACGCGAAGCTGTTCGTCGGGCGCGAGAGCACGGTGCGGGAGCTGTGCGACACGTTGCGCCGCACGTCGTTCCTGGCGGTGTTCGGGCCTTCGGGCGTCGGGAAGTCGTCGTTGCTCCGCGCCGGCCTGCTGCCGGCGCTGCGGGCCGACCACGGGCCGGACGGCAGGGGCTGGCCGGTCGCGTTCCTGACGCCGGGGGAGCTGCCGCTGCGGGAGCTGGCCGTTCACCTGGCCAACGCCGCGGACGTGGCCGCCACGTCCGTGTACGACGCGCTGCGCGCCGAGCCGTCGTCCGTGCGCACCGCGATCGCCCAGGTGCTCGCCAGGGGTGGCGGGGGCGGTCGCATGCTGGTGGTCGTCGACCAGTTCGAGGAGGTCTTCACCCTGTGCGAGGACGAGGACGAGCGGGCCCCGTTCGTCGCCGCCCTCCTCGCCGCCGCCACCGAGCCCGCCGCCCGCGTCGTCATCGCCATGCGCGCCGACTTCTACGGCCACTGCGCCGCCTACGCCGATCTGGTGGCCGCGCTGCGGGACGCCCAGGTGCTCATCGGCCCGATGGACGAGGACGGGATGCGCCAGGTCGTCAGGGTCCCGGCCGAGCGCGCCGGGCTGAAGGTGGAACGCGAGCTGGTGGAGCTCGTCGTGGACGAGTCGCGGGGCCAGCCGGGGGCGCTGTCGCTGATCTCGCACGCGCTGCTGGAGACCTGGCGGCGGCGGCGCGGCGGCACGCTGACGGTCGCGGCGTACCGGGCGACCGGCGGGGTGCACGGCGCCGTGGCCCAGACCGCGGAGCGGGTGTACACCTCCCTCCCGCCGGGCGAGCGCGAGCTCGTACGGCACCTGCTGTCGCGCCTGATCGTGCCCGGCCAGGGGACCGAGGACACCCGCCGCCGCGCCGCGCGCACCGAGCTGGCGGAGGGCGAGAGCACGGCGCGCATCCTGGCCGAGCTGGTCGCGGCCCGCCTGGTCACGGTGGACGAGGACACCGTGACGATCGCCCACGAGGCGCTGATCCGTGGCTGGCCGCGGCTGCGCGGCTGGCTGGAGGAGGACCGCGGGCTGCTCCTGGCGCACCGTCGCCTGACCGAGGCCGCCGCCGAGTGGGACCAGCACGGCCGCGACGACGCGTTCCTCTACCGCGGGGCGCGCCTGAGCGCCTGGGACGGCCGCTCGGGCGATCGGTTCAACGCCCTCGAGCGTGCCTTCCTCGACGCCTCCCACCGCGGCGAATCGGCCGCCCGCGGGCGGCGCCGCAGGCGGGCGCGGCTGCTGACGAGCGGGTTGCTCGTCGTGGTGCTCGTGGTCAGCGCCCTGGCCGCCGTCGCCATGACGCAGGCCAGGCAGGCCGCCGACCATCGGGACGTCGCCGTGTCCCGCCAGCTCGCCGCCGAGGCCCAGGCCGAGCTGGCGCTCAACCCCGAGCGCGGGTTACGCCTGGCCAGGCAGGCCCACTCGGTGTGGCCCACGGTGGAGGCGGAGACGGCGCTGCGGCAGGCGCTGATCGACGACCGGCTGATCGTCACCCGGCCGGGCTTCGGGCGCACCCTCGGCGTGGCCTTCGCGCCCGATGGCGACCGGCTCGCCGTCACGACCGCCGACGGCCTCGCCCGCGTGTGGGACTGGGGGCCCGGCGGCCTGTCCGAGCGGCCGCCGGCCGTGCTGCGCGGGCACGAGGGGGAGGCGTGGAGCCCGGTGTTCAGCCCCGACGGCCGCCGCCTGGCGACCACCGGCCTCGACGGCACCGTACGGGTGTGGGACCTGGCGGGCCGCGCGGCCCCGCTCGTGCTGCGCGGGCACAAGGGCCCCGTGTGGGGCGCCGCCTTCGGCCCCGACGGCCGGCGCCTGGCCTCCATCGGCGACGACGGCACCCTGCGGCTATGGGACCTGACCGGCCGCGCCGACCCCGTGGTCGTCAAGGCCCACCCAGGCGTGGCCGGCGGCGTGGCCTTCGACCCCGACGGGCGGCACGTGGCCACCGGCGGCGCGGACCAGCTGATCCGCGTCTGGGACCTGGAGGACCGCGCCCACCCGGTCGTGCTGAAGGGGCACGCGTCCATGATCAAACGCATGGCCTTCACCCCCGACGGGACCAGGCTGGCCAGCGCCGGCATCGACGGCACCGCCCGCATCTGGGCGATGGACGACCGCGACGCCGAGCCCGTCGTGCTCCGGGGCCACGAGGGCAGCGTCGAGGGAGTGGCGTTCAGCCGCGACGGGCACCGCCTGGCCGCCGCCGGTGACGACGGCTCGATCCGCGTCTTCGGCACGGCCGGCGGCGGCGACCCGCTGGTGCTGCGCGGCCACGACCGGGTCGTCTGGAACGCCGAGTTCAGCGCGGACGGGCGCCACCTGGTCAGCGTCGGCGACGACGGCACCGTCCGCGTCTGGGACGCCGCCGGCATGGGCGAGCCCGCTATCCTGCGCGGCCACCGCGGTGAGGTGTGGAACCTGGCCCTGTCGCCCGACGGGACGAAGCTGGCGAGCGGCGGCGCCGACCACGCCGTGCGTCTCTGGGACGTCTCGGGCAGGGTTCGCCCGACAGTGCTGCGCGGCCACACCGGCCAGGTGTACGGCCTGGCCTTCGGTCCGGGCGGGCGGCTGCTGGCCAGCGGGAGCGGCGACACCACCGTACGGATCTGGGACACCACCGGCGCGGCCCGGCCCCGCGTGCTGCGCGGGCACGACCAGCCGGTCGGCGCCGTGGCGTTCGCCCCCGACGGTCGGCACGTGGCCAGCATCAGCAACGACGGAACCCTGCGCATCTGGCCCGTCGACGGCACGGGCCCGCCGCGCGTGATCAAGGTCAGCTCCGAGATGCTGCGCTACGTCGCCTGGAGCCCCGACGGCCGGTACGTGGCCACCTCCGGCCTCGACGGCCTGGTCCGCCTGTACGCCACCGCCACCTACGGCGCCCCGGCGGAGCTGCGCGGGCACGAGGGCATGGTGTGGGCGGTGACCTTCAGCGCGGACAGCCGCCGCCTGGCCAGTGTGGGCAGCGACGCCACCGTCCGCGTCTGGGACGTCGCCGCCCGCGGCACCCCGCTCGAACTGCGCGGGCACCAGGGCGCGGTCTGGCAGGCGGCCTTCGCCCCGGACGGCCGCTGGGTGGCGACGAGCGGACACGACGACACCCTGCGCCTCTGGCACGACGGCCGCCCGGGCACGCCCCTGACCGTCACCGGGTTCGCCGCCACCGTCGAAGCCGTCGCCTTCCGCCCGCCCGCCGCGCACGGGGACGGCGCCGTACGGCTGGCCACCGCCCACGGGGACGGCACCGTACGGCTGTGGACCTGCGACGCCTGCGCCCCGATCGAACGCATCCTCACCGAGTCCGACACCCGCCTGGCCGCCCCGACCGCCCCCGCCGGCTGACCCTCCCGCCACCGTTGAGCGACCGCCTGCGGGCGCACGCACGGCGCCTGACGGGCGGGACCGCGCGTCCCGCCCGTCCTCGGGCGTGATCAGAAGGACAGCTCGCGCCAGTTCTTCACCTCCTCGGCGGTGAGGGCGCGGGCGAGGATGGCGGCGCGGTCCACGGCGCCGGTCAGCCGCTGGCCGCCGCCCTGGTCGGCGCCGAAGCGCAGCGGGCGGGAGGTGCAGCCGGTGATGCCGTCGGAGGTGGCCTGGCCGGTCGCCTTGCGTTCGCCGTCCACGTAGACGGTGATGGCGCCGGTGCGGTCGAGGGTGACGACCAGGTCGATCCAGCGGCCGGTGGGCAGGGTGGTGTTGACGGTCACGTTCGTGCCGGCGCCGATGAGGCGCAGCGTGTTGCCGGGGGTGAGGTCGATGAGGACGCCGTCGGTGCCGGGGTCGCCGGACGGCTGGGAGTCGAACAGCCGGCGGTAGCCGCTACCGCCGATCTTGACCTCGGCGGCGAAGGTGGCCTCCTGGACGAACCCGAGCGTGGTGGGGGCGGTTTCGAGGTAGGTGTTGCCGTCCAGGACGAGGCCGCTGCCTGTCGGGGCGGTGGTGTCGTAGGCGGGGGCGCCGCCCGTGACGGTGGCGTCGCGGCCGTTGCCGGAGGCGTCGGTGACCGTGCCGCCCTCCTTCGGGTCCCAGACGACCAGGACCGAGCCCGGGGCCGGCGGGGCGCACGGGTCCAGGGTGAGCACGGCGCCGGCCGCGCCCTTCCACGAGTCGCCGGTCACCGCGGCGGCGGCGAGCGCGGCCCGGCGGGTGCCGTCGGACGGTCCCGGGGTGACGGTGAAGGAGGCGGTGCGGGTCAGGCCGGGCGCGACGGCCGCGAGGTGGCGGGTGGCCGGCTCGACGGTCCAGCCCCGGGGCACGGTGAGCGTCACGTCGGAGGCGGGCACCGAGCGGCGCCGGGTGGCGGTGACCGCGACCTCCGCCTGGAACGGCGTCCCCGGCACGGCCCCGGCGGGCACGTTCAGGGCGACGGCGGCCTCGTTCTGGATGGTGTACGTCTTGCCGGCCCGGGCGTTCCAGCTCAGCGTGTCGCCGTCGCGATGCGGCCCGACCTCGTGCCCCTGCTCGTCGTGGACCCGGTAGCGGCCGGCGAGGAACGTCGACCTGACCTTGATCGGGCCGGTCCTGCCGGGGCGCACGGTGACGGTGTCGGGGGCGCCGTTCTTCCAGGTGGCGTCCACGGTGACGTCGCCTCGGGCGCGCAGCCCGGTCACCGATCCGTCGCGCCACGCGGACGGCAGGGCGGGCAGCACGTGCACCACGTCGTGCTGGCTCTGCACGAGCATCTCGGCGATGCCGGAGGTGGCGCCGAAGTTGCCGTCGATCTGGAACGGCGGGTGGGTGTCCCACAGGTTGTCCAGGGTGGAGGACTTGAGCTGTTCGGCGAGCATCTTGTGGGCGTGGTCGCCGTCCAGCAGCCGCGCCCAGAAGTTGATCTTCCAGGCCTTGGACCAGCCGGTGCCGCCGTCGCCGCGCGCGGTGAGCGAGATCTTCGCCGCCTCCGCCTCCGGGCTGCCCGGGGCGATCTGGTTGCCGGGGTGCAGGGCGTACAGGTGGGAGACGTGCCGGTGGGTGTCGGTCGGGGAGTCCCAGTCGCCCTTCCACTCCTGGAGCTGGCCCCAGGAGCCGATCCGCAGGCCGGGGTCGAGCCTGGCCAGGGCCGCGCGCACCTCGGCCTGGAAACCGGCGTCCACGTTCAGCTTCCCGGCCGCGGCCAGGGCGTTGCCGAGCACCTCGCGGACGATCTGCTGGGACATCGACGCGCCGGCGGAGAAGTCGCCGTGCTCGGGGGAGTAGCTGGGGGAGACGACGAGCCGGCCGTCGCGGGGATCGGTGTGCAGGAAGTCCAGCCAGAACTCGGCCGCGCCCTTGATCACCGGGTACGCGGTGTCGCGCAGGTAGGCGGTGTCGCCGGTGAAGCGGTAGGTGTCGTAGAGGTGCTGGGTGGTCCAGGCGGCGGCCTCGGGGAACCAGAAGGAGCTGGCCCAGTCGTGCACGCCGGTGAAGCCGAACGGGTTGGTCTCGTTGTTGACCACCCAGCCGCGGGCGCCGTACATGTCCTGGGCGGTCTTGCGGCCGGGCGCCACCAGCGCGGAGATGTAGCGGTCGTACGGGGTGGTCGTCTCGTGCAGGTTGGTCTGCTCGGCGAGCCAGTAGTTCATCTGCAGGTTGATGTTGACGTGGTAGTCGGCCGACCAGGGCGGGCTGGTGGAGTGGTTCCACACGCCCTGCAGGTTGGCCGGGAGCACGTCGTTCTCGCGGGAGGAGGAGATGAGCAGGTAGCGGCCGTAGGCGAAGAACAGGGCCTCGAGCGCCCGGTCGTCGGCCGCGGCGCCGCCGGCGTAGTTCCTGCGCAGCTGGTCGGTGGGGACCTGCGGCGCCCGCTGGCCGAGGTCCAGCTCGACCCGGTCGAACAGCTCGCGGTAGTCGGCGACGTGCGCCCGCCGCAGCTCGTCGTAGCCCTTCGCGGCGGCCGTGTCGACGGCGGCGGTGACCTTGGCGTGCGGGTCCTCGCCCCGGTAGGCGGGGTAGGTGCCGGCGTAGTCGGTGCCGGCCGACAGCACGAGCACGGCGCTGTCGGCGCCGGTGACGGTGATCCTGTCTCCGTCGTCGGTCCTGGTGCCGCCCTGGGCGACCACCTGCACCTGCGCCTCGAAGCGCATCCTGTTGTCGCCGAGCTGCCCGCGGATGGTGAGCCGCCCGCCGGAGGCGGTGACCGTCTTGTCGTCGCGCGGCGAGGTGTGCCGCAGCGTGAACGACACCTTCCCGCCCTGGTCGGCGGAGAGCCGGCCGACGATCACGTTGCCGGGGTTGCTCGCGAAGAACTCGCGCGTGTGGCGGACGTCGCCGGCGGTGTAGCCGACCCGGGCGACGGCCTCGCGCAAGCTCAGCTCGCGCCGGTAGCCGGTGGGGCTCTGGGGCGCGTCCGGGAAGTCCAGGAACAGGTCGCCGAACGTCTGGTACGCGCCGAAACCGGTCTTGGGCTGCCCCAGCTTGGCCGCCACCGCCTCCGGCGTCATCCTGCCGTCGCGGTCGATCCGCTGCCGCACCTCCTCGATGGCCCCCGGGCGCGGCGTCCTCCAGTTGCCGGAGTCGTAGCCCGGCGACCCCGGGCCACCGGTCCACAAGGTCTTCTCGTTGAACTGGAGCCGCTCCGACGCCACGCCACCGAACACCATCGCGCCCAGGGGGCCGTTGCCGATGGGCAGCGCCTGGGTCTCCCAGTCGGTGGCGGGCTTGTCGTACCAGAGCGTCAAGTCATCGGGTGTCTCGGCGGCGGCGGGAGCCGCTGATGCGGGGGCGGACAGCCCGGTGGCGAGCATGAGAGCGGCGATCAGGCCGGGGCCGAAGCGCCGCCGTGGGGGGTGAGGCACGATTCCTCCGATCACAGGAGTGTTGATCCAAGGAGATAGCACCGAAACCCGGACGTAACAAGAGGGGCATCCGATGTCTTCGGAGACCTGGGTGCCCGTCATGATCCCCTTCGCGAGGGCGTCAGAAGGGGAATTGATCGGATGTCCTTGTCCATGAGATCCCCGTCCGGCCCGGGGGCGGCCGGACGGGATCGCTTCTTCTTACAGGCGGGTGGTGAACTCGTGGGTTCCCGCGCCCACCTCCCGCGGCTCGGCTTGCGGCAGGTCCACCAGCGCCGAGGTGCCCGGCGGCACGGTGGCGGTGACGGTGAGTGTCGTGCCGTCCGTGTTCCAGGAGACCGCCGCCGGCCCGTAGGGGGTGTCGAGGCGGGCCGAGGCGTGGGTGAGGCCGCCGCCGGGGCGGGGGGCGATGCGCAGCCGGCGGTAGCCGGGCTCGTCCGGGGCGAGGCCGGCGACGGTGCGGTGCAGGAAGTCGGCTACGGCGCCGAGGGCGTAGTGGTTGAAGGAGGTCATCTCGCCGGGGTTGACCGTGCCGTCGGGGAGCATGCTGTCCCAGCGTTCCCAGATGGTGGTGGCGCCCATGGTCACCGGGTACAGCCAGGACGGGCAGTTGCGCTGGGTCAGGAGCTGGTAGGCGGTGTCGTAGGCGCCGACGGAGCAGAGGGCGTCGCAGATGAGCGGGGTGCCGACGAAGCCGGTGCCGATGCGGTGGTCGTCGGCGGCGACCAGCTCGACCAGGCGGCGGCCGGCTCGCTCGCGCTGGCCGGGGCCGTCGAGCAGGTCCAGGCAGAGGGCGAGGGCGTAGGCGGTCTGGGTGTCGCAGGCCAGCCGTCCGGACGGGGTGACGAACTCGCGGCGGAAGGCCGCCCGCACCTCGGAGGCCAGTTCGGCGTAGCTGGTGGCGTCGCCGGAGTGGCCGAGCAGCGCCGCCGTGTCGGCCACGACGCGGGCGGTCCAGGCGTGGTAGGCGGTGGCGACGAGGGCGTGGTCGGTACGCGCCTTGCCGGGGTTGTCCGGGGGCGCGGCGGGGTCCAGCCAGTCGCCGAACTGGAAGCCCTCGTCCCACAGGTGGTCGGCGCCGGTGAGGGAGGTGACCTGGTCCACCCAGGCGGTCATGCTGGCGTACTGGGTGCGGAGCAGGCCGAGGTCGCCGGTGCGCTGGTAGAGCACCCAGGGGACGAGCACGGCGGCGTCGCCCCAGGCGGCGGTGGGTGAGACGTCGAAGGCCAGCGGCACCCACGGCACGTAGTGCGGCACGGTGCCCACCTCGGCCTGTTCGGCGGCCAGGTCGGCGAGCCAGGACGTCAGCGGTCCCGCGCAGTCGTAGAGGAAGGCGGCGGCCGGGGCGAAGACCTGGATGTCGCCGGTCCAGCCGAGGCGTTCGTCGCGCTGGGGGCAGTCGGTGGGCAG
This sequence comes from Nonomuraea sp. KM90, assembly GCF_052246675.1. NCBI lineage: Bacteria > Bacillati > Actinomycetota > Actinomycetes > Streptosporangiales > Streptosporangiaceae > Nonomuraea > Nonomuraea sp. KM90. The sequence continues at coordinate 51,872 of NZ_JBQQCB010000030.1, read as the reverse complement.
GTCGACGTAGTTGCCGCGCATGCTCCAGCGGACGTTGTCGTGCAGCCGGTTGAGCAGCGGGTCGGAGCACTCGAAGTCGCCGATGGGCCGCATGTCGGTGTGGCAGACCACGGCCACGACGTCGGAGGCCGGGTCCAGCTCGCCGGGCCAGCCGTCGATCTGGGCGTAGCGGAAGCCGTGGGTGGTGAAGCGCGGCTCCCACTCCTCGGGCTCGGCGTCGCCGCGCAGCGTGTAGGTGTCGAGCGCGGCCGCCTGACGCAGGGGCCGGATGGCGAGCGCGCCGTTCTCCAGGACCTCGGCGTGCCGCAGCGTGATGGTGTGCCCGGCGGGGCCCTGCACGCGGATGCGCAGGCGGCCGGCGATGTTCTGGCCGAAGTCGAGGATCGTCTCCCCGTCCGGGCCGGTCAGGACCGCGACCGGGCTCAGCGTCCCGGTGCGGCGCACCGGCGGGCCGGTGGGCGCGACGAGCCGGGCGGCGTCGTGGGGGAGCGCGTCGGCGGGCAGCCAGGAGGAGTCGTCGAAGCCGGGCTCGGACCAGCCGGACGGGAGCAGCCGGGCGTCGTGCTTCTCGCCGTCGTACAGGCTGGTGGCGGTGACCGGGCCGGGCGCGCAGCGCCACCCGTCGCCGTCGGTGGTCACGACGTCGGTGCTGCCGTCGGCGTAGGTGATCTCCAGCTGGGCGATGAGCGCGGTGCGGTCGCCGTAGAGGTCGGTCTTGCCGCCGAGGAAGCCGATGCGGCCGCGGTACCAGCCGTCGGCCAGGGTGGCGCCGAGGGTGTTGCCGCCCTCGCGCAGCAGCTCGGGGACGTCGTGGGTGCGGTAGCGCAGTCGGTGGGCGTAGCTGCTCCAGCCGGGGGCGAGCACGTCGTCGCCGACCACCCGGCCGTTGAGCTCGATCTCGTACAGGCCGTGCGCGGTGACGTACAGGCGGGCCCGCTCGACGGCGGCGCGGGCGCTGAAGTCGCGGCGCAGCAGCAGCGCCGGGCCGTCGGGCACGCCGAGCAGCTCCAGCGGCGGCGCGGCGGCGGCCGCCTGCCAGTCGGCCGGGTCCAGCAGGCCGGCCTCCACGTAGGACCAGGGGCTCCAGTCGCTGACCGAGCCGTCGGCGCCGTGCACGCGCACCCGCGCGCCGCGCCGCTCGCGCGACCCGAGCGGCGCGCCCGGCCAGGGCACGAGCACCGACTCCGCCGAGTCGACGCGGCCGGTCGTGGTGCCGTCGCCGAGCTCGATCTCGTACGCCTGCTGCCGCCAGCCGGGGGTGTCGGCGGTGACGGTCCAGGACAGGCGGGGTGCGGGTTCGCCGATGCCGAGGGGCTCGCGATGGTGTTCGAAGGTGGGCGTGCTGACGTTAAGCAAGGCGCTCCTTAGCCCTTGATGGCGCCGGCGGTCATCCCGGCGACGATCTTGCGGTTGAAGAAGATGAACAGCACCAGGGGCGGGATCGTGATCAGGACGATGTCCATGAACAGCAGGTTCCACTGGGTGTTGTACTGGCTCTGGAAGTTGTAGAGGGTGACCTGCACGGTGGCGTTCTCGTCACCGGGCAGCAGGTAGAGCGGGTTGACGAAGTCGTTGAAGATCTGCACCGAGCTGGTGAGGATGACCGTGATGGTCACCGGCCGCAGCAGCGGGAAGATCACCCGGAAGAACAGCCGCAGCCCGCCGCAGCCGTCGATCTGGGCGGCCTCGTCCAATTCGCGGGGGATGGCGGCGATGAACGCCCGGAACAGCAGCATCGCGAACGACAGGTTGAAGGCCACCTCGGCCAGGATCAGCCCCGGCAGGGTCTTGAACAGCCCGAGCGCCTGCAGCAGCCAGATGGTCGGCACCACCGCGGGCGGGATGATCAGCCCGGACAGCACGAGGAAGTCGGCCAGCTTGGCGACCTTGCCGGGACGGCGCTGCAGCACGAACGCGGCCATGGCGGCGAAGACGACGATCAGCGCCACGGAGGCGACGGTGATGATGGTGCTGTTGACATAGGCGCGCAGCAGCACGTAGTCGCGGGCCTCGATCACGGCCAGGAAGTTCTCGACGATCGGCCAGTTCGTGGGCCAGGCGAAGTCGAGGTCGGTGGCCTGGGTCTGGTCCTTGACGGCGGTCAGCAGCATGAGCGCGAACGGGACCAGGAAGATCACGGTGGCCAGGACCAGGGCGACCGCTTCCGCGCTGAGCCTGCGGAGTGCTCTCATGCGGTGACCTGCCTCCTGCCGAGGAAGTAGTTGAGCGGCACGGCGATGGCCGTGACGATGAGGAACAGCAGCACGTTCCCGGCGGTGGACAGGCCGAAGAAGCCCGCCTGGTACTGCTTGTAGATGATCGAGGCGATGGTGTCGCTGGTGAAGCCGGGCCCGCCGCGGGTCATCGTCCAGATCAGGTCGAACGAGCGCAGCCCGCCGATGAACGACAGGATGATCACCGAGTACGTGGCCGGCCACGACAGCGGCAGCGTCACGTGCCGGAACCGGTGCCAGGCGCTGCCCCCGTCCACGGCGACGGCCTGGTAATACTCCGACGGGATCGACATGATGCCGGCGATGTAGATGACGGTGGCCAGGCCCACGCCCTTCCACACGTCCACCAGCGCCACCGACAGCAGCGCGGTCGAAGCGTCGCCCAGCCAGTCGCGCCCGTCGATGCCGACCAGCCCGAGGGCCTGGTTGACCAGGCCGGTGTCCGGCTTGAGCAGCATGCTGAAGGTGATGCCGACCGCCACCGTCGAGACCAGCACGGGGAAGAACACCACCGAGCGCAGGAAGCCGCGCAGCCGCAGCCGGGAGGTGAGCAGCACGCCGAGCAGCAGGCCGAGCACGACCTTCAGGCCGCTGGTGACGACCGCGTAGACGAGCGTGTTGACGAAGCCGATGCGCAGGTTCTGCTCGGCCAGGAAGTCGCGGAAGTTCTCCAGACCGACGAAGGTGCTGTCGAACAACGTCCAGCGGGTGAGCGCGAAGTAGAAGGCCATGGCCGTCGGCACCAGGAAGATGACCAGGTAGACGACGGCGGCCGGCAGGTACAGCCAGTAGGGGTAGGCCGCGTTGCGCCGGCGGCGGGAGGCGCGGGCGTGACCCGGCGCGGCAGCCGGGCCGGGCCCCGTGCGGGGCCCGGTGTCCTGCTTCGTCACCACCCTGCGAGCCCCAGCTGCTTGGCCTGCTTCTCCACGTCCTTGTCGTACTGGGCGGCCCCCTCGGCGGGCGGCGTCAGTCCCGAGCCGACGGCGACGGTGATCTGCTCAAGGGACGGGCCCTTGACCGGGGAGACGAACTCCAGCGCGGGGGCGGTGGTGCCGCCGTCCACGTAGGCCTGCAGGTCCTTGGCGGCCTGGATGGCGTCCTCGGGCAGCTTGGCCCCCTGGATCCGGTACGGCCCCGTCGGTGGCACGACCTTGTTGACCGCCTCGGCCGAGGCCGGCGAGGCGATGAAGGCGAGGAACTTCTTGGCCGCCTCCAGGTTCTGGGTGGTCTTGGCGATGTAGATGCCCGGGGGCTCCCAGACCGTGGCGCCGTTCTTGGCCGCGTCGGTGCCCGGGATGCCGAAGAAGCCCACGTCGGTGGCCGCCTGCGGCAGCGTGGCGATCACCGGCGGCAGGGCGGAGCTGAGCATCGCGTAGTGCGCGCCCTTGCCCTCGGCCAGCATCTTGACGCCCTGGTCGTTGGTGGCCGAGCCGAAGCCCTCGTTGAGGTAGCCCTTGGCGTGCACCTCGGCCAGGTGGTCGAACCCGGCCTTCGCCGCGGGCGTGGACGCGAACTTGACCTTGTTGGCCGTGTAGTCCTGCGCGAAGGTCGGCACCGCCGCCTGGACGTTGTAGTAGTCGCCCAGCACGAACAGCTGCGAGGTCCAGGTGTCCTTGAACGTCGTGATCACGGGGGTGATCCCGGCCGCCTTGATCTTGTCGTTGTTGGCCATGAACTCGGCCCAGGTCTTCGGCACCTCCAGCTTGAGCTGCTCGTAGATCTTGCGGTTGTAGAGGATGCCGCCGCCGGTGAGGGTGCCCGCCGGGACGCCGTACACCTTGCCGTCCTGGCTCACCACCGGCAGGAAGTCCTTCTGCACGTTGGCCAGCACCGGGTCGCCGGTCAGGTCGACCATGGTCTGCGCCGGGTTGAGCGCCTGGAGCAGCGAGCCGGAGTTGTACCAGAACACATCCGACATGTCGCCCGTCGAGAGCCGGGTCTTGACGATGTTGTCGCCCTCGCTGCCTCCCGGGCGGGTCTCGGTCTCGATCTTGATCTTGGGATTGGCCTGCATGAAGGCGTCCGCGAGCGCTTTGGCCGTGCCGGTCGTCCCGGGGCTGTTGTCGACGAGGAACTTCAGGGTGGCCGAGCCGTCGGCGGCGGGCTCCGAGCCGGCGCCAGAGCCCGAGCCGCACGAGGTCAGGGCCGCCATCGCGAGAACGGCCAGGGCCGCTCCAGTCATGCGGTGCGAGGTCTTCACAACGCCCCTCCGGGTTCGTTGAAACGTTTTAAGCGTCCCCCGATGCGAGTTAACGTAGGCGTTACACGGCAGAGCGTCAAGAGGACGATTGGGGAACGGTCCCCAATCGTGATTCTCGTCAGGAGGGGCATCCGGGCAAGGATGCGGGATCTGCTGGGTAACGTTACCCATCGCGTACGATGCGGCGGGGCTCGTACAATCGGGCGGCGTCGCGTTCAGGAAGGCGGCACATGGTCACACGAGACCGGCAGCGCAGAGTGACGATCACCGATGTGGCCCAGCACGCCCAGGTCTCCACCACCGCGGTGTCGAAGGTGCTGCGCAACGCCTACGGCGTCAGTGAGGCGATGCGGGCCAAGGTGCAGGCCGCCATCGACGAGCTCGGCTACCGCCCGCACAACGCGGCCCGGGCCATGCGCGGGCGCACCTTCACCATCGGCGTGCTGCTGCCGCACATCCGCAACCCGTTCTTCGCCGACATCCTCGACGGCCTGACCGAGGAGATCTCCGCCAGCGGCTACCAGGCGATCATGGTCCAGAGCGGCGGCCGCGACCCCGCTGCGGAGCGCCGCGCGAGCGACGCGCTGGTGGACCGGCAGGTGGACGGCGTCCTCTGGGTCGCCCCCGCCTGTCCCAAGGCGCAGCTGGAGAAGATGGCCACCGACACCCCCACCGTGGTGCTCGGCCGCCACGACCGCTCGGCGCTGTACGACTGCGTGCTCGACGACGACGAGGTCGGAGCCGAGCTGGTCGTCGAGCACCTCATCACGCTCGGGCACCGCCGCATCGCGCACATCACGCAGAAGGACACCATCGGCGGCCGCTCCGCCGCCCTGCTGCAGACCATCCGGGCCGCGACCTACGAACGGGTGATGACCGAGCACGGCCTGGCCGGCCACATCGCCGTCGCCGCCACCTCCTACACCGAGGAGGGCGGCTACGAGGGGGCGCGCGAGCTGCTGGCGCGTGACCCGCGCCCCACCGCCATCTTCGCCGGCGCCGACCAGGCCGCGTTCGGCGCCCTGGCGGCCGTGCACGAGGCCGGCCTGGCCGTGCCCGGGGACATCTCCGTGGCCGGCTACGACAACGCCCGGATGACCGGCCTCGCGCACGTCGCGCTGACCAGCGTCGACCAGGACGGCGCCATCATGGGCAAGACCGCCGGCCGGCTGCTGCTCGAACGCATCGGCGGGCGCACCTCCGCGGTGCGCTTCTCCGTCACCCCGACCCTCGTGCCCCGCCGCTCCACGGCGCCGCCCGCGACCCGGTAGCCACCCGCCTGTGGCGGCGGGCGGCGAGAGGTGCATTTCGTGCTAGCTCTGGCGCACTCCGGCCTAGCTGCGTGCCCGGCCGGGACGCAGGATTTGGCTTGGCGGAAACCCCTCACAGCCGGAAGGCACCACCGTGAAATTACCGCGCTCAGCCCCTGGCCGCCGTGTCGCCCTGGTCGTCGCCGCCCTGACAGTCCTGGCCCCGGGAGTGCAGCTGATCGCCACGGGCACCGGAGCGGCGGGCGTCCGCGACGACTGCGCCGGCGTGCCGTGGATGGACAGGTCCAAGTCCCCGGAGCGGCGGGCCCGCGCGCTGCTCGCCGCCTCCACCCTCGACCAGAAGCTGCGCTGGCTCGACGAGCACTCGGCCAACGACCCGGCGCGCACCACGTTCACCACCGCCGCGCCGCGCGAGCTGCCGCCCGGCGAGTTCGTGCCCGTCACCTTCACCATGCCGCCGCAGGTGCCCTGCACCCCGGCGATCCAGTACACCGACGCGCCCTCCGCGATCGCCGGCGCGGGCGCCGGGGTGACCGTCTTCCCGGCCAACGTGTCGCTCTCCTCCTCGTGGGACCGGGCGCTGGCGTACGAGAAGGGCGTCGCGATGGGGCACGAGGCCTGGCGCAAGCAGCGCAACGTGCTGCTCGGCCCCGGCATCGCCGGCGGACGCGACCCGCGCAGCGGGCGCACGTCGGAGTACCTCGGCGAGGACCCGGTCCTGTCCGGCCTCATGGCCGGCGCGTACAGCAGGGGCGTCGGCGCGAACGACGCCGAGCCAGTGCAGGCGCAGCTCAAGCACTTCGTGGCCAACGAGCAGGAGACCGACCGCAACAACAGCTCCTCCAACGTGGACGGGCGCACGCTGCGGGAGATCTACACCCTCCCGTACGAGATCGCGATAGACCGCGGCGACGTCGGCTCCGTCATGTGCTCCTACAACCAGGTCAACCACGACTGGGCGTGCGGCTCCCAGCAGTTGCTCGGGCAGATCCTCAAGCGGGAGATCGGGTTCGACGGCTGGGTGGTGTCCGACTTCGGGGCCCGGCACTACCTGACCGACGACCCGCCGTCGCTGAAGGCGGGCCTGGACCAGGAGCTGAACGCCTGGCGCTACTGGACGCCGATGGCGATCAAGGAGCAGATCGCCCATGGCCGGCTCAGCGAGGCCGACGTGGACGCGGCGGCGTACCGGATCGTGCGCGCGCACATCGCCTCCGGCCTGTTCGACGTGCCCCGGCTGAGCGCCCCCGACGCCGACGTCTCCACCCCGCAGAGCCAGGCGCTGGCCCGCAGGCTGGCCGAGCAGGGCTCGGTCCTGCTCAAGAACGACGGCGCCCTGCCGCTGTCGCGGTCGGTCAGGAAGATCGCCGTCATCGGCCCGACCGCCGCCAACACCCCGGCCACCGGCGACATCGACGCCTCCAGCGTGTGCCTGCACACCGCGCCGAACATCCCCTGCACGGCCAAGGCCCCGCTCGACGCCATCACCGCGCGTGCCCAGGCCGGCGGCGCCACGGTCAGCTACGCCGACGGCACCGACCTGGCCGCCGCCGCGGCCACGGCGGCCGCCGCCGACGTGGCCGTCGTGTTCGGCCACTACCGGGAGGGCGAGTTCGCCGACCGCCCGAACATCTCCCTGGACGCCGGCGGCGACGCCCTGATCGCCGCCGTGACCGCCGCCAACCCCCGCACCGTGGTGGTGCTCCAGACCGGCGGGCCCGTGCTCATGCCGTGGATCGGCTCAGTGAGGAGCGTGCTCGAGGTCTGGTACGCGGGTGAGGAGATGGGCCCGGCGATCGCGTCGCTGCTGTGGGGCGACACGGCGCCCAGCGGAAAGCTCACGCACTCCTTCCCGAGGTCCGAGGCCGACCTGCCGACGGCGGGCGACCCGCGCCGCTACCCCGGCACGTTCTCCGACGGCTCGGTCGTCCGCCCGCCCGGCAACACCGAGCCGCGGCAGGTCGAGTACGGGGAGGGCCTGCGGGTCGGCTACCGCTGGTACGCGGCCCAGGACATCGAGCCTCTGTTCCCGTTCGGCCACGGGCTCACCTACACCACCTTCGCCTACGACCGGCTCCGCGTCACCGCGCACCGGGACCTGCGGGTGAGCTTCCGCCTCACCAACACCGGCAGGCGGGCGGGCACCGAGACGGCGCAGGTCTACGTCGAGCTGCCGCCCAGCGCGAACGAGCCGTCCAAGCGCCTGCTCGGCTGGGAGAAGGTCACCCTGCGGCCGGGCGAGTCCCGTACCGTCCGGCTGACCCTCAGCGCGGCCGACCTCGAGGACCTGCATCTGCTGCAGTACTGGAACACCGGCACCGGCAGATGGACCACCGCCAGGGGCGTCCACCAGGTCAGCGTCGGCACCTCCTTCGACACCTCCCTGCGCGGGCGCTTCGTCATCCGCTGAGCGCACGCTCCCCGCGACGAGCGGCGTCGCGCCGCTCGTCGCGCGGGGGCGGGGAGCACGCGTCAGCCGACCTGCCGCTGCTCGGTCCACGAGCGCAGGCGTATCGTGTTGTCCCTGAACTGCGTCCGGTACGCCGACGCGCTCATCCCGTAGTGCGCCCGGAAGCGGCGCGCGAAGTTGTTGGCGTCCGGCCAGCCGACGGCCTCGCCGATCTGGGTGATGGAGTGGTCGCCGTGCAGCAGCATGGCCGCCGCCAGCTCGACCCGGAACCGCGACAGGTAGGCCATCGGCGGCAGCCCGGTCTCCGCCTTGAACCGCCGCACCAGGTAGCCGCGGCTCAGGTGCAGCTCCGCGGCCAGGTCGGTGAGCGTCCACGGACGCGTCGGATCGGCCTCCATCAGCCGCATGGCACGGACGACCATGGGATGGCCGGGCCCGGTGGCCGCCTCGGAGCCGACGGCGGTGCTCGCCACGAACCGGGCCACGCCGCCGAGGAACTGGATGAGCCGGGCGATGACCTCGCTCCGGTAGAGGCTCAGGGGCCGGAACCGCAGCCGGTCGAGCGCGTCGAGCGGCTCGACGCACTCGGTGAGGGCGGTCGAGTCGAGCCGGGTGGTCAGCATGCCGCGGCGCTGCCCCGAATAGGGGCCGGTCCACAGCAGATGGTTGAGCAGCGGGTCCTCACGGGCCCACGCCAGCTCGCGCTGCAGCAGATCGCTGGAGAAGCAGCAGTTGAACACGTCGAGCCGCCGGCAGCCCTCGTAACCGTGCCAGACGCCGGGCCGCAGCAGGACGACATCGCCGACGGCCAGCGGCTGACGCCCGGCCAGCGAGACGTGCACCCCTTCCCCGCCGGTCACCACGGCCACCTCGACGAAGCTGTGCGCGTGCACCGGATGGCTCTGCTCGTGCAGGTAGTGACCGGCGTAGGCCAGCGTGCCCTCGGTGAAGTGCAGCAGCCCGCCCGCGCGGTCGATGGGTGGCTCGTCCATGCCCGGACTGTATCCACCGCGGGCCGGCCGCCGCCGACCGCCGTCAGGGGGCCGGCGGCACCCGCTGGGGCCGGGCGTCCCGGGCTCCCGGGGCGTGGCCGAGGTAGGCCGCGCCGTTGACCCAGTTCTGCGTGAGCCACCGCGCCGCCTCGTTGAGATCGCCGTCGCGGATCGCGGCGATGATGCGCCGATGCTCGTCGACGCTGAGCCGGGCCCGTTCGGCGCCGCCGAAATACATCGCGTCGTAGCGCTTCAGCAGGGGCTTGGTCTGGCAGATGAGCCGCATCAGGTGCGGGTTCGCGCAGGCCGACAGCAGCAGGCCGTGCCACTGGTCGTCGAGCGTGGCCAGGTCGCCCCCGCTCTCCACGGCGGTGCGCATGTCGTCGTTGAGCCGGTCGAGCCGGTCGAGCAGCCCGAGGAGATCCTGCGGGGTGCTCCAGCGGAGCGCGAGCGCTTCGAGCTCGCCCACCAGCGGGTAGAGCTTGCGCGCCTCGTCGAGGTCGAGCGGCGGTACGTGAAAACCGCGCCGTGGCTCGGCGACCAGCAGGCCACGGTCGGTCAGCTCGACCAGCGCCTCCCGCAGCGGGGTCCGGCTCACCCCCAGCTCGGTGGCGAGGCGGACCTCGTTCACCCGGGCCGCGGCCGCCAGCCTGCCGTCCAGGATGCGGGCGGTGACCTGGTCGGCGATCTCCCGCCGGAGCGGGGCGGAGTTGCTGTCCACCCCGGCATCATATTGCGTTCAAGCCGCAGATTCTGTATTCAATTTCTATGAATTGTATACAGCAACAGTTCGACGTCGCTCGCGCCCGGATGGAGACACCCGGGTGCACGCAGGTCACCCACCTGGACAACGCGGGGACCGCCCTGCCTCCCGCGACCGTGACGGACACGATGGTCGCCCACCTGCGCGCGGAGGCGCTTCGCGGTGGCTACCGGGCGGCGGCCGACGCCGCGCCGCGACTGTCCGCGGTCCGCGAGTCCATCGCCACCCTGCTGAACGCCGGGAGCGCGGACATCGCCCTGGCCGACAGCGCCACCAGGGCGTGGCAGGCGGTGTTCTACGCCCTGCCGTTCCGCCCCGGCGACCGCATCCTGACCTGCCGGGCCGAGTACGCGAGCAACGTCATCGCCTTCCTGCAGACCGCCGAGCGCACCGGGGTGCGGATCGACGTGGTCGACGACGACGCCGACGGACAGCTGGACGTGGCGGACCTGCGGCGGCGCCTGGACGAGCGGGTCCGCCTGATCGCCATCACCCACGTCCCGACCCAGGGCGGCCTGGTCAACCCCGCCGAGGAGGTGGGCGAGATCGCCCGGGAGGCGGGCGTCCCGTTCCTCCTGGACGCCTGCCAGTCGGCCGGCCAGCTCGACCTCGACGTCGAACGGCTGCGCTGCGACGCCCTCAGCGCGCCCGGCCGTAAATACCTGCGCGGCCCGCGTGGCACCGGCTTCCTCTACGTCCGGCCCGAGCTCCGCGAGCGGCTCCAGCCCGTGGTCCTCGACCTGCACTCGGCCACCTGGACCCATCCCGACCGCTACCGGGTGCGGGAGTCCGCGCGGAAGTTCGAGACCTGGGAGCACAACGTGGCCGCGGCGCTCGGCCTGGGCGCCGCCGTGGACCACGCGCTGTCCTGGGGGACCGCCGCCATCGAAGAGCGCGTCGGCCTGCTCGGGCGGCGGCTCAGGGAGCTGCTGTCACAGGTGCCCGGCGTACGGGTGCACGACCAGGGCACCCGGCGGTGTGGCATCGTCACCTTCACCGTGGACGGCGTGCCCGCGGCCGAGGTGCACGACCTGCTGGCGAAGGCGGACATCAACACCTCGGTCTCGTTGCCGGAATACGCCCGGTACGATCTCGCCGCCCGCGGCCTGCCCGCCCTCGTCCGCGCCTCGGTGCACTACTACAACACCGACGCGGAGCTGGAACGGCTCGCCGAGGCGGTCGATCGGCTGCGCGGCTGAGGAGGGGCGGGCCGGCCGCCTCGGTACGCTGCAAGGACACCCGATCATGGAGGACACCGGTGAAGAGGCTGATCGCCCGGCTCTGGCTCGGCATCCGCGGGTCGACGCAGTGGCGGCTGCTCTACCTGTCCCAGGCCAAGTTCATGGTCGGGGTGACCGGTGTCGTCCGCGACCGGGACGGCAACGTGCTGCTGCTGCGGCACCGGTTCTGGGACGAGCGCCGGCAGTGGGGGCTGCCGACCGGCGGCGCGAAGCGCGGGGAGACGTTCGAGCAGACGGTGGTCCGCGAGGTGCGGGAGGAGACCGGGCTGGAGGTGAGCGTGGGGGAGCTGGTGCGGCTCAGGAGCGGGTTCCGGCTCAGGGTCGAGGTCGCGTACGCGGCCGCGTACGCCGGGGGCGGCACGATGCGGCTGAACCCGATGGAGATCCTGGAGGCCCGGTGGTGCGCCCCGGACGACCTCCCGGAGGGCCTGCTGGAGTCGCACCGCCTCCTGATCGAGTCGTCAGGTGGGCGGGGCGGCCGTGGTGGGGAAGGCGGGGCCGAGGTGCGCGGTGTCGTTGAAGCGGCGCAGGATCCATCGGGCCTCGGTCAGCACCAGGTGTGACACCGACGCGTTGTCGGGGCCGAGGAACGCGAACGGCCGCGACCCCGTGGCCGCCGCCAGCGCCTCGGCGATCACACCGCCGTGGGTGACGGCGACGATCCGCTGGCCGGGGTGGGCGGTGGCCAGCTTGTCGAGCACCTTGCGCACCCGCTCGGAGAAGGCGGCGGCGGGCTCGGCGCCCGGGATCACGTCCCAGCGTTCCTCGTCCGAAAGCCGCTTCGCGATCGGATGGCCCTCCGCGACCATGCGCCGGAACATGCCGCCTTCCCACTCGCCGAGGTGCACCTCCCGCAGGTCGGGCTCGACCACCGGCGTCAGGCCGAGCCGGGCGGCCAGCGGCGCGGCGGTCTGGGACGTGCGCCGCAGCGAGCTCACATAGATCGCGTCGATGGGCTCGGCGGCCAGCCGCAGGCCCACCCGCTCCGCCTGCTCGCGGCCCTCGGGCGCGAGCCCCGGGTCGCCCTGGCCGTCGACCAGGGGGAACGGCCGGTCGGGGCGAGCGGGCTCCGACTCGCCGTGCCGGACCAGGAGCACCTCGGTGGCGCCGGGCGGCGTACGGAATCGTCCCTGCCGGTACTCGACCGGCTTCCCGTTGTCAGGTCCCACAATTACCGAACATTACTCTATTGGCGATGGACGGGCCTCGCCGAGGAGCGGACGGTCAGGCGGCCGTAGGTGAGCTCGCCGCTGATCCGCACGTGCGGCCCGCCCGCCGGCCGGCGGCCCGCCGCCCTGCTGATCACCCTGCCCCATTCGGTGCGCAGCCCGTCGGTGTCGGCGCTCGCGCCGGCGGGCAGGATGATCGTGGCGCCCCCGTACGTGAGCCAGAGCTCGATGTCGATCCGCGAGTGCCGGATGACGGCCCGGGACAGGTCGAGCCGCACCCTGCCGTACTCCGACTCGACGTGCAGGCTGCGCGGGACGAGCCAGTCGCCCTCCCGGGTGATGCGCCCGCCGGTGGAGCCCAGCCGGACCACGTCGTCCGGCAGGTCGCCCACGATCGGCGCCAGCTCGTGGGCGGAGGCGGCGGTGAGCGCCCGTTCGAGTCGCAGCTCCAGCTCGGCGTGACCGAGCCGGCCGTCCGCGTACGCCTGCTGGACCAGCTCCACCGCCCGGTCCCGATCCCGGTCGGGCAGGAGGCTCATTTGCTGGCGGCCTTCTTGTACAGCCGCGTGGCCAGCGGCACGAACACGGCCAGGAGCACGACCGACCACAGCAGCGACACCGGCACCGCGTGCCGCAGCGGCCAGGCGGTGGGCACGGGGAGGCCCGGGCTGGTGTTGCCGAACAGCTCGCGCGCGGCCTGGACGAGCGTGGAGACCGGGTTCCATTCCGCGATCGGCTTCAGCGGCCCGGGCAGGCGCGCGCTGTCGACGAAGGCGTTGGACAGGAAGATCAGCGGCAACGACAGGAGGGTGGAGATGTTGTTGAACACCTCGGGGGTGCGCAGGGCCAGCGCGACCGTCGCCGTCACCCAGGAGAAGGCGTAGGCGAACAGCAGCAGCATCAGGAACCCGAGCGCGGCCTCGAGCGGGGAGGAGTGGATGCGCCACCCGACCAGCAGCCCGACGAGCGCCATCGTGACGATGCTGATCAGGTTCATGATCACGTCGCTGACGGTCTGACCGGTCAGCACCGCGGAGGGGGACATCGGCAGCGTGCGGAACCGGTCGAAGATGCCCTTCTGCAGGTCCTGCGTCAGGGTGTAGCCGGTGATCTGCCCGCTCTGGACGATCGTCATGACGAAGATCCCGGGGAGCAGGTATTCGCCGTACGACATGCCGGGCACGCTGATCATGCTGCCGAAGATGTAGGTGAACAGCAGCACGAACACGATCGGCAGCATGACCACGCCGCCCAGCAGGTCGGGGGCCCGCCGGATCTTCAGGGCGTTGCGCTTGGCGATCGTCATGCCGTCGGCGACGGCCAGTTGCAGGGCGTTCATCGGACGCTCTCCTCGGTCTTCTCGTCGGCCTGGTGTCCCGTGAGGGTGAGGAACACGTCGTCCAGGGTCGGCCGGCGCAGCCCGGCGTCGCGTACGGTGATCCGCTCGGCGGCCAGGTGGCCGAGCGCCCGGGGGAGCGAGGCCGCGCCCCCGGCGACGTGGATCGTCACCCGCAGAGCGGTGGCGTCGGTCTGCGGCTGCCCGACGGCCAGCGGTGCCAGCGCCCGCGCCACGGTCGCCAGGTCCGCCGCGTTCGTCACCGTCAGCTCGAGGCCGTCGCCGCCGACCTGGGTCTTGAGCTCGTCGTCGGTGCCGAGCGCGATCACGCGCCCGTTGGCGACCACCGCGATGCGGTCGGCCAGCCGGTCGGCCTCCTCCATGTACTGGGTGGTGAGCAGCACCGTCGTGCCGCCGCTCACCAGCTCGGCGATGACGTTCCACAGGCTCGCCCGGGCCCGCGGGTCCAGGCCGGTCGTGGGCTCGTCGAGGAACAGCACCGGCGGGTCGGCGACCAGCGCGCCGGCCAGGTCGAGGCGCCGGCGCATGCCGCCGGAGTAGCCCTGCACCGGGCGGTCGCCCGCCTCCGTCAGGTCGAAGCGCTCCAGCAGCTCGCGGGCGCGCTGCCGGCTGCGCTTGACGCCCAGGTGGTAGAGGCGGCCGACCATCTCCAGGTTCTCGGCGCCGGTCAGGTGGTCGTCCACGGCGGCGTACTGGCCGGAGGCGCCGATGTGGGCGCGCAGCCGGGGCGCGTCGCGTACGACGTCGAACCCGGCGACCGTGGCCCGGCCGGCATCCGGTCGCAGTAACGTGGTCAAGATCCGCACCGTGGTGGTCTTGCCGGCGCCGTTCGGGCCGAGCAGTCCGAACACCGTGCCCTCGGGAACGGTCAGGTCCATCCCGTCGAGGGCGGTCACGTCGCCGTAGGTCTTGACCAGACCCTCGGCCACTATCGCGTCAGGCATGAGCGGTCTCCTTGGTCGTCAGGAACGGTGGATGGCGATGTTGCCGTAGGCGGTGTGGGCACGCACCTCGACGACCTCGTCGGACTGGCCGGGGCCGTCGCTGGGGTCGAGGGCGACGTCCACGGTGCCGTACTGCGAGCTCACGTCGAGCCAGGCGGCGCTGCCCGCGCGGATGCCGAGCTCCAGCCCGCCGCCGGTGGTCTCCATGACGACCGCGCCGGACACCACCTCGCCGATCCGCGCGCTGCCGTACGAGGTCTTGATGGCGACGCCGGCCAGGGCGCGGTCGACGGTGATGTCGCCGTGGGCGTTGTGCAGCCGCAGGTCGCCGGTGATCGCGCCGAGGTGGAGCTCTCCATGGGAGTTGCCGAGCACCGCGGTGCCGTCGATCTCGCCGACGCGGATGTCGCCGTGGGTCGAGGTGATGTCGGCGTGCCCGGACGAGCGGGTGACCGAGATGTCGCCGTGGGTGGTCTTCAGGCGCAGCCGGCCGGCCTGCTCGACCCGGATGTCGCCGTACTGGCTGGTGAAGGTCACCTCGCCGAGCGGCCCCCGGCAGCGCAGGCCGGCCCCCGCCTTGGCGGTCACGCGGGAGCCGGACGGCAGGTCGATCGTCACGTCGACCGAGCCGTCCCCGACCAGCAGTGAACGCGCCCAGTTCGCGGGCGACTCCACGAGCTTGTCGAACGACAGGCCCCAGCCGTACGACGAACCGGCCCTGTCCTTGTCCGTGCGCACCAGGAGCCGGCCGTCGGCGTATTCGACCTCGGTGGCCTGGGCGACCTGCACGTCGGCGTCGTTGAGCTCGTCGCTCGGGCGGATCTCCACGACGGTGTCGGGGCGGTCGCTCGCGTTGATCCGGATGGTGGCGGTCGCCGAGTCGATGATGACGAGGATGGGTTCGGGAGTGTCGAAAGTCGGCATTGCGGTCCCCGCGTCGTAGGTTGGCATGAACATCAGCGCACCCAGCCGCTGTAGTGCTTACCGGACTGCTGGGCCGGGCCCCGGCCGGAGCGGCGGTCCTCCTTGCCGGGGTCGAGCGCGGCGGAGACCGCGCGGACGAGCCAGGCGTTGACCGACAGCCCGTCGCGGGCGGCGGCCTCCTCGATGCGGGGCTTGAGGTGCTCGGGAACCCGGAGCGAGATCCGGGACGTGCCGCCCTCCTCGGTGTCCGGCGGTGGCGGCGGGGCCGGGGGCGCCGCGGCCGGCCGGCTCCTTTCGTCCTCCTCCTGGAACGACCCGCCGCTCAGCGGTGGCGTCACGACGAAACTGGGGTCACGGCCGCGCAGGCGCACCTCGACCGAGCCCGGCGCGAGGTCATGGGTGATCTCGTCCGCGGCGGCGGACAGGGCGTCCAGCAGCGCGAGCCGGGTGGCCGACTCGAGCGTGGCGGCGAGCCGCTCGCCCAGCGCGTGGGCTTCCTCGCCGCCCGCCGCGGCGGCGATGGCCAGTTCGCGGCGAAGGTGATCGACATAGGGCGCAAGGTCCATGACGTCACTATGACACCATGATGGCGTCATGGCAAACCCCTTCGGCGGGAAGAGTGGCGTCATGTGGCGTCAGCCGCCGGTCTCGCCAGGGTGGTACTGGCGAGACCTAGTTTCGGAAGGGCCAGCTGGCGTATGTGTGCGGAGGGCTTCCAGGCGTTTCACTGGATGTGTGACCGCGGGTCACTGCTCGGAACGGGGGAACCGAAGAATGTGCACCATCACCACACCGAAGGCGCGATCGTACCGGCACGTGCTGGAGGAACAGCGCCGGCTGAGCGAGGACGCCGCGCACGCGCTGCGTACGCCGGTCGCCGCGCTGCGTGTGGAGCTGGAGGAGGCCCGGCTGAACCCGGGCAGCGTCGACCTGGACAGGCTGCTGGACCGCACCATCGGCGCCGTGAGCCGGCTCCAGGAGGTCATCGAGCAGCTGCAGCTGTTCGCCGACCCGACGCCCGCGGTCCTGGACGCGAGCCGGTTCGGAGAGCGGCTCCGGCGCTCCGCGCCCAGGTGAACCCGCGTCACCATGAGGACCTGTTGATCGGCGCTCTGACCCTGCTTTACCTGCGCGGATGCATACTGGCGAGATGAGGCGGCCAGGCGAGCTGCGCGACTTCCTGCGGTCCAGGAGGGCTCGCGTCTCCCCGGGAGACGTGGGTCTGCCCTGGCGAGCCGACGGCCGGCGGGTCGCGGGGCTGCGCCGCGAGGAGCTCGCCCTGGCCGCGGGGGTCAGCGTCGACTACTACACCAGGATGGAGCAGGGGCGTGTCGGCAACGTCTCCGACCAGGTGCTGCATGCCGTGGCCGGCGTCCTGCGGCTGACCTCCGAGGAGTTCCGCCACCTGCGCGAGCTGCTGAACGACGGGCCGGAGGCCCCGGAGGAGCCGGCCCGTGCGCCGATCCGGGCGCGGGCGGCGCTGCGCATGATGCTGGACGTGCTCGACCCGGTGCCGGCGCTCCTGGTGACCGAGGTCCTGGACATCGTGGCGATCAACCGGATGGGCGTCGTCCTCCTGGACGACTTCGAGGCCATGCCGCGCGCCGAGCGGAACGAGATCCGCTGGACGTTCCTCGATCCCAAGGCACGCGAGGTCTTCGCCGACTGGGAGGAGGTCGCGACGGAGTGCACCGCCTGGCTCAGGGGCGCCCTGGGCCGGGCCGGGAACGATCCGCGGCCGCAGGAGCTGGTCGACGAGCTGCTCGCGCGGTCCGCGGACTTCGCCCGGCACTGGGCCGATCATCGGGTGACGTACTGTACGTACGGTGTCAAGCGCATCCGGCATCCCGAGGCGGGCACGGTGACGCTCAACTGGGAGTCGTTCGCCCCGACCGCTGATCCGGACCTGTACCTCGTGGTCTACACCCCGGCGACCGGCTCCCCGTCGGAGGACATGATGACGGCGCTGGCCGAGAGCCGCCGAGGCGAGCGCGCGCACCAGGGCTTTCACGGATGCGGGCGGCACCCGGACCGGTGAGACCTCCCGGGAAACCGTGAGCTCCCGCCCCCCGCCTGGGTAAACCGCTTCCACACGACCGTTCCTCGCGCGTGTCGTCGTGTCCAGCGGTCGTCGAGTTGCCTGGTCAAGCGTGACCCCCAAACACACCCCAGCCCTCCGATTGAAGCGTATCCAGCCCGAAACCCCCCACTTGACAGGCGATTCCCCGCATGCTGCGATCAGTTCCTAGTAAACGGTTAAACAACTGGCCGTTTCCCTCGCGTTACGCCAACCCTGCAGGGAGCCCCCCATGGCGATGATGTCCCGACGGAATCTGCTCTTGAGCGCGGCGGCGGTCGGTGCCGCCGGGCAGCTCGGCCTGGCCGCCGGACCGGCGCGGGCCGAGGACGCGCGGCGGGTCGCGGCGGCGGGGCCGCTGGAGGACGGTGTCCAGCTCAAGTGGCTGGAAGGCGGTGCGCCCAAGCGGCTGGCGGCCGGGTCCACGTGGGGGGTGGCGTGGCCGAAGGGCGTGGTGCCGAAGGACCAGGCGTTCGCGTTGCGCACGGCGGCCGGGCAGCAGGTGCCGGTGCAGACTTGGGCGACGGCGTACTGGCCGGACGGGACGCTCAAGTGGACGGCGCACGCCATCGGCACCGAGGTGCCCCCGGCCGAGCAGTACGTGCTCGCCGCCGGCACCCCCACCGCGCCCGCGACCGCCGTGACGGTGAAGGACGGCCGGGACGAGGTCGAGGTGGCCACGGGCGTGATCACATGCCGGATCCCGAAAAAGGGTGACAAGCTGGTCCGCTCGCTCCTCCGGGGCACCACGGAGATCGCCCGCGACGGCGAGCTGGTCTGCCTGCGCCAGGACGGGATCGACGACGACGAGTCCGGGTCGGTGAAGACCGAGAAGTTCGCCGGCCGGACGGAGAAGGTGACGGTCGAGCAGTCGGGCCCGGTCCGCGCGGTGGTGAGGATCGAGGGCCGGCACCGGCACGGCGACCGGTCGTGGCTGCCGTTCACCGTGCGGCTCTACTTCTACGCGGGCAGCGACGGCGTCCGCGCCGTGCACAGCTTCGTCTACGACGGCGACCAGCAGCAGGACTTCATCCGGGGCCTGGGCATCCGGTTCGAGGTGCCGATGCGCGGCGAGCTGTACAACCGGCACGTACGCTTCGGGGGCCCCGGCGACGGTGTGCTGGCCGAGGCCGTCCGCGGCATCACCGGGTTGCGGCGCGATCCGGGCGCGGCCGTGCGCCGGGCGCAGGTGGCGGGCCAGGCCACCCCGGCGGTGGAGACCTGGGACACCCGGGTCAGCTCCCGCCTGCACCTCATCCCGGCCTTCGGCGACTACTCGCTGCGCCAGCTGTCGGCGGACGGGTTCCAGATCCGCAAGCGCACCAAGGCCGGGCACGGCTGGATCCCGGTGGACGCGGGCGGCCGGGCCGGGGGGCTCGGCTACGTCGGGAGCCCGGAGGGCGGGTTCGCGTTCGGCATGCGCAACTTCTGGCAGCTGCACCCGACCCAGCTCGACATCCGCGGCGCGGCCGGCGACCGGGCCGAGGTGACGGTGTGGCTGTGGTCGCCGGAGGCCGGGGCGATGGACTTGCGCTTCTACCACGACGGCCTCGGCCAGGACACCTACCCGGAGCAGCTCGAAGGCCTGGAGATCACGTACGAGGACTACGAGCCGGGCTTCGGCACCCCGTACGGGATCGCCCGCACCACGGAGCTGATGTTCTGGGCGCTGGCGGCCACCCTCGCCGCCGAGCAGATCGCCGAGCTGACGGACGCCGTCCGCACGCCCCCGCTGATCGTCGCGCCTCCCGCGCACCTGCACGCCGCCGGGGTGTTCGGCGACTGGTCGCCGGTGGACCGCTCGACCCCGGCCAGGAAGCTCATCGAGGACCGCCTGGACCTGATGTTCAAATACCACAGCGAGCAGGTCGACCAGCGGTCCTGGTACGGCTTCTGGGACTACGGCGACGTCATGCACAGCTACGACGGCGACCGGCACGTGTGGCGCTACGACGTGGGCGGCTACGCCTGGGACAACTCCGAGCTGTCCACCGACCTGTGGCTCTGGTACCACTACCTGCGCACCGGCAAGGCGGAGGCGTTCCGCTTCGCCGAGGCCATGACCCGCCACACCGGCGAGGTGGACGTCTACCACCTGGGCAAGTGGCGCGACCTGGGCACCCGGCACGGCGTGCAGCACTGGGCCGACAGCGCCAAGCAGGCCCGCATCAGCAACGCCGGCTACCGCCGCTTCTACTACTTCCTCACCGCCGACGAGCGCGTCGGCGACCTGCTGCGCGACCTGGTCGACTCCGACAGGACGTTCCTCGTCCTCGACCCCATCCGCAAGATCCGCACCGAGCCGTACGAGCCCGACCCGCACGCCCTCGGCGTCAGCACCGGCACCGACTGGAGCGGACTCGCGCTGGCCTGGCTGACGGAGTGGGAGCGCGGCGGCGACCCCGTCGCCAAGGAGAAGCTGCTCAACGGCATGCGCACGATCGCGGCGATGCCCAACGGGTTCGTCCGCGGCAGCGGCCTGTACGACCTCGACGACGGCACCTTCAAGCCGAACGGGACCGCGGTCAGCGTCGGCTCGCTCGGCGCGGTGTTCGGCCTGGTCGAGGTGTGCAGCGAGGTCATCTCCCTGACCGGCGACCAGGCGTTCACCAACGCGTGGCTGCAGTACTGCCGCCTCTACAACGGCACCGCCGCCGAGCAGCAGGCCGAGACCGGGCAGTCGTTCGGCAACCAGAACCTCCGGCAGGCCCACTCCCGGCTCACCGCGTACGCCGCCGCCAAGCTCGGCGACGCCGGCCTGGCCGCCCGCGCCTGGAAGGAGTTCGACACCGGCCACGCCGGCTACCCGAAGGCGCACGACTTCGCCTCCAGGCGGATCGAGGGCTCGAAGGTCCTCAAGCCGGTGGACGAGGCCGACCTGTCGACCAACGCCTCCGCCCAGTACGGCCTGGCCGCCATCCAGTGCCTCGCCCTCGTCGGCGACCACCTCCCCGCGTAACCCCGACGCAGGCGACCAACTCCCGCGTAACCCCCCGACGCAAAGGAGAGCACCATGCACGCCCCGCACAAAGGCGTGATCATCACCGCGGCGATCCTGGCGGCCGGTACGGCGCTGGTCGCCGTGCCGGCCGCACCGAGCACCGCCGCGGCCGCCGCCCGCCCGATGGAGAACCTGGGCCGCGGCGTCGTGGCCGTGCGCTCCAGCGGCACCAGCGTCCTGGTGACCTGGCGGCTGCTGGGGCTCGACCCCGACGGCATCGGCTTCAACGTCTACCGCTCGACGGCCGGCGGCTCGTACGTCAAGCTCAACGCCGGCGTGCTGACCGGCGGCACCAACTACACCGACTCCACCGCCGACCTGACCAGGGCCAACAGCTACCGCGTACGCCCGGTGATCAACGGCGCGGAGCAGGCGGCCAGCGGCGCGTTCACGCTGACGGCCGATCACGCCGTCGAGCCGGTGGTGCGCATCCCGCTGCGGCCCGGCGGCAACGTGAAGTTCGTCTGGGCCGGCGACCTCGACGGCGACGGCGAGTACGACTACGTCATCGACCGCCAGACCAGCCCGCAGACGATCGAGGCGTACCGCCGCGACGGCACGTTCCTGTGGTCGGTCAACCTCGGCCCGAACAGCACGAACCAGGACAACATCGAAGGCGGCTCGGCCACCGTCGACGTCGGCCACTGGGACGGCGTCACGGTCGGCGACCTCGACAGCGACGGCCGCGCCGAGGTGGCGGTCCGCGTCGCCAACGGCGTGACCTTCGGCGACGGGTCGAGGCACACCGAGAGCGACAACGTCCGCCAGTCCATCGCCGTCCTGGACGGTCGCACGGGCGCGCCCAGGGCCAAGGCGCCGGTGCCCACGGACTACCTGGCCGACGGCCCGATGTACGCCCGTTTCGGCATCGGCTCCCTCGACGGCACCGGTAAGAGCCTCGTGGCGTACATGAAGAACCGGGTCGGCACCGGCGACTTCAACCTCATGATGACCGCCTGGAGGTTCAACGGCACCAGCCTGACCAACCAGTGGAAGTGGCTGCGCGGCAACGGCGACATGGCCGACGGCCACAACACCCGCATCGTGGACGTGGACGAGGACGGCAAGGACGAGGTCACCGAGATCGGGTTCGTCCTCAACGGCGACGGCAGCCTGCGCTACTCGCTGGCCGACGAGGGCATCGTCCACGGCGACCGCTTCCACATCGCCAAGATGGACCCGAACCGCGCGGGCCTGCAGGGTTACGGCGTCCAGCAGAACAACCCGAGCGGCCTGCGCGAGTACTACTACAACGCCGGCACCGGCGGCATGCTCTGGCAGCACGTCGAGGACGGCGTCGGCGACGTCGGCCGGGGCATGGCCGGCGACATCGACCCGCGCTTCCCCGGCATGGAGGTCTGGTCCTTCTCCGGCCTCTACAACGCGCGCAGCAACCAGCTCACCGAGCCCGACACCTCGCTACGCCCGTGGCCCCACCTCGGCCTGTGGTGGGACGGGGACCTCACCATGGAGCTGCTCAACGACGGCAAGTTCGAGAAGTGGAACCCGGCCGACCCCAAGCCCACCAACGGCCTGCCCCGGCTGCTCACCACCTCGCACTACGGCGCCGTCAACGCCAGTGGCCCCAACCCCGCCCTGGTCGGCGACCTGTTCGGCGACTGGCGGGAGGAGGTCGTGTACACCAACGCCGCCCACGACCAGCTGATCATCTTCACCACCGACCGGCCCACCACGACCAGGCTCTACACCCTCGCCCACAACCCGGCCTACCGCAACGGCATGACGCTCAAGGGCTATCTGCAGTCCCATCACGTCGACTACTTCCTGGGGGCGGGCATGACGAAGCCGCCCGCGCCGAACATCACCTACGCGGGCGGCTGAGCCCTCCTTCGTGAGATGAGCCGCCCGGCTTCGGCAGCCGGGCGGCTCATCAGGCTCTCAGGCTCTTCAGGCTCTTCAGGCCATCGGGTCAACAGGGCTCAACAGGGCTCAACAGGGCTCAACAGGGCTCAACAGGGCTCAACAGGGCTCAACAGGCTCACTGCGTGGCCGCGTGCTCCTTGGCGAGCTCCTCGGCCACCCGGTCGCCGCCCGCGTTCCGCCACTGGGTGACGACGTCCTTCCACGCCGACAGCGGCTTGCGGCCGAAGGTGATCGCCGCGATGCCGTCGCCCATGATCTGGCCCATCTGCGCGCCCTTGCTCACCTGGCTGGCCGAGCGCAGGCCGTTGGCCGGGTTGGGGATGCTCCGGGGCAGGGTCGCCTTCTGCCAGTCGTGGGTGGCCTGGGCCGTCTCGGGGTAGCCGGGCAGGTAGAGGACCGACGGGGCGGTGCCGATGTACCGGAAGGGCAGGGTGTTGTTGTTCTCGGTCTGGAACAGGTCGAGCGTCTTGATGCCGCCGTCCTCCTTGGTGAAGTGCACGCCCTCGACCCCGTAGTTGGCCAGCTCGTACTCCTTGGTGCCGAAGGGCGCGCTGAGGTAGTCGGAGATGCGCAGGAGCAGCTTGATGCGGTCGGCGGGGGCCTTCTTGAAGGTGACGTAGCCGAACATGCCGGCGCCCTGCCAGGGGGTGGGGGAGGGGCCGTACGGGTAGCCCAGGTCGAGCTCGTACCGCTTGTTGATCTTGGTGAGGGTGGTCAGCGACATGGAGCCGAAGCCGTCCTGGATGGACGCGACGGTGCCGTTGTGGAAGTAGGTCTGCATGTCGGTGGAGCTGACGGTGAGGCTGTCGGGATGCACCGACCTGGCCTCGACCAGCTTGCGCATGAGGCCGAGGGCCTCCTCGAACTGCGGCGTGGCCAGGGTCGTGGCGAACTGGCCGTTCGAGAGCGACCAGGTGTTGGGCGCGCCGAGCGAGCCGGCGTGGAAGGTGATGGAGCCCAGCCCGCCGAACAGGGTCTTGTACCAGCCGAGCCCCCACTTGCGGCCGCTGCTGAGCTCCTTCATGGCGTCGAGGTACTGCTCGGTCGTCCAGGTCTTGGGGATGCCCGCCTCGTTCATGGCGGTGCGGTTGACGAACAGGCTGTTGGCCGGGGTCGGGCGCTCCAGCGGGATGCCGTAGATCCTGCCGTTGATCCGGCCCATGCCCTTCCACGCGTACGGGGGGATGTTGGCCAGGTTCGGGAACTGCTTGACGGCGTCGCCCCCGACGAACTCCGACAGGTCGGCGCACTGCGCCTGGATGAACTCCAGGGAGTGCGGCAGCGCGAGGTTCGTGAACATGATGATGTCCGGCAGGTCGCTGCCCGAGGCCATCAGGGTGGTCATCTTCTGGCCGTACTCGGGGTCGGGCACGACCGTGACCTGGAGGTCCACGTTGAGCGCCTTGTTGATGGCCTGCCAGTACCGGTTCTGCGTGACGGGGGTGGGCGGCGGGCCGAAGGTGACCACCAGCGCGGTCACCTTCGAGCCGTCGCCGACCGTGTCGTTCACCGACTGGGCGAGGGTCTCGGGGTATTTCAGGTAGAGGTTCTGCACGCCGGTGTCGTCGCCGGGGGCGTCCGGCTTCGGCCCGGCGAAGGGCACGTACGCCGGCCAGGGGACCAGTTGCTTGCCCGCGTTGGAGACGCCGCCTCCCGAGGTGCTCGCGCCGCCTCCGCAGGAGGACAGCAGCGGCGCGGCGGCCAGGCCGAGCGCGCCGGCGCCGGCCATCCTGAGCAGGCCGCGGCGGCCGATGGCGGTGTTGTCCATGACGAACTCCTCTCTCGGCGGTGTCGCCGAAAAGAGCTGGTGGGGGGTGTGAGGTCAGGCCTTGAGCGCGCCGGTGAGGACGCCCTTGGCGAAGTAGCGCTGCAGGAACGGGTAGACGCAGACGATCGGCAGCGTGGCCAGGATGACCACGGCCATCTGCACGGAATGCGGCGAGGTGGCGGCCAGCTCGCCGGAGGTCTCGGCGAGGGAGGCGCCGCCGGTGACGTACTGGCGCAGGACGGTGCCGATCGGCCACATGGCCTGGTCGTTGAAGTAGATGATCGCCTCGAAGAAGCGGTTCCAGTACGCGACCGCGTAGAACAGGCCGATCACCGCGATCACCGCCTTCGACAGCGGCAGCACGACCTTGCGCAGGATCGCCGGCTCGCCGGCGCCGTCCATCCGGGCGGCGTCGATCAGCTCCTGCGGGATCGACTGGAAGAAGCCGCGCATCACGACCAGGTTGAACACGTTGACCAGGAAGGGCAGGATCAGCGCCGCGTACTGGTCGACCAGGCCGGTGCTCTGCACGACCAGGAACAGCGGCACCATGCCGGGCGGGAAGAGGAAGGTGAACAGCACCAGCAGCAGCATCGGCTTGCCGCCGTAGACCTTCGGCCGGCTCAGCGTGTACGCCAGGGCGATGGTGCAGGCCAGGCTGAGCGCCGTGCCGACCAGGGTGATGCCCGTGCTGATGACCAGGGCGCGGGTGATGATGCCGCCGGCCAGGATGTCGGCGTAGGCGTCGAAGGAGAGCCCCGCCGGCCAGATCACCCAGCCGCCGTTGTCGATGACGTCCTGCGGGCCGGCCAGGCTGGTGGCCAGCACCGTCCAGAGCGGGAAGAGCACCAGCAGCACGACGACGGTCAGCGCCACCGCCTTGAGCGCGCGGACGGCGGGGCTGGGCCGGCCCATCCAGGCCGGTGCACCGGTGACGCTCATGCCTTGTAGACCCCCTGCTCGCCGAGCCGGTGTGCGACCTTGTTGGCGGTGTAGATGAGCACGATCCCGATCACGCCCTTGAACAGGCCGACCGCGGCGGCGTAGCCGAAGTCGCCGCCCGCGAAGGCGGTGAAGTAGACGAACGTCTCCAGCACCTCGCCGGTCTCGGGGCCGACGGACTGGCGCTGCAGGAAGAACTGCTCGAAGCCGATGGACAGGAACTCGCCGAGCCGCAGCACCAGCAGCAGCACGATGACGGGCCGGATGGCGGGCAGTGTCACGTGCCAGAGCCGGCGGCCCCAGCCCGCGCCGTCGATGGCGGCGGCCTCGTACTGCTGCTCGTCGACCTGTGACAGGGCGGCGAGGAAGATGATCGTGGCCCAGCCGCACTCCTTCCAGATCAGCTGCGCCACCACCAGCGGCCCGTACGCGTCCGGGTTGCCGATGATCGAGATACCGCCCGCGCCCAGGTCCGACAGCCAGCCGTTGACCACGCCCGCCCCGCCCAGCATCTGCTGGAACAGCGCGAGCACGATCACCCACGACAGGAAGTGCGGCAGGTAGACCACGCTCTGCACGAACTTCCTGACCGTGTCGCCGACGATGCTGTGCAGCAGCAGCGCCAGGGCCAGCGGGGCGGGGAAGAAGAAGACGAGCTGGAGCAGGGCGATGAACAGGGTGTTCGTCACCGCGTTCCAGAACTCCGGGTCGGCGAACATGCGCTCGAAGTGCGCCAGGCCCACCCACTCGCTGCCCTGGATCCCGAGGAACGGGATGTAGTCCATGAAGGCCAGCACGTTCCCGAAGAGCGCGCCGTAGTGGAAGACCAGGAAGTACACCAGCCCCGGCACCGCGAGGAGCAACAGCACCCGGTCGGCCCGGATGCGCCGTAACCGGTTCCTGCGGTGGGACGGGGCGCGTGCCTCCTCGATCGGCGGACTGGTCGCGCCAGCACCGCCACGGACCCGCGTCATGCTCACGTGCTACGCCTCTCTTGCGATGCCGAGCCCGAAACAGAATGTTCATCAAGATAAAACGGTTACATGATGGCGTCAACAGTCCGTTGCTGGGCTTAGGGCCGCGCGATGCCCGATTTTCCTGCTCATCTCGATGACGCTGGCGTTGTGGCCACTGTCCGTCAACGCCTAGGATCGGCCATCTGAAGGAAGCGTTTTCACACGGTCGCCGCGGCCGTCACTCACTTGAGGGGATCGTGGCCCCAGTTCATCAGCGAATGACGCCATCTGGTGTCCCGGACGTCGCCGTCGGGACGCTGCGCCAGATGCCGGTGTATGTAACCGATCACCTTGCGCATGTGCGCGTAGTCCGCCTCGGTCAGGGACGACTTCTTCGCGTGGAGCAGCTTGACGATCTTGCGGCCGGATTCGTGCCCGGTGGACTCGCCGCCGTCGTCCTTCTGCCCCACCGCCATCGACTCCTCCGTGCCGAGCCAGCGCTCCAGCTCCCTGGCGGTCATGTTCACCGCTCGGCCGAACTCGGCCACGACCTCCCGCTCCTCCTCGGCCATCAGGCGTCCTCGTCCTTGTGCAGGGCCGATGGTTTGTGCACGGCCTTCTTACCGCTTTTCTCGCTGCGCACCACGTACTGGGGTTCGTCGCGCGAGGCGGCAACGGTGCGGCCGGCCTCCTTCCGCCTGCTGGTGATCTTTTTCTCCACCTTGCCGTGGGTGGTCGACCCATGGCTTCGCCAGGCGACCTCGTCGCCAACTGACGGGTCTTTCCTCCGCTTCCTGGTCATGCGTTCCCCCTTGCCCCCGCCGGAGCGTTCACCCCCCGGCTCCGCTATGGAAACGCCCATCCCTTCGTCAACGCGCGGGTCACTCCCGGCCGGTGCGGAGGTGCTGCCGCAGGTGGGCGGCCAGGCCGGGGCAGTCGGTGACGGTGACGGTGAGCGCGGGGTGGCGCAGCAGTCCCACGGGTTCGCCGCCTCCGACCGGTTGGCGGAACCGTACGCACACCCCCTGGCGGGTGCTGGAACCGAAGGTGAGGCCGCGGTCGGCCAGGGACATGCGCGCGCCGATCGCCTTGATCGCCGCGTACGGGCCGGTCACCTGGACCTCGGCCACGTTGTCCAGCGAGGTGACCACCTCCCACGGCCCGAAACGCACCCGCAGCGCCCGGTCCGTCACCAGGACGTAGCTGGTGTCGGGACGGATCCGGAGCAGCCCGAGCAGCGGGCGGTACCGGCGGTCGAAGGCGAAGTCGTACCTCGTCTCCGCCGAATCCGCTCTCATGATCGCCTCGTGGGCGTGCCGACCCGCATCATGTCCGTGACCTCCCCGCGAACCGGATCACCAAACGACCGTCATGGCGACGGGCGCCGTCAGGCGACGTGGTTGCGCAGGCTCAGCTCGTCCGGGTACGGGGAGAAGTACGTCTGCTCCCGGACGTAGGTGGCCGCTTCGCCGCGGGCGTGGTGGCGCAGCAGGGCGAGGGGCACGCTGAGCGCCACCCGGCGCGCCCCGTAGGAGGCGATGACCTCGGCGAGGTCGGCGCGGCGGACCGGGTCCAGGCCGTCGCTGATCATGCCGAGGCAGTGCTGCAGGGCGTTGACGTTGCGCCCGACCGACGCCCTGACGGCCATGGCAGTGCGGAACGCGGTGCCGTACGCCTCGGCGAGCGCGTCGCGCGGGCGGGTCCCCGCCCCGGCGACCAGACGGCCGGTCTCGCGGAGGCCGTCGGGGTAGTGCGCGAGCAACTGCATCTTGTGCCTGGACTGGAAGGCCACCATCTCGCGGGGCCGCCAGTCGCTCTCCAGCAGCTCGCGCAGCCGCGCATGGGCGAAGATCCGCTCGGTGAACGCCTCCCGCAGGACGGCGTCGTTGAGCCGGCCCTCGTCCTCGACGGGCAGCAGTGGGTGGGCCTCGATCACCGCGTCGGCGAACAGGCCGCGGTTTGTGCGGGCGTGAGGTCGCGGCGGCTCCGGCGCGTCATCAGCCGGGGACCGTCCGGCGAGCGTTCCAGGCGCAGCGACTCGCGGGGTGCGGCGAGTCCGATCTCCATCTCCGGGCAGATCGGCAGCCAGTCCACGAACGGCGCCAGGTCATCGGTGAGGAAGCGGGCGCGGCTGTGCCCGCCGTTGTGCCGTACGGGCTCGCCGAGCAGGCAGCTCGACACCGCCACCCGTGGCCTGCCCCAACCGTGACCTTCACTCATGCTCCCCAGATGCCCGCAACCCAGGATCCGCACGCCACCCGGAGCATGGCGCGCGCGTGCCGGGGAAGTCTGACCTCATGGCATTGTGCCTGGTCACCGGGGCTACCGGTTACATCGGCGGGCGGCTGGTGCCCGAGCTGCTGGCGGCCGGTCACGACGTGCGGTGCATGGTGCGCTCGGCCGGGCGGCTGCGGGATCTGCCGTGGGCGCCGCGGACGGAGATCGCCGAGGCCGACGCCACCGACCCCGAGCGTACGCGCCGGGCCCTGGACGGGGTGGAGGTCGCGTACTACCTGATCCACACGATGGGCGCGACCGGCCGGTTCGCCGAGCGGGACCGCCTGGCGGCGCGTACGTTCGCGGCGGCGGCGGCCACGGCGGGCGTGCGGCGGATCGTCTACCTGGGGGGCCTCACCCATGGAGAGGGGCTCTCGCCGCACCTGCGGTCACGGGCCGAGGTGGGGGAGATCTTCCTGCGGGGCGCCGTGCCGGCGGTGGTGCTGCGCGCCGCGGTGATCATCGGGTCGGGGTCGGCCTCGTTCGAGATGCTGCGCCACCTGACCGAGCGGCTGCCGGTGATGACGACGCCGCGCTGGGTACGCAGCCGGACCCAGCCGATCGCGGTCCGCGACGTGCTGCGCTATCTGGTCGCGTGGGCGGATGCGCCGGGTACGGTCAACCGGGGGTTCGACATCGGCGGCCCCGACGTCCTGACATATGCGGACATGATGCGAGGTTATGCCGCCGTGGCCGCGCTGCCGCCCCGGCTGATCATCCCCGTCCCGTTGCTCAGCCCCCGGCTGTCCAGCTTGTGGGTGGGGCTGGTCACGCCGGTGCCGTCGGGCATCGCGCGCCCGCTGGTGGAGTCCCTGCGCAACGAAGCCGTCTGCGGCGAGCACGATATCGCCCGCCACGTGCCCGACCCCGAGAGCGGCCTGATCGGCTTCCGCCGGGCGGTGTCGCTGGCCCTCATGAAGATCAAGGAGGCCGACGTCGCCACCCGCTGGTCCTCGGCGTCCACCCCGGGCGCGCCGAGCGATCCGCTGCCCACCGACCCCGACTGGGCGGGCGGCAGCCTCTTCGTCGACGATCGCAGCCTGGCCGTGCCCGCGAGCCCGCAGGCGCTGTGGCAGGTCATCGAGGGCATCGGCGGCCGCAACGGCTGGTACTCCCTGCCGGTCGCCTGGCAACTGCGCGGCCTGGCCGACCTGCTCGTCGGCGGCGTGGGGCTGCGGCGCGGCCGCCGCGACCCGGCCCGGCTGCGGGTGGGCGACTCGATCGACTTCTGGCGGGTGGAGGAGGTCCTTCCCGGCCGGCTGCTGCGGCTGCGGGCCGAGATGCGGCTGCCCGGCCTGGCCTGGCTGGAGCTCGGCGTCACCCGCTCCGGCGACCGGACGATCTACACCCAGCGGGCGATCTTCCACCCGCACGGGCTGCTCGGCCACCTGTACTGGTGGGCGATCTCCCCCTTCCACCGCCTGATCTTCGGCCGGATGCCGGTCAACGTGGCCGCCGCGGCCCGGCGCGCCGAACGCTCCTCCGGGTCGCCCGGTCCGGCGGGCGGGGGCATGGTCGACACGGCTAGAGAGCCAGGCGCTCGGCGATGGCGGTCAGCTCGCCGCTCTGCACCTGAATGATCCGGTCGGCGAGCCGGCGCGTCGGCGCGTGCCTCCCCGCGGTCTGGACCTCCTTCGCCATGTGGACGCCGTGCTCCAGGTGCCCCTTCAGCATCGTCAGCCAGCCCCGGTCGAACCCGGCGCCCTTCCGCAACTCGGCGCCTTCCTCCGCCTTCTCCTCGGCGGGCACCGCTTCCGACCACGACGTGAGCCAGCCGGACATCTCCCGGATGTCGGCCTGCTCCTTGGGGATGATCTCCTTGGCGAGGTCCCGCACGTACGCGCTGCCGCCCCGATCGACCGCGAGCTCGGCCAGCTGGATGGTCCGGCGGTGATGCGTGATCATCTGCTGGTTGAACCGCACGTCGGCCTGGTTGTACCCCGCCGCCTGGGTGTCCGCCGCCGCGGCGCAGCCGCTCACCGCCAGCAGGCCCAGCAGCGCGATCAAGGCCATTTTCCAACGCATGTACGAAGGTACGCGGAGCGGCCGGGAACGGTTCAGCCCGGTTTTCCGGAACGCCGCTGATCGCCGGGAAACCGGCTCAGTAGCTGGGCGGGGTCGCCGCGATCAGGAAGTCGACCGGCTCCTCGCCCGGGTTGAGGTAGCGGTGGGGGAGCGAGGAGTCGAAGTAGCAGCTGTCGCCCTCCTCCAGCAGGTGCTCGGCCCCGGCCACCTCCACGACCAGCCGCCCCCGCAGGACGAGCACGCACTCCTCGGACGGATGCGCCCACGGCTCGGCCGCCGACGACCCGCCGGGCTCCAGCCGGCCCTCCAGGACCTCCAGCCGCCCGTGCCCGGGGGAGACCCGGGTGTAGGCGACCCCGCCGGTCGGGGACCGGACCAGCATGCGCTTGTCCTGCCGCACCACGGCCACGGCGGCCGCGTCGGGCTCCTGGAACAGGCTGAACAGCGGCAGCTCCAGCACCTTGGCGATCTTCCTGAGCGTCTCCAGGCTCGGGTCGGCCAGGTCGCGCTCGACCTGGCTGATCAACCCCCCGGACACGCCCGCCGCCGCGGCGAGCTGGGCGAGGGTCAACCCCCGTTCGGTGCGGAGTTTCCGGATCCTGGCGCCAATCACCCGGAGATCCTACCGGGCGTTAATGACGTTAAACTCTTATTGACCTGGTTAAAAGGCGCCCGATAGTGTGCCCGAAATGTCGTGCATGTTGAACGCCACCCAGTTCCGGGCCGAGTTCCCCTCCCTGGCCGACTCCGTGCACCTGGCGAGCTGCAGCCAGGGCGCACTGTCGTCGCGGCTCGCGTACGCGCTCCAGGAGATCGGCCACTCGCTGCGCGCCGAGGGCGCCCCCTGGGAGACCTGGATGGGGCAGGTCGGCCGGGCCAGGGAACGCTTCGCCCGGCTCATCGGCGCCGAGGCCGGCGAGGTGGCCGTGCTCTCGTGCGCGTCGGAGGCCGCCTTCCAGGCCGCCGCGTCGCTCGACTGGTCGCGCCGCCCCGGCATCGTCACCAACGACCTGGAGTTCCCGTCGATCGCGCACGTCTGGCTGGCCCAGCGCCAGCGCGGCGCCGAGGTGCGGGTGGCCGCCGACACCGGCGAGAACGTGCCGGCCGAGAGCTACGAGCAGGTCATCGACGAGAGCGTCAACCTGGTCTCCGTGCCGCTGCACAGCTACCGCAACGGCGCCCGCCTGCCCGTCGAGGACGTCGTACGGCTGGCGCACGACCGGGGAGCCCGCGTGTTCGTGGACGCCTACCAGGGCGCCGGCGTCGTCCCGATCGACGTCAAGCGGCTCGGCTGCGACTACCTGGCGTCCGGGTCGCTCAAATACCTGCTCGGCCTGCCCGGGATCGCGTTCCTGTACGTCCGGGGCGGCATGGAGCAGCAGCGCGAGCCGGAGCTGACCGGCTGGTTCGGGCGTACGCAGCCGTTCGCCTTCGATCCCCGGCTGCTCGACTTCCCCGGCGACGCCCGGCGCTTCGAGACCGGCACGCCGCCCATCCCGTCCGCCTACGCGGCCAACGCCGGGTTCGACCTCATCGAGCGGATCGATCCGCACGCCG
Organism: Nonomuraea sp. KM90; assembly: GCF_052246675.1. Classification (NCBI taxonomy): domain Bacteria; kingdom Bacillati; phylum Actinomycetota; class Actinomycetes; order Streptosporangiales; family Streptosporangiaceae; genus Nonomuraea; species Nonomuraea sp. KM90. Next base: position 19,880 of record NZ_JBQQCB010000030.1, on the reverse strand, counting down.
TACAGGAGCATGTGTCCGCCCTGGTCGAGGAGCTGGCCGAGCGGCTGACGGCGGACGGTGAGCGGGTGGTGAGCCCCGCCGGGGCGCGCGGGCCGCAGGTCGCCATCGCCGACGACGACCCGAACGCGCTGGCCGCCAGGCTGGCCGAGCGCCGCATCTGGACGGCTCCGCGCGGCGACCTGCTGCGGCTGTCGTTCCACTACTACAACGACCGGTCCGACGTGGACGCGGCCGTCGAAGCCGTCAGGGCCTGCCGCAGGACCTGACCACCCCCTGGGAAGAGGTCTTCCGTGGACAACGAATCCGGGCTGCAACGCCGGCTGACCGGGCGCCAGCTCACCATGATCGGGCTCGGCGGCGCGATCGGCACCGGGCTGTTCCTCGGCTCCAGCCTGGCGATCTCCCAGGCCGGCCCGGCCACCATCGTGGCCTACGTCATCTGCGCGGGCGTGGCGCTGGTGATCGGCTGGGCGCTGGCCGAGATGGTGGTGGTCCATCCGGAGGCGGGCGCGTTCGGGGTGATCGCCCACCGCTATCTGGGGCCGTGGGCCGGGTTCGTGGTCCGGTGGACGTACTGGACGATCCAGGTCATCGCCATCGGTGGCGAGGTCATCGCGGCCGGGATCTACGTGCAGTTCTGGTGGCCGTCGCTGCCGCTGTGGCTGCCGGTCACCGTCTTCTCGGCCGTCGTGCTGGTCACGAACGCCGCCGCGGTCAAGCTGTTCGGGGAGGTCGAGTACTGGTTCGCGATGATCAAGGTGGTGGCCATCATCGTGTTCATCCTGCTCGGCGTGCTCCTGGTGACCGTCGGCCTGCCCGGCGCGGACGCCACCGGCGTCTCCAACCTCACCGCGCACGGCGGCTTCCTGCCCAACGGGACGAGCGGGCTGTTCCTGGCCATGGTGTTCGTGCTGTTCAGCTACATCGGCACCGAGGCCGTCTCGGTCACCGCCGCCGAGTCGGAGAACCCGGTGCGCGACATCCCGCGCGCCGCCCGCCGCATGGTCACCCGCCTGGCGCTGTTCTACGTGCTCGCCATCGCGATCGTCCTCACCGTGGCGCCGTGGACCACCACCGCCCAGGGCGGCTCGGTCACCGAGAGCCCGTTCGTCCGCGTGTTCTCGGCCGCCGGCATCCCCGCCGCGGCGACCGTCATGAACCTCGTCGTGCTGACCGCCGCCCTGTCCAGCGCCAACACCAACCTCTACCTGACCACCAGGATGATGCACTCGCTGGCCGCCAACCGGTACGCCCCCGCCTGGACCGGCCGCCTCAGCGCCTCCGGCGTGCCGCGCAACGCCCTCGCCCTCTCGGCGCTCGGCCTGGCGCTGGCCGCGATCGTCTCGGCGGCCAGCGAGAGCGGGGCCTATCTCGCGCTGTTCGGGGTCTCTGTGTTCGGGGCGCTGGTGGTGTGGCTGCTGATCCTGGTGACGCACCACGCCTTCCGCCGCACCCGCGCCGCCCAGGGGCTGCCGCCGTCGCCGGTCCGGCTCTGGGGCGCGCCCGCCACCTCCGGGGTGGTGATGCTCTTCCTCGCCGCCGTCCTGGTGTCGACGCTGTTCATCGAGCCGCTGCGGCCGGCGTGGTGGGCCGGGGTGCCGTTCTTCGTGATCATCAGTGTGGTGTACTTCGCCATCTCCCGCCAGAGGGTCGCGCGCGGACGAACGGCGGCGGTGGGCGATGATGATCAGGAAAGAGCAGGAGCCTGACGGGAGTCATTCCATGCAGATCGGCGTCGTCTTCCCCCAGACCGAGCTCGGCGGCGACGCGGGCGCCGTGCGCGCCTACGGGCAGGGGGTCCAGGAGCTCGGTTACCGGCACGTGATGGCCTTCGACCACGTCCTCGGCGCCGACCCGGCGGTCCACCGGGGCTGGGACGGCCCCTACGACGTGCGCACGACCTTCCACGAGCCGATGGTCATGTTCGGCTATCTGGCCGGGGTGACCTCGCTGGAACTCGTCACCAGCATCATCATCCTGCCCCAGCGGCAGACCGCCCTGGCGGCCAAGCAGGCGGCGGAGGTCGACCTGCTGACCGGCGGCCGGTTCCGGCTGGGCGTGGGGCTGGGCTGGAACCGGGTCGAGTACGAAGCCCTCGGCCAGGACTTCGCCACCCGGGGCAGGCGCATGGAGGAGCAGGTCGAGCTGATGCGCCGGCTGTGGACCGAGCCGTCGGTCACGTTCGAGGGCACCTTCGACCGGGTGACGGGAGCGGGGCTGGCACCGCTCCCCGTGCAGCGGCCGATCCCCGTGTGGTTCGGCGCGCAGTCGCCGGCGGCCTACCGGCGGGCCGGCCGCCTGGCCGACGGATGGTTCCCGCAGTTCGCCCCCGGCCACGAGCTCGACGAGGCCAAGGCCATGGTCGAGGAGGCCGCCAGGCAGGCCGGACGCGACCCCTCCACGCTCGGCATGGAGGGCCGCGTCAACTGGCGGGGCGGCGAGGACGAGCTGGACGGGCTGGCCCGCGGCTGGAGGGAGGCCGGGGCCACGCACATCGCCGTCAACACCATGCGGGCGGGCCTGCGCTCGGTGGAGGAGCACCTCGCCGCCCTGGAGACCGCCGCCGAGGTCCTCGGCCTGCACAAGGAGGCCCCGCGCCCGGAAGCCCCGCGCCCGGAAGCCCCGCGCAGGGGCTAGGACGTCACGCGGAAGGTGGCGTCGGCGCGGCCCTGCGCGTCGGTGATGGGATCGAGCCTGAGCAGGTAGTCGTAGTGGCGGACGTACCGGTCGGGGTAGTTGTACGACTGGAACGACGCCCATGACGTGGTGGCCAGCCCCGGAACCTGGCGGAAGGTCGCGTCGGCCGCGAAGGTGGCGGTGCCGTCGTCGGGGGCCAGCACGAAGTCGAAGCCGTAGTGGCGCAGGTAGTAGCCGGGGAAGTTCACCGAGGCGAAGGAGACGTGGCCGGAGCTGTTCGCCAGGCCGGGCACCAGCCGGAACTGGGCGTCCTGGGCCGGGCTGACGTTCGCGTCGATGCGCACGTCGAGGTCGGCGTGGCGGACGTAGCGGTCCTGGAAGTTGTACGACTGGATCCGGTTGATCGGCACGGCGGCGCCCCAGCGGCCGAGCACCCGGCCCTCCTCGGCGGCGGTCAGGTTGAGGATGGAGCCGTGGCGCTTGCGGTTGCCGCCCATCCCGTAGTCGGTACGGGTGCGGAAGTTCTGCGTGCTGCCCAGGTTCGTCGAGGTGATGGGCATGTAGCCGCGCCCGGTGGCGAACTGGTCAAGCCAGAGTGCCCACTCGTTCCGGCCGTTGAACTGCGCCCACATCGGCCCCTCCACGACGTTGCCGCCGCCGGTGCCGTTGGAGATGCCCATGTGCGACAGATTCCCGAGGGTCGTCCAGGAGCCGAGGATCGAGTCGGCGGCCTCGATGGTGATGTGGCCGTCCGCCGAGGCCCGGTAGTAGCGGTAGCCGCCGACGCTGGTGGGCACCTCGATGATCTGCGTGTCGATGAGGCCCTGCGTGCCGCCGCGCTCGATGTAGAGCTGCGGGGCGGTGAAGGTGCGGAAGTCGCCGGTGCGGACGTACCAGATGCGGTGCTTGGTGACGCCGTTGCGGGCCGAGTTGGTCGCCCAGTAGAGCACGTAGTCGCCGGTCGCGGGGTTGTGGACGGCCTCGGGCGCCCAGGCGTTGCCGGCGCCGGGGATGCCGCCGGCGACGTTGATCAGCCACGGGGCCGACCAGTTCACCAGGTCGCGTGACTCCCACACGACGAGCGAGGTGCTGCCCCGGTTGGCGGCGTCGCTCCACGACGTGCCGCTCGCGATGCGCAGGTCGGTCGCGACGATCCAGTAGCGGTCGCCGGCGGGGGAGCGGACGAGGGCCGGGTCGCGGACGCCGCGCGTGCCGACCGTGGAGCGCAGGACCAGCTGACCGTTGTTCAGGTCGGTCCAGCGCAGCCCGTCGTCGCTGTGGGCGAGGTAGATCTGCTCGCCGTTCGCCGACTCCCCGGTGAAGTGCGCCATCAGGTAGCCGGTGAACGGTTCGAGGGCGGCCGCCCGCTTCGGGGCGGTGACGGACAACGACGCGAACAGCAGGCAGGCGGCGGCGAGGACCGCGCTCACCCGTAACCAGGCTCTGGACATCTTCGGACTGCCTTCCGACATTGGCTGTTAGCGCTAACATCTCGGCGCGGAAACACGCGGCACGTCATCGCGGTCAAGGCGGGTGTTCACCTCGGCGCCACCTCAGTGTGATCGCGCACACCAGGTCGGTCAACACCGGAGATCAGGTGTGACAGGCACTCCGGCCTCCGGCTCCGCAGCGACCCGATCACCGGCGCGCACCGCCGCTCCGACGCCACGTTCCAGGTCACGTACGGAAGAGGTGATCGGATCGACGCGCGGCCCGCGGTGGCATGACACGGGCCCGCGCGGGCAGGGGGAGGCCCATGACAAGGGTGTGGGGACCGTAGTGGCGTTGCTGGGATTGCGGGCACCCGCTCCCGTCTCGGGCGCCGTCGAGCTGGCGACCGGGGTGGCGGGCTGGTTGCTGGGCGGGGGCCGCGAGGCTCGGGACGTGTGGGAGCGCCCGGGACGGCTGCACATCGAGACGCACGGCGTGCACGGCCCGGGCGGCGCCCGGGTGGCCCGCCGGGTGGAGCGCGCGCTGGAGCGGCATCCGGGGGTGTTGTGGGCGCGGGTGAACGCCCCGGCGTGCCGGGTCGTGGTGGCCGTGGGCGACCCGCCGCCGCTCCGTCGCGAGCTGGTGGCCCTGGTGGCGCACGCCGAGTCGGCTCCGGCCAGCGTCGAGGAGGAGGTCGCCGAGGAGGAGCTGCACCACCCGGCCGAGGGGCCGGCGCGCACCCGGGTGTTGCCGAACCTGGCGGTCGACTCGGCCGCGCTGGTCCTGTCCGGGCTCACGCGGGTGGCGCCGTGGGCGCCGTTGCCGACCGAGCTGGCGGGCCTGCTCTCGGCCGTCTCGCTGCACCCGCGCCTGCGTGAGCTGGCCGCCGAGCGGCTGCACGGGCAGGAGCGGGCGGAGTCGCTGGTGTCCATGGCCGCCGGTCTGGCCCATGCGATGGCGGCGGGCGGTTCCGGCGTGGTGCTGGACGTGGCGCAGCGGATCGGGGAGTGGCGCGAGGCCCGTGCCGACCAGCAGGCGTGGCAGGAGGCCGAGCCGCGGCTGATCCGCGGACCCGACGACGCGGCGGCCGACCCGGTCGTGGTCGAACGCCCGTGCGCGCTGCCGGACGGGCCGGTGGAGAGGTACCAGCGGCGTGTCCTGGCCGCCGGGGCGGCCGCGATGCCCGTGGCCACGCCGCTGGTCGGGTGGCGGCGCGCGGCGGCGGTGGGGCTCGCCACGCTGCCCAAGGCGAGCGAGGCGGGACGGGTGGCCTTCGCCTCTCATCTGGGGCGGGTGCTGGCGCGCAACGGAGCGCTGGTGATGGACCGTTCGGCGCTGCGGCTGCTCGGCCGGGTGGACACGCTCGTGCTGGACGATGCCGTGCTGCGTACGGGGCGCTGGGAGCTGACCGACCTGATCCCGCTGGCCGGTGCGGACGCCGGGGAGGTGGCCGAGGTCGGCTTCGCGTTGTTCGCGCCCGACGGCGACGTGCGGGCCGTGCGCCGCGACGGCGAATGGGTCCTGGGCCCGGTCGAGGACCTGGAGCTGCGCGGCCGTACCGGGGCCCGGCAGCGCAAGCGGCTGGCCGGGACCGGCGCCGAGGTGGTCCTGGGCCTGGCCCGCGGCGGGAGGCTGGAAGCGGTGCTGGCGGCCGAGCAGGAGACGGCCCCCGGCCTGGACGGGGTCGTCGCCGCGGCCCGCCGCGCCCGGCTGCGGATCGTGCTGGCCACCGACGAGCAGCGGCCCGCGCGCGGCGGTCACGCCGACGTCGTGGTGGAACGCCGGCGCGGGCTGTCGGCCGCGGTGCGCGAGATCCAGGCGGCGGGCGGGGCGGTCATGCTGATCTCGGGGGAGCGGCGGGCGCTCGGAGCGGCGGACTGCGGGCTGGGCGTGCACAGGGACGGCGAGGTGCCGCCGTGGGGCGCGCACGTCCTGGTCGGATCGGAGCTGGGCACCGCGGTCCTGCTGGTGGAGGCCGTGGCGGCGGCACGGTCCGTGGATCGCGACGGCATCGTGCTGTCACAGGCGGCCACCGGCATCGGCGCGGCCTCGGCCCTCCAGGGCGGTTCCGCGCGGCCGTCGGTACGCAGCCTGCGCGCGGTCAACATCGGCGCCGCGCTGGCCTTCGCCGACGGCGCCTGGCGGGCTCACCACCTGCACACGCAGACACCCGCCCGCGCCGTCGCCCGTACCCCGTGGCACCTGATGCCGGCCGAGGCCGTGCTGCGCCGCCTGGGCGCCGGCGAAGAGGGGCTGAGCAGCGAGGAGGCGCGGCAGAGGTGGCGGGCGGGCGGTCGTCTGGAGCCGCTGGGCAGCAGCCTGGGCGCGGCGTTCATGGAGGAGCTGGCCAACCCGCTGACTCCCGTCCTGGCCGGCGGGGCGGCGCTGAGCGCGGTCGTCGGCTCGCTGGTGGACGCCGGCCTGGTCGCCGGGATCACCGGGGTCTCCGCGCTGACCGGGGCCGCGCAACGCGTACGCACCGACCGGGCCCTGGCCGACTTGCTGGCCCGCTCGGCCGTCGGGGCCACCGTCCGCCGCGACGGCATCGAGCAGGTCGTCACCGCCGAGCAGCTCGTCCCCGGAGACGTGGTGCTGCTCGGCCCCGGCGACGTCGTCCCCGCCGACTGCCGGCTGCTGCGCGCCGACGGGGTGGAGGCCGACGAGTCGTCACTGACCGGGGAGTCGCTGTCGGCGGCCAAGGACGTCGCCCCGGTCATCGCCGCGGAGCTCGCCGATCGCCGGTCGATGTTGTACGAGGGCACGACGCTGGCAGCCGGCCGGGCCGTGGCGGTCGTCGTGGCGACCGGCGCCGACACCGAGGTCGGCCGCAGCATGGCCGCCGCCCGCCAGAGCGCCCCGGCGACCGGCGTCGAACAGCACCTGCGCCGCTTCACCCGGCACAGCCTGCCGGTGGCACTGGGTTCGGCCGCGGCCGTGACCGGAGCGGGGCTGCTGCACGGCGTGCCGGTGCGCGACAGCCTGAGCGCGGCGGTCAATCTGGCCATCGCGTCGGTGCCCGAGGGCCTGCCGTTCCTGGTCAACGCCGCCCAGCTGTCGGCCGCCCGCCGCCTGGCCGACCTCGGCGCGCTGGTGCGCAACCCGCGTACCATCGAGGCCCTCGGCCGGGTGGACGTGCTGTGCTTCGACAAGACCGGCACTCTCACCGAGGGCCGGCTCGCGGTGCGCGAGGTCCACGACGGCACCCGTGCCCGCCCCGTACGGTCGCTGGACGACTCCTGCCGCACGGTGGTGGCCGCGGCGCTGCGGGCCAGCCCGGACGCCCGGCACCCGGAGGACCTGGCCCATCAGACCGACCGTGCCGTCGTCGAGTGCGCCCGCCGCGCGCGGATCCGGCCGGGCACCGGCGCCCGCGGCTGGCGGAAGACCCTCGCCCTGCCGTTCGAGCCCTCGCGCGGCTTCCACGCCACCCTCGGCCGCGCCGGCGGGCAGGTGCTGCTCAGCGTCAAGGGCGCCCCCGAGGTCGTGCTGTCGCGCTGCGGCCGGCACCGGACCGGCGGGCGGGAACGCGAGATGACCGACGGCGACCACACCGCCCTGACCGAGCTGGCCGAACGGCTCGCCGGCGCCGGTCACCGCGTGCTCGCCGTGGCCGAACGCCGCATGCCCGCCACCCAGGAAGGGGTCGACGAGGACACCGTCCGCGACCTGACCTTCCTCGGCTTCCTCGCCCTCGCCGACCCGGTACGCACCAGCGCCGCCCCCGCGGCGGCCCGCCTGCACGAGGCGGGCGTGCGCACCGTCATGATCACCGGAGACCATCCCGCCACGGCCGACGCGATCGCGGCCACCGTGCACCCCGGCGCCATCCCCAACCACGTCCTCACCGGAGCGGAGATCGACGAGCTCGACGACGCCGCGCTGGACAAGCGGCTGCCCGAGGTGAACGTCATCGCCCGCTGCAGCCCGGCGCAGAAGGTCCGCATCATCCAGGCCTACCAGCGGCTGGGCAAGGTGGTCGCGATGACCGGCGACGGCGCCAACGACGCCCCGGCCATCCGGCTGGCCGACGTCGGCATCGCGCTCGGCCGCCGCGGCACCCCCGCCGCGCAGGCCGCCGCCGACCTCGTCGTCTCCGACGACCGCCTGGAGACCATCATCGCGGCGCTGGTCGAGGGGCGGGCCATGTGGTCGTCCGTCCGGCACGCCCTGGGCATCCTGCTCGGCGGCAACCTCGGGGAGATCGCCTTCACCGTCCTGGGCACGGCCCTGACCGGGCGGTCCCCGCTGAACGCCCGCCAGCTGCTGCTGGTCAACCTGCTCACCGATCTCGCCCCCGCGCTGGCGATCGCGCTGCGGCCGCCCAGCGAGCACGACGTCGCGCACCTGCTGCGCGAGGGCCCCGACATGTCCCTCGGCGAGGCCCTCACCCAGGAGATGTACAACCGGGCGCTGGCCACCGCGGCGGGAGCGGGCAGCGCGTGGCTGGCGGCCCGGTTCACCGGACGGTCCCGCCGCGCCTCGACCGTGGCGCTGGCCGCGCTGGTCGGCAGCCAGCTGGGCCAGACCCTGCTGACCGGCGGCCTCGACCGCAACGTCCTGGTCGCCGGCCTGGGCTCGGCCGCCCTGCTCACCGCCGTCATCCAGACGCCCTTCGTGAGCGGCTTCTTCGGCTGCACGCCGCTCGGGCCCATCGGCTGGAGCATCGCCCTCAGCAGTGCCACCGCCGGGAGCGTGCTGGGCGCCGCCCTCAGCCGCTGGCCCCTGGATCCGCCAGGTTGGTGGCCCGGCTCCGACTGAGCCGTTCGAAGACGAGCTGGGGGCGGTGGACGGCGCGCACGCCGTACACCTCGGAGATCAGCTCGGGGGTGAGGACCTGGCCGGGCGGACCGCCGGCCAGGATGCGGCCGGCGCTCATGACGTAGAGGCGGTCGCAGAACGCGGCGGCCTGGTTGAGGTCGTGCAGGACGGCCAGGGTGGCGAGGCCCAGCTCGGTGCCGAGCTCGCGGACCAGGTGCAGGATCTCCAGCTGGTGGTGGACGTCCAGGTGGGAGGTGGGCTCGTCGAGCAGGAGCAGGCGGGTCTCCTGCACCAGGGCGCGGGCGACGAGGGCGCGCTGCTTCTCGCCGCCGGACAGGGTGGCGTAGACGCGGTCCGCCGCGCCGGCGAGGCCGACGCGGTCCAGGGCCCGCGCGCACCGCTCCGCGTCCGCCACGGCATCGGGTTTGTACGGCGTGCGCCCCATGAGCACGACCTCCCCGACCGTGAAGTCGAGCTCGGCGGGCGTTTCCTGGGCCACCACGGCGGTTCGCCGGGCGGACTCCCGCCAGGGCAGGCCGTGCGCGTCGTCGCCGTCCACCCGGATGAGCCCCGCCGAGGGACGCAGCGCCCGGTAGATCGTCCGCAACAGGGTGGACTTGCCGCAGCCGTTCGGGCCCACCAGGGCGACGAACTCGCCGTCGTCCACCAGCAGGTCGGCCCCGTGGACGATCGGGCGGCCGTCGAGGTGCACGGCGACGCCGCGCAGGTCGAGCCTCATGCGACGGTCACCGCCCGGTCCACCGAGCGGCGGCGCAGCAGCCACAGGAAGAACGGCACGCCGAACAGCGCGGTGACGATGCTGAGCGCCAGCTCCTGCGGCGCGTTGACGACCCGGGCGGCGGCGTCCACGAGCTGCAGGAACGCCGCGCCGAGCAGCGCGGTGACCGGGAGCACCCGGCGGTGGTCGGCCCCGGTGAGCAGCCGGGCCGCGTGCGGCACGATCAGCCCGACGAACGCGATCGCCCCGCTGGTGGCCACCAGCACGCCGACCAGCAGGGAGGTGAGGACGAAGAGCGTGAGCCGCAGGCGGTGCACGTTCACGCCGAGGGAGACGGCGCTCTCCTCGCCGGCCATGAGCGCGTTGAGCTGACGATGCTGCAGCAGCAGGTAGACCAGGCCCACGGCCAGGACGGCGGCCGGCAGCGGCAGCATGTGCCAGCGGGCCCCGCCGAGGCTGCCCATCAACCAGAACAGCACCTGCTGGGCCGCCCGCCCGCTCTGCGCCTGCTGCAGCACGAAGCTGTAGAGGGCCTGGAAGAGGTAGGCCAGCGCCACCCCGGCCAGCACCAGCCGCGACGGGGTGATCCGGCCCGCCCGCTGGGCCAGCGCGTACACCAGCCCCAGAGCGAGGAGCGAGCCGGCGAAGGCGGCCCCCGACAGCGACAGCCCGCCCAGCGCCCCGGCCCCCAGGATCAGCACGAGCACCGCGCCGAAGGACGCGCCGGAGGAGATGCCGAGCAGGAACGGGTCCGCCAGCGGGTTGCGCACCAGGGCCTGCAGCACCGCCCCGACCACCGCCAGCCCGGCCCCGACCAGCAGCGCCAGCAGCGCGCGCGGCAGCCGGAACTCCCACACGATCTGCTCCTGCACGGGCGTCCAGGTACGCGGGACCAGCCCGGGCACCAGGCGGTCGGCGACGATGCCCCAGGCCTGCGGCAACCCGACCCGTACCGCGCCGATGCTCACCGCCAGCCACGTCGAGGCGACCACGGCCACGGCGAGGAGGGCGACGAGCAGCGCGAACCGGCCGCCGCGCCGGTGTGGCCGGCCGGTGTCCACCGGCCTGGCCCGCTGAAGCGCGCTGGTCATCGGGTGAACGCGCCGGGGTGCAGGAAGCGGGCGATGTCCTCGACGGCCAGGAGGTTGCGGTAGCCGGGATGCTGGGCCGCCACCGGCAGAGCGAGCACGCGCCGCTCCTTGGCCGCTGGGCTGTTCCTGGCGATGGCGAGGGTGTCGGCGGTCTTGGCCCGCACGGTCGGCATCGTCTCGCCCCGCAGCGTGGCGTACTCGCTGACCAGGATGGCGTCGGGTTGCGCGGCGCTGACCTGCTCCACGCTGACCTCGGTGTAGTCGCCCTTGACACCGGCCAGCACGTTCACCCCGCCGGCGGCGGTGATCATCTGGTTGGTGATGCCGGCGCCGCCGTAGGCGTTGACCGGGCCCTTGCCGCCGTCGGTGGCCAGCACCTTGACCGGCGGCCGGCCCGCGACGCGCTCGCACACGTCGTCCAGCCTGCCGCGCAGGTCGGCGGCCAGCCGGTCGGCGCGGCCGGAGACGCCGAAGATCCTGCCGAGGTTCCGCAGGTCGGTGAGGGTGTCGTCGAGGGTGTACTCGAGCGTCTCCTCAGGGCTGCACCAGCCGCCCAGGATGTACACCGGGGAGCCCGCGGCGTCCAGCTCCGCCACGGTGGCGTAGCCGCCGGCGGCGTCGAAGGCGGCCATCGCGTTGTCCAGGACGAGGTCGGCGCCCTGGGCGAGCATGACCTCCTTCTGCGGCAGCATGATCGTCGGCGAGATCTCCGGGATCCGGTCGTACAGCTCCTTCTGGCCGGGCAGGAACGCGCTCTCGGAGAAGTTCGTCCGCCCGGCGACGCGATCATGCAGGCCGAGGGCGAACAGGGTCTCCAGGGAGGGGTGGTAGCCGGTGACGACCTTGGCGGGCGGCCGGTCGAAGGTGAGGGTGCGCCCGCAGTTGGTGATCGTGACCGGGAAACCCGCCCGCGGCGCCGCATCGGGACCGGTCTCCCGGGTGGTGGCGGGCGTCTGGCCGCAGGCGGTCAGGGTCAGGGCTGCCACCAGGGCCAGGAGCTTTCTCATGAGCCGGCCCCCGCCTTCGGCGGGGCGCTGATGAGCGGCATGGGCAGGGCGGTTCGATCAGGAAGCACCTCCCCATTCTGCACATGAGTCGCAATTGCCACAAAACTGCATCAGGGTGGGGTCAGCATCGGCACCAGGAACTGGCGGGCCACCGCGGCCAGTTGCTCGTCGTCGTCGAGGTCGATGATGTGGCTGGGGGTCGCCAGGAAGGAGGCGGAGACCCGGACCATCATCTCGGCCACGAGGTCGGTGTTCAGGTCGGCGGAGACGTGGCCCGCGTGCTGCTCGCGGCGCAGCTGCCCGGCGACGAACTGGCGCACGGTGGCGAGGGTCCGGCCCCCGTCGGCGACCATGGAGGGCACCAGCAGGTCCGGCTCCGCGGAGATCAGGCCGCCGATCAGCGGGTTGCCCCGGATGGCGCGTAACGAGCTCACGAAGCCCAGGACCACGCGGTCGGCCGGGGTGCCCGCCTGCTCTATGTCGATGAGGAACCGGTCGAAGTAGCGGCGGAACTCGCGGCGTACGACGTGTTCGACCAGCGCGTCCTTCGTGGCGAACCGCCGGTAGACCGTGATCCGCGAGACCTTGGCCCGCCGGGCGACGTCCTCCATGGTGGAGCGCCGGATGCCCATCCGGCAGAACTGGTCGTAAGCCGCATCGAGTATGCGGGCGCGGAGCTCGTCGGTGTCGTCGACCTGTTCGACGGCATCAAGGTATGCGCGCTCCAGCAACGACTCCGAGTCCGAAGGCGTCATGAGCCCGGACAGCGCAGATTCCACGATCACCTCCTGCAGTTGATTCTGCCTCATGCCCCAACGGCCGCCGGTGCGGTCTTGTGATGCCCCTCACAGTGTGCTCTCATGATGATGATACACAGAAGCGCTACGTGTTTCACCGTATCAACCAGCGCTTCGTCGCTCCGACGAGGAGGCTCCGGCGAGGAGGAGGAACGCAGGCATGGACCGACTCAGCAGGCGCAACGTGCTGAAGGCCGGTGGGGCGCTGGGCGCGCTCGGCGCGCTGGGCGTCGCGGCACCGGCGTACGCGCAGGGACCGTGGACGTGGTCGGCCAAGGGCTCGGTGGCGGGCACCGGGGCCGGCACCGACCCGCGATGGGTGTGGGACGAGGAGGCCGATCCGCTGGTCGCCTCGCTGCTCGACCGGGGTGACGTGCCCAGGGTCAACGAGCTGTTACGTACCTGGACCAAGAACGGCCAGCCGTTACCGGCCGGGCTGCCGGCGGACCTGCGGGACTTCATGGAGCGGGCCCGTCAGCTGCCTTCGTGGGCCGACCACGGCAAGCTCGCGACCGCGTTCAGGTTCAACGAGAAGCGCGGCCTCTACCTCGGCCTCCTGTACGGGCTGGCCAGCGGCATGATGAGCACGGTCATCCCCAAGGAGGCCCTCGCGGTCTACTACTCCCAGGGCGGTGCGGACATGAAGGACCGCATCTCCAAGACCGCCAAGCTCGGCTACGACGTCATGAGCCGGACCGCCTTCCAGCCCGACGGCGAAATGATCGTGACCTGCGTCAAGACCCGGCTCGTGCACGCGGCGGTGCGGCACCTGCTGCCACAGTCCCCGCACTGGTCGGAGGTCGCCGAGGAGGAGGTCCCGATCAGCCAGCGGGACATGATGGTCACCTGGCACAGCCTGCCCACGACCGTCATGCAGAAGCTGGTCGCCTGGAGGGTGCCCATCCCCGCCGCCGAGTCCGAGGGCTTCCTGCACTCGTGGCAGCTGACCGCGCACCTGCTCGGCATCAAGGACGAGTACATCCCGGCGTCGTGGGCCGAGGCCAACGCCCAGGCCAGGGAGGTCCTGGAGCCGGTGCTGGCGCCGACGCCCGAGGGCGTCAAGCTGGCCGACATCCTGCTCAACCTCGGCTCCTCGGTCGATGCCGGCATCCTGTCCAAGCCCATACTCGGCGCGTTCACGCGCTTCATGCTCGGCGACCGGATCGCCGGATGGCTGAAGATCCCGAGGGAGCTGGTCTGGGATCCGCTGCTCAAGGTGTCCTGGGGGCCCTTCATCGCCGTCCGCGAGGGGCTGCTGCCGTTCCCGCTGGCGCCGGAGGCGTACTGGCTGTTCGACGAGTTCCTGCGCAAGGCCGCCCTGCTCTTCCTGTCCGAGGCGCAGCCGATCAGGATCGAGATCCCGGACACCAACCGCCCGTCCTGACACGCTGGAAAGGAGTTCGGAGCATGGCGGAGCTGAGCAGACGCAAGATTCTGATCTCGGGCGGGGCCCTGGGCGCGCTCGGGGCGCTGGGGATGGCGGCGCCGGCTGAGGCGCGTCCCCTGACGCCCTGGACCTGGGCGCCGACCGGCTCGGTCGCCGGCTCCGGCGCCGGTGCCGATCCGCGGTGGGTCTGGGACGAGGAGGCCGACCCGCTGGTCGCCTCGCTGATCGATCGCGGCGCGGTGCCCGAGGTCAACCGCCTGCTGTGGGACTGGACCCGCAACGATCAGCCGTTACCCGCCGGGCTGCCGGAGGATCTGCGGTCGTTCATGGAGCGGGCCCGCGAGCTGCCGTCGTGGGCGGACCACGGCAAGCTGGGCACTGCGGCCGAGTTCAACAAGTCCAGGGGGCTCTACCTCAACCTGCTCAACGGCGTCGGCGGCGGCATGCTGAGCACCGCCATCCCCAAGGAGGCCCGCGCGGTCTACTACTCCAAGGGCGGCGCGGACATGGAGGACCGGGTCGCCAAGACGAGCATCCTGGGGTTCGCCGTCGGATCCCTGAACGCCTACCGGCCCGACGGCTCCTGCGTCGTCGAGGCCGTGAAGACCCGGCTGGTGCACGCGGCGGTGCGGCACCTGCTGCGGCAGTCCCCCCACTGGGGCGGCGACATCCCGATCAGCCAGGAGGACATGCTGGTCACCTGGCACACCCTGCCGACCTTCGCGATGCGCAGGATGCGCGAATGGAAGGTGCCGATCACGGCCGCCGAGTCGGAGGCGTACCTGCACGTGTGGCAGGTGACCGCGCACCTGCTCGGCATCAAGGACGAGTACGTCCCCGCCACCTGGGACGCGGCCAACGCTCAGTCGGACCAGATCCTGCCCAGGAACATGGGGCCGACGCCCGAGGGCGTGATCCTTACCGACATCCTGCTGGGCCAGCTCGCCGAGCAGACCAGCCCCGGCAGCATCAGCCGGCCTCTGTGCAACGCGCTGGCCCGCTACCTGGTCGGCAACCAGGTGGCCGACTGGGACGGCATCCGGCGCGAGCCGCTGTGGGACCCGCTGATCGCCACCGCCTGGCCGAAGCTCGTGAAGTTCCGCGAGGGCCTCATCCCGCTGCCGCTGGTGCCCGAGGTCGCCTGGGTCATCGACGAGGCCGCGCGCAAGTACATCCTGTTCTTCCTCACCAAGGGCAAGGAGACCAAGATAGAGATTCCCACGACCAACCGTCCTGGATGAGCTGGACAATGACGGAATCGAATGACGCCATCGCGCGGCGGCGGTTTCTCGGGTACGTTCTCGCGGCTCCGACCCTGGTGGCCGCCGCCGAGCTCGATCCGCCGCCGGCGGCCGCCGACCCGCTGCCCTCGCCGGAGCTCCTGGACCTGCCGGCGCTGCTCGACCTCAACGACCTGATGACCGCGGCGGCGCTGCCGACCTCCGGCCTGATCTCGGTCGAGGTCCACCCGGACGGCACGGTGTCGTTCGCGTTGCCGCGGGCCGAGGTGGGGCAGGGCATCACCACCTCGACGGCCATGCTGATCGCCGAGGAGATGGCCGTGCCGCTGGAACGCGTACGGGTCACCCTGGCCGACGCCCGGCCCGAGCTGGTCTTCAACCAGCTCACCGGCGGATCGAACACGACCATCGCGACCTACACCCCGATCCGGGTCGCCGCCGCCATCGCCCGGGAGCGGCTGCTGGCGGCGGCGGCGACCGAACTCGGCTCGGCGGTCCGCGACCTGACCCTGAAGGCGGGCGTGATCACCGACCGTTCCGGCCGTGGCGTCGGCATCGGCGCCCTCGCCGGCAAGGCCGCGAGCACGCGGACCCGGCAGGTGTCCGTGGCGCTCACGCCGCGTGCGAGCTTCACCGTCATCGGCAGGCCGCACAACCGGATCGACGCGCTGGACGCGGTGACCGGGCGCAAGAAGTTCACGATGGACCTCGACGTCCCGGACGCGAAGCCGACGATGGTGTGCCGCCCGCCGACCATCAACGGCAAGGTCGGCTCGGTGGCCAACCTCGCCGAGGTCCGCACCATGCCGGGCGTCACCGACGCCGTGGTGATCTCCACCGGGGTGGCGGTGCGCGCCGAGACCTTCGGCCAGTGCATCGACGCCGTACGCGCCCTGCGGGTCTCCTGGAGACCCGGCACCGCGGAAGGGAAGTCCGACGCGAGCGTGCTGCGGGAGCTGGAGGCCGCGGAGCTGCCGATCGGGCTCAGACCGCCCACCCCGGTCGTCGAAGGCAAGTTCACCTTCCACTTCCGGAGCAACAGCGCGCTGGAGCCCAACTGCGCGATCGCCGACGTACGGGCCGACCGCGCCGAGATCTGGTCGGCGCTGAAGTCGCCGATCGTCGCCCAGCAGGCCATCGCCGCCCGGCTCGGGCTGCCGCCCGGCCGGGTCACCGTGCACGTCGTCGAGGGCGGCGGCTCCTTCGGCCGCAAGCTGTTCTTCGACGCCGCGCTGGAAGCCGCCGAGGTGTCCCGGAAGATCGGCAAACCGGTCAAGCTGATGTGGCACCGCGCCGACGACTCCCGCCAGGGCCGCGTCCACCCGATGGCCACCTCCCGGGTACGCATCGCCTACCTCGGCGACACCGTGCTCAGCTACAAGCAGCGGCACACCGGCGTCTCCACCGACCTCGGCCACGGGCTGGGCGAGATCATCACCGCCCTGGCCGCGCGGCTCCCGGTGGGCGACGTCGGGTTCTCCCAGACGTTCTTCCACCTCAGCCAGGCGACGTCCTACGACTTCGGCGTCACCAGCCGGCTCCTCGCCGAGACGGACAAGGGCTTCAACACCGGCAGCATGCGCAACGTCTACTCGCCCGACGTCACCTGCGCCCGGGAGCTCATGGTCGACCAGCTCGCCGCGCGGATGGGCAAGGACCCCTACCGGTTACGGCACGACTTCCTCCGTGACGCCCGCTCCCGGGCGGTGCTGGCGAAGGTGGCCGAGGCCGGCGGCTGGGGGCGGCCCATGCAGCCGGGCACCGCGCAGGGCATCGCGTTCCACGCCGAGTACAAGTCGGTCAGCGCCGCGCTGGTGGAGATCGACTGCCGCCCGGAGACCGTCAACCGCCCCATCCGCGACGGCGTGACCGGGCCGCGCGTCACCAAGGCCGTCTTCGCCGTGGACGTCGGCCTCGCCGTCAACCCGCGCGGCCTGGAGGCGCAGATGATGGGCGGCATCATGGACGGCATCGCGCTGGCCCTGACCTCCAGCCTGCACCTGCGCGACGGGTATTTCCTCGAGGCGAGCTGGGACAACTACTTCTACACCCGGCAGTGGAACACCCCGCCCGAGCTCCGGATCATCGTCATGCCCAGCACCTCCGAGACACCCGGCGGCGCCGGCGAGCTGGGCGTGGCCGCGTCGATGGCCGCGGTCGCCTGCGCGTACGGCCGCGCGACCGGGACGATGCCCACCAGCTTTCCGATCAACCACGGCACGCTCTCCTTCACCCCCAAACCGACCGTCCCGCCCATCCCGCCGTCCCCGACCGACGGCCTGGACCCCGCCCGCTGAGTCGAGGAGAGCCGAGTGCCTGAGTACACCTTCCGCATCAACGGGGAGCAGGTCACCGTCGACGTCGCCGCGGACGTGCGCCTGCTGTGGGTGCTGCGCGACCTCCTCGGCATCACCGGGCCGAAGTACGGCTGCGGCATCAACGTCTGCAAGGCCTGCACCAGCCACCTCAACGGCGAGGCGATCAACCCGTGCGCGATCCCCGTCGCGGATCTCCAGCCGGACGACGAGGTCACCACCATCGAAGGGCTCGCGGCCACCGCCGGCGCGGACCTGCACCCCATGCAGCAGGCCTGGCTGGACCACGACGTCGCGCAGTGCGGCTACTGCCAGCCCGGCCAGATCATGGCCGCCGTGGCGCTGGTCCGCCGTGCCGCCGCCGAAGGCCGCGGGATCACCGACGCCGACCTCGACGGGCTGCGCAACATCTGCCGCTGCGGCACGTACTTCCGGATCCGTGAAGCCATCAAGGCGGGTGCCGAGAACATGTGAGGCTTTGCCCCGAGATTACGAAACCCGATATGTCGCCTCTTGTTTGGGTAGCTGAAGGTTCTTCGCGAGCTCTCAAGGAGGAACGCGCAATGGGTTTGAGCTATCGAAAGTCCATCAAGCTCGGTCCTTTCCGGCTGAACCTGTCCCGCGGCGGCGTGGGGCACAGCTGGGGCAACCGGCTCTTCCGCGTGACGCGAACCGCGGACGGCCGCCGTACGCTGTCGGTCAACCTGCCCGGCGGCTTCCACTGGCGCAAGAACCTGCGCAACCGCTGACCGGCATCCCCCTCACCTCGTCCCCCGGCCCCGGGCAGGGCTCGCCCGACACGACCCGGCGGCCGCCGGTTGACGGCCAGCTCCACGAACGCCGGCCCGCGATCTACGAACACAATTGACGAAACATTCTCTTAACAGAGCCTCCTTCCTAGCATCAGAGCCCCGCGCCCGCAGCAGGGCGCGGGGCTGACGAAGGAGGACCACTTACGTGGACACGAGCCAGGCCCCTGGCCGCACCCCCCGGACACCCTTCGGATCCCGATCCCGCCGGCGCGGGCGCATCGCGCTGACCGGCCTGCTCATCGGGCCGCTGCTGGCCGCACTCGGCTCGCCCGCGGCCGCGGCGCCCGCCGGCACGATGGTCACCGTGCCCTGCCCGGAGCAGCTCACGGAGCAGGCCACCTGCCACCGCGGGCAGGACCGCAACGGCGCCCACTACATGATCGCCATCCCGGCGGACTGGAACGGGTCGCTGGTCATGCACGCCCACGGCGGCCCCGACCTGACCGAGGCGTCCGACCCCGAGCGCAGCCCCGACGACCTGGCCCGCTGGTCGGTGCTGGTCCGCGAGGGCTACGCCTGGGCGGGCTCGGCCTACCGGCGCGGCGGCTACGGCACCAGGATGGCGGCCGAGGACACCGAGAACCTGCGGCGGCTGTTCGTCGAGAGGTTCGGGCGGCCGCAGCGCACCTACGTCCACGGCCAGTCCTGGGGCGGCAACGTGGCCGCCAAGGTCGCCGAGATCTACGGCCGCCGGCCGGGCTCGCCGTACGACGGGGTGCTGCTGACCAGCGGCGTGCTGGCGGGCGGCTCGCGCGGCTACGACTACCGGGTGGACCTGCGGGTGGTCTACCAGTACTACTGCCGCAACCACCCGCGCCCCACCGAGCCGCAGTATCCGCTGTGGATGGGGCTGCGCGCGGACTCGACGATGACGTCGACCGGCCTGCGCGCCCGGCTGAGCGAGTGCACCGGCCACGACCTCGCACCCGAGGCCCGTACGCCCCTGCAGCAGCGCAACCTCGCCGACATCCTGGCCGTGACCAGGATCCCGGAGCGCACGCTGGAGTCGCATCTGCGGTTCGCCACCTTCACCTTCCGCGACATCGTGCACGAGCGGCTCGGCGGCCGGAACCCGTTCGGCAACCGGGGCGTACGCTACTCCGGCTCCCACGACGACAAGGCGCTCAACGCCGGCGTCGAGCGGTTCTCGCCCGACCCGTCGGCCGTGCGGGACCTGTCCTTCGACAGCGACGTCACCGGGGCGGTCGCCCTGCCCGTGCTCACCATGCACGCGATCGACGACCCCACGGCCTTCGTCGAGCACGAGGCGGCCTACCGCGCCAGCCTGGAGGGCGCCCGCGCCGGCGACCACCTGGTGCAGGCCTTCACCCGGGAGAGCGAGCACAGCGCCCTGAGCGCCTCTGAGTATGCCGCCGCGATGTCGGCGCTGTCCGGGTGGGTGCGCACCGGAGCCAAGCCCACGCCCGAGTCGCTCGCCGCGTCCTGCCCGGCCTTCGACACCGTCTACGGCACCGGCTGCCACTACGATCCCGGCTTCGTACCGGGTGACTACGCCTCCCGCGTGCTGCCACGCCCGGGCGCCCGCCACTGGCCCGCGCTCACGGCGGAGCGGGAACGGGCCCTGGCCCGGCGTGGCGGCGTGGGCATCGCTCCCTGAACCGGGGAGCGTGGGCGGCGGCGCCCGGCTCGCCGCCACCCACGCTC
>NZ_JBQQCB010000029.1:0-97626 GCF_052246675.1 Nonomuraea sp. KM90 | reverse complement strand
CCCTGGCCGAGGACCTGGCCAGCCGCGGGTACGTCGTGGCCGGCATCGACCACACCTACGAGAGCTACGCCACCACCTTCCCCGACGGGCGGATCGCCGAATGCCTCGCCTGCGACAGCGACTCCGATCCCGGTTTCGGCGCGGGATTGGTTCAGGGCCGGGCCGCCGACGTCTCCTTCGTGCTCGACCAGTTGCCATCGAAGTGGGACGGCACCGACCGGATCGACCGCGCCCGCATCGCGATGGTCGGCCAGTCGATCGGCGGGGCCAGCGCCATGGCAACCATGGTGAACGACTCCCGGGTGCGCGCCGGTATCGACATGGACGGCACCACCTACGCCCGGATCCCCAAAAACGGGCTCTCCCGGCCGTTCATGTTCCTGGGCTCCGCACGGCACGTCCCCGGAGGCCCCGCCCCCACCTGGGACCGCGACTGGAAACTGCTCACCGGATGGAAGCGCTGGATCGTACTGACCGGCGCGGAACACCAGTCCTTCACCGACACCCCACTGCTGGCGGACGCCCTCGGCATCAAGTCCCTCCCCGGCGTCCTGCCCGCGGCGCGCGCCGCCGAACTCACCCGCACCTACGTGGCCGCCTTCCTCGACCAGCACCTCAAAGCACGACCCCAGCCCCTCCTGGACAAGCCCTCCGCTCGCAATCCCGAGGCCAAGTTCTGCCCCGCGAGCTGCGCTCCCGCCTGAGGCCGCGGGCGCCGCCTTCTGCTGACCCAACGTGACCAGGGCCTGGTGGGGCTCGGCGTACTCATGGTGGTCAGCGGCGTTGCGCTCGGCTTCCCGGTGCCTGGACGAGCTTCCGGGCACGGCGCCGGGCGGTGCGGGCCGGGAAGGCCTGTCCGCGGTGTGGTGCGCGGACAGGCCGGGGGTGCTTCAGACGAGCGGGCCGAGCTTTCGCTCCATGACGCATCGGTTCGGGAACTCCGCCCGGTACGACACCGGCATGTCGTACCAGTATCCGGCCACCTCCACCCGCACCGGATCGATGTTGAGCGGGCAGGGCCCGGGATCGGCGTCGAGCGCGTCTATGTGGCCGTCCACGTCACGAAGGGCGGCGCAGGCCGCCTCCGGGCGTGGGTGGAGGCCGCCGTCCGGGTCACAGGTCAGACGCATCGAGTAAGCCCCGTCCGCGATGGGCGTGACGGTGATGAAGAGCTCGGCTCCCGTGGCGGCGCCGGCGGGGAGCGCCGCGAACGGCATCGCGAGGGCCGCGGCCGCGCACAGTCCGAGCGCGGCCAGCCTGCGGGCGGCGGTCAGCATGAGCGTCATGGGGGATCCTCCCTGGTCGACGGACGTCCCGGGCCTGGGACGACGCACCCACCATGACTACAGTCGGCGATCCTCATGTGACTACTGGTGATGCGGCCACCTCGGGGTGCTTGTGTGGCTACAGACAGCTGTCTGCGCAGGTCATGGACCTGGCACGGTCGCCGGGTCTGTCGTGCCGGGGCCGAGGGGCGTGCGTAAATGGGGGGATGAGCAGTCAGGATGAGGCGGCGGCCGTGGCCGGTGTGGTGATCAGGGAGTTGCGCGAGATCGGCGAGTTCGAGCAGGTCTACCGGCTCTTCGACGAGATCTGGCATCCGCGGCCGACCAATGTGCCGGTGACGCTGGAACTGATGGTCGGGTTCGCGCGCACGGGCAACTACGTCGCGGGGGCGTTCTCCGGGAAGACGATGGTGGGGGCGTCCGTCGGGTTCCTGGCCAGGGGGCGGGCGTTGCACTCGCACGTGACCGGGGCCGTCGTCGGGCAGGGGGTCGGGTACGCGCTGAAGCTCCACCAGCGGGACTGGTGCCTGGAGCGGGGGCTGGAGAAGATCACCTGGACCTTCGATCCGCTCGTACGGCGTAATGCCCGGTTCAATCTGGTCAAGCTGGGCGCCCGGCCGGAGGCGTACCTGACGGATTTCTACGGCGTCATGGCGGATGCGATCAATGAGGGGGACGCGTCCGATCGGTTGCTGGCGGTGTGGCACATAGGGGAGGGACGTGGGGAGGGTTGCCCCGAGGCGAGTGGGGCGCGGCCCGTGCTGGAGGAAGGGGCGGACGGCGGGCCGGTGCTCGTCGGTGGGGCCGCTCCGGGCGGCGCGGTGAACGGGCAGCCGGGGGCGCGGGTCCTGGTGGGGACGCCGCGGGATGTCGAGAGGCTGCGGCGGGCGGATCCGGGGGCGGCGAAAGCGTGGCGGGCGGCCGTCCGGGAGGTGCTCGGCGGGGCGATGGAGGCCGGTGGGCGGGTGGTCGGATTCACCGATCGCGGAGAATACGTGGTGTCGATCAACTAGCTATTCCACTAGCGTTTCGGGTCTCTGTAATGTGACGGATAGGTAAGTCGAACAAGGGAGATCCGCATGGCGGAGTTCACCCCCACCGTTCCTTCGCGCGTCCTACCCCCCGTCGCTGTCCGCGACCTTCCCGAACCGCCCCGATCGACCTGGCGCATCATCGGCCCCGGCCTTGTCGGTGCCGGTGTGGGGCTGGCGTCGGGCGAGTTCATCCTCTGGCCGTACATCGCCTCGCAGGTCGGCCTCATCTTCATCTGGGGCGCCGCGATCGGCATCATCACCCAGTGGTTCCTGAACATGGAGATCGAGCGCTACACGCTGGCCACCGGCGAGACGGCGCTCACCGGGTTCAGCCGGATGTGGAAGCACTGGGGCCTGGTCTTCGTGCTGATGACGCTGGCCTCCAACCTCTGGCCGGGCTGGGTGACCACGTCCGCGACCATGGTCACGTACCTGACGGGCACCGGCCAGGGCTCCGTGCGGTGGATCGCGATCGCGATGCTGATCATGATCGCGCTCGGGCTGACGCTGGCGCCCGTGATCTACACCATGCTGGAAAAGGTGATCTTCGTGAAGATCGCCCTGGTGGCGACGCTGGCCGTGGTCGCGGTCCTGGTCGCCATCAGCGCCGAGAGCTGGCTGGAGCTGGGCAAGGGCCTGACCGTCGGTGCCCGGTTCCCGGTGCCGCCGCTGGACTTCGCGGTGCTGATGGGCGCCATCGCGTACGCCGGCGCGGGCGGTGGCCAGAACCTCTGCCAGAGCAACTGGATCCGCGACAAGGGCTTCGGCATGGGCCTGTACGTGCCGCGCCTGGTCAGCCCGGTCACCGGCCACGAGGAGGCGGTGTCCTCGACCGGCTTCCAGTTCGCGCCGACGAAGGAGAACCTGGCGCGCTGGAAGCAGTGGTGGCGCTTCGCGAACGTCGAGCAGGCGTGGACGTTCGCCATGGTGTCGTTCGTGACGATCGCGCTCATGTCGATGCTGGCCTACTCCACGGTCTTCGGCCGGTCGGGGCTGGAGAACAGCATCGCCTTCCTCGAGGTCGAGGGCCAGGTGCTGCAGGAGACGGTCGGCACGTGGTTCGGGCTGCTGTTCTGGGTGATCGGGGCGCTGGCCCTGTTCGCCTCGGCCATGGGCATCGTCGACTACACCTCGCGGCTGGCCTCCGACACGATCAAGACGGTCTACCTGCGCGACAAGTCCGTCTCCGTCAACCGGGTCTACTTCTTCGTGGTCTGGGCGATGGCGCTGATCGGCACCGGGATCCTGCTGGCGGGCCTCGACCAGCCGCTCATCCTGCTGGTGTTCTCGGCGTGCTTCGCGGCCGTGATGATGTTCGTCTACTCGATCCTGCTGATCATCCTCAACCGGCGGGCGCTGCCCGAGGCCATCAAGGTCCGCTCCTACCGGCTGGGGGCGCTGATCTGGTCGGTGGCGTTCTTCGGCACGCTGACCGTGATCGTGCTCATTCAGCAGGCGCAGAGGCTGTTCGGCGGATGATGTACAGATGATCAACGGCGCTCATCTGATCATCTACAGCCGGGACGCGGACGCCGACCGGGCGTTCATCCGCGACGTTCTCGGCTACCCGCACGTCGACGCGGGAGGTGGCTGGCTGATCTTCAAGCTGCCTCCCGCCGAGATGGCCGTCCATCCCACGGACGGCGCCGACATCCACGAGCTCTACCTCATGTGCGACGACCTGGACCGGACGATGGCCGAGCTGGGGGCCAGGGGCGTCGAGTTCGCCGCGCCGGCCGGCGAGGTGAGCTGGGGTCGGGTCACGGCGATCAACCTGCCGGGCGGCGGGCGGCTCTGCCTGTACGAACCGCGCCACGAGACGGCGTACGACCTGGAGTGACTTGACCTCAATCGAACTTGAGGTACCAGACTCGGCGCCATGAACGTGGTCGAGGTAACGAAGTTCGGCGGCCCCGAGGTGCTCGTGGCCGGTCAGGCACCGGACCCCGTCGCGGGGCCGGGCCGGCTGGTGATCGGCGTGTCGGTGACGGACGTCATGTCCATCGACGCGCAGTTGCGCGGCGGGTGGGGGCGCGAGTGGTTCCCCGCCGAGCCGCCCTTCGTGCCGGGCACCGGGGTGGCCGGGCACGTGTTGTCCGTGGGCGACGGGGTGGACGCCGGGTGGCTGGGCCGGCGGGTCGCCGCGCAGGTCCCCGGTGGCGGCGGGTACGCCGAGCGGGTGGTGGCGAGTGCCGAGACGGTCGTCGGGGTGCCCGATGGTGTGCCGTTGTGGCGGGCGGCGGCGCTGATCCAGGTGGGGCCCGCCGCGCTGAGCCTGGTGGAGGCGGCCGGTCTGGAGCCCGGGGCGAGAGTGCTGGTCACCGGGGCCGGTGGGGCGCTGGGGCTGGCGATCGTCCGGCTGGCGGCCGCGGCCGGTGCCCGCGTGACGGCCGCGGCGCACGGCCCGGCCAAGCGCGCGGCGGCCCTGGAGGCGGGGGCGGCGGAGGCCGCCGACTACCCGGATGTGACCACGAGGGCCGGGGAGGTCGCGGCTCCTGAGCCAGGATCGGCGCGGTTCGACGTGGTGTTCGACGGGGTCGGGGGTGCGGTCGGCGGGGCCGCGTTCGAGCTGCTCGGGCGCGGCGGGCGGTTCTTCGCCCACGGCGTCCCCAGCGGCTCGACCGCCCTGGTCGACCCGGCGGTGGCCGAGCGGCGCGGGGTGCGGCTGATCGGCATGGAGCAGGTGCAGTTCGCTCCCGCCGAGTTCCGGCGGCTGGCCGAGCTGACCCTGCGGGAGGTCGCGGCCGGCAGGCTGACCGCCGCCGTCGGCCTGGCCGTGCCCCTGGAGCGCGCGAGCGAGGCGCACGCCGCGCTGGAGGCCCGGGAGCTGGTCGGCAAGGCTCTCCTGCTGGTCACCGCCCAGGCCGTCCGCTACCACAGGCACGGCGGTCCTGAGGTGCTGGAGCTGGACGAGGTTCCGCTCCCCCAGCCGGGCCCCGGCCAGGTACGGGTGGCGGTCAGGGCGGCGGGCGTGAACCCCATCGACCGGAAGCTGCGCACGGGCTTCCTCAGCTCGCCGATCGAGGGCCCCCAGGGCACGGGCATCGAGCTGGCCGGGACGATCGACGCGCTCGGCTCCGGGGTGACCGGGTGGCGGCTGGGCGACCCCGTGTTCGGTCAGGTGGCGCAGGGGGCGGCCGCCACGCATGCCATCGCCGAGGCGGACGCGCTGGTGCCCAAGCCGGACGACCTCACGTACGAGGAGGCCGCCGCGCTGCCCGTCGCCGTCGAGACGGCGGCCCGCACGCTGCGCGAGCTCGGCCTCCGGGAGGGGCAGACGCTGCTGATCCACGCCGTCGCGGGCGGCGTGGGCCTGGCCGCCGCGCAGCTGGCCCGCGCGCTCGGCGTCAGGGTGGTCGGCACGGCCGGCGAGCGCCACCACGCCTTCCTGCGCGGGCTCGGCGTGCACCCCGTCACCTACGGCGAGGGGTTGAAGGAGCGCCTGCCGGAGACCGTGGACGGGGTGCTGGACGCCTCGGGGAGGGGCGAGCTTGAGCTGTCGGTCGAGCTCACCGGCGACCCGGAGAAGGTGGTCACGATCGCGGACCCGGCCGGGGCGGGCCGGCTCGGAGCACGGTTCTCGACCGGCAGGGGCGTCGGGGCCGTCGCCGCGGCGCAGGCGCTGCGCGATCCGGTGGCGGCCGCCCTGGGCGAACCGGCGGCGGGGAACGGGCGAACGGCCGCGGGTGTGCGGGTGCCGGTCGCCGAGGTGTTCCCCCTGGAACGTACGGCCGACGCTCATCGCCGCAGCGAGGACGGCCACTTCCTGGGCAAGCTGATCATCATTACGGAAGCGTCCTTGCCGCATTAGCGGGCACACTGGTGCGCATGCTGGAAACCTCGGCTCGCCTGCTGAAGCTCCTGTCTCTCCTCCAAGCGCACCGGGACTGGTCGGGACCCGAGCTCTCCGCCCGGCTCGGCGTCTCGACCAGGACGATCCGCAACGACGTCGAGCGCCTGCGCTCGCTCGGCTACCCGGTGCACGCCACACCGGGCGTGGCGGGCGGCTACCGGCTGGGCGCGGGGGCCGCGCTGCCGCCCTTGCTGCTCGACGACGAGGAGGCCGTGGCGGTCGCGGTCGGGCTCGGCCGCGCGGCCGGGGGCGGCGTCGAGGGCATCGAGGAGACCTCGGTACGGGCGCTGGCCAAGCTGGAGCAGGTGCTCCCCTCCCGGCTGCGGCGGCGGGTGAACGCGCTCAACACGTACACGGTCCAGATCCCCGGCAACGCGCCCGCCGTCGCGCCGGACGTGCTGACCACGATCGCGAACGCCGCCCGCGACCACGAGCGCCTGCGCTTCGACTACACCGGCCACGAGGGCGGGTCCACCGTACGGAACGTCGAGCCGCACCGCCTGGTGCACCGGCACGGGCGCTGGTACCTGGTCGGCTACGACGTCGACCGGCAGGACTGGCGCACGTTCCGGGTCGACCGGGTCAGCCCGCGCACGCCGTCCGGCCCCCGGTTCACCCCGCGCGAGCTGCCGGGGGACGGCGACGTGGCGGCGTACGTGGAGCAGGGCGTCAACACGGCGATGTGGCGCCACCGGGCCACGGTGCTGCTGCACGCCCCGGCCGAGCGGGTCCGGGCGCTGCCGCTGGGCCTGGAGATCGAGCCGGTGGACGAGGCCACGTGCCTGCTCAGGCTGGGCGGCGACGACCTGGGCGGGATGGCGGTGTGGATCGGCTTCATCGGCGTGGACTTCGAGGTGCTCGACCCGCCGGAGCTGGCCGAGCACGTGCTGCGGCTGTCAGAGCGCTACCGGCGGGCGGTCAGCGGCCGGTAAGGCCCCGGTCAGCGCCCCCGGGCAGGCTCGGGGACATGAAGAACATGACGCACGTGGCGGGGAGCAAGGACGACTTCCAGCTCGTCACCCACCTGACGCTCACCGGCAGCCAGGTCGAGATCGGCCGGACGCTCACCGAGGAGGCCCGCCGGCTGGGCTGGGCGCCCGCACCGGTCGACCCGATCGTGAACCGGGCCCGGCGCACCTGGTTCGAGCGGCACTGGCCGCAGCACCACGCCCGCATGGACGGCGCCGCGGCGGCCCTCGGCCTCGACCCGGACCAGGACGAGCTGGCCCTCGACAGCCTGAGCTTCATCCCCGAGGGCTCCGGTTGCTCGGCGATGTGGGTCCCGCCGTCTGCCGCCACCGACGGCCACGGCCGGGTGGGCCGCAACTACGACTTCTTCCCGACGACCGCGAGCGAGATCATGGGCGGCACGCCCCGGCCCGGCGAGCTGCCCATGTCGTCCCGGCCGTACGTGATCACGACGATCCCCGACGAGGGGCTGTCCTCGACGGTGATCACGATGAACGACCTCGACGGCTGCATGGACGGCATCAACTCTGCGGGCCTGGCGGTCATGCTGCTGATCGCCGACTTCGAGACCGCGGCACCGCCGGAGGGCCCGATAGCGCCGCAGGTGGGCCTGGCCAGCGTGCAGTTGCCCAGGTTCGTCATCGACACCTGCGCGAACGCCGACCAGGCGAAGCAGGCGCTGCTGGGCGCCAAGCACTACGACTACGGCACGCCCCTGCACTACCTGATCGCCGACGCGCACGGGCAGGCGTTCGTGTGGGAGCGGGGCAGGGACGGCAGCGAGCACATCATCGAGTTCGGCGACGGCCCGCTCTGCGTCACCAACCACCTGCTGCACCGCCACCCCGACCCGATGGACCTGCCCCGGGACAGCGAGTCGAGCTTCGAGTCCTTCGCCCGGCTGCGCTCGCTGTACGAGCGCAGCAAGGGCGCCACCCTGTCACCGCGGGAGCTGCGCGACAGCCTGCGGGCGGTCCGGCCGGCCGAGGATCCGGCCGTGCCGTTCCGCACGCTGTGGACCACGGTCTTCGACACCGCCGACCGCACCCTGTCCACCCGCTTCTACCTGGGCGACGGTGACCGTTACAGCGAGGAGCTGGTGTTCCCGGCCTCCGCCAGGTAGTCCTCGCGCACCTTCGAGCGCGACAGCTTGCCCGTGGGGGTGCGGGGCAGCACCGCGCGATATTCGATCACCTTGGGCTGCTTGAACCGGGCGATGCGCGGCCCGCAGTGCTCCAGCAGCTCGGCGGTCAGCTCGGGGCCGGGCGGGTACCCCTCGGCGGGCTGCACGAGGGCGACCACGTTGTGGCCCCATTCCTCGTCGGGCACCCCGATGACGGCCACGTCGGCCACCGCGGGATGTTCGAGCAGCGCGGCCTCGATCTCGGCGGGGTAGATGTTCACCCCGCCGGAGACGATCAGGTCGGTACGCCGGTCGCACAGGAACAGGAAGCCGTCGGCGTCCAGGAAGCCGATGTCGCCGGGCGTGTACCACTCCCCCAGCATGCTGGCGGCCGTCTTGGCCGGGTCCTTGCGGTACTCGAACGAGCCCATGCCCGACTTGACGTAGATCATGCCGGGCTCGCCCGGGGGCAGCTCCATGCCGTTCTCGTCGCAGATCTTGGCCTCGAACGTGGGCGCGGGCCGGCCGACGGTGCCCGGCTTGGCCAGCCAGTCGTGCGGCTTGACGGAGAAGGCGATCGTGGACTCGGTGGAGCCGTAGTACTCGTACAGCACCGGACCCCACCAGTCCATGATCTGCTGCTTGACCGCGACCGGGCAGGCGGCGGCGGTGTGGATGACCTGGCGCAGGCTGGACACGTCGTACTTGCCCCGGACCTCCTCCGGCAGCTGCAACATCCGGTGGAACATGGTCGGCACCATCATCGCGTTGGACACCCGGTAGCGCTCGATGAGCTCCAGGATGTTCAGCGGCTCGAACTTGGGCGTGATGACCACCGTGTGCCCCAGGTGCAGGGCGAACTGGGCGTGAGCGCACGGCGCCGAGTGGTACATCGGCGAGGTCACCAGGTGCACCTCGTCGCCCGCCTTGAGGTCCACGACCTCCCCGAAGAACCACGTGTAGAGCGGCACGAGCGCCTCGGGCTCGGCGCCGGCCAGCGGGCGCTGCACGCCCTTGGGGAAGCCGGTGGTGCCGGAGGTGTACCACATGACGGCCCCGGAGGTACGGTCGCCGGGCGCGCCGGAGGGCTGACCCGCCGCCAGGCCGTCGGTCCCGATCTCCCCTCCTGGCACGGCGTGATCGGGGCCGGTGACGACGACCTTGGCGTCGCAGTCGCCCAGGATGTACGCCACCTCGGAGGCGGTCAGATGCCAGTTGATCGGCACGTAGTAGAGCCCGATCTGGCCGGTCGCCATGACCATGACCAGGGCGTCGATCCCGTTGGGCAGCACGCCGGCCACGACGTCACCGGTGCCGAGCCCGCGGGCCCGCAGGCCGTGCGACACCTGGTTGACCCGGGCGAGGAGGTCGCCGTACGACGTCTCGGTGCCGTCGGTGTCGATCACGGCGAGGCGGCCGGGATCGGCGGCGGCGATGGCGTAGAAACCCGGTAGCTCGCTGATGTCCATTCAGAGCTCCAGCAGTTGTGCGAGTCGGGCACGGTGGATCCGGGGCGGGCCCAGCAGCACTTCGTCCGCCTTGGCCCTCTTGTAGAACAGATGCGCGTCGTGCTCCCAGGTGTAGCCGATCCCGCCGTACAGCAACAAGTGGTCGCGGGCCACCTCGAAGCAGGCGCGGCCGACGTACACCTGGGCGAGCGCGGCGGCCTCGGGCAGCTCGTCAGGGGACTCGTCGGCGGCCCAGGCGGCGTACCGGACGATGGACTCGGCCTGTTCGAGCTTGCAGTGCATGTCGGCGAGCTTGTGCTTGACGCCCTGGTAGGAGCCGATGTAGCGGCCGAAGGCCACCCGGATCTTGGCGTAGGCCACGATGGCGTCCAGCGCCGCCCGCATCACCCCGAGCTGCTCGGCCGCCAGCGCCACGCAGAGCCGGTCGAAGACGCCGGTCTCCGGCGCCGCCCCCAGCACCCGCGCGGGAGCGCCCTCCAGCACCACCGTCGCCTGGCCGCGGGTGAGGTCGAGCGTCTCCAGCGCGGTCCTGGTGACGCCCGGCCCGGCCAGCTCGACCGCTACCATGAGCAGGCCGTCGGCGCCGCGCGCGGGCACGACCAGCACGTCGGCGTCCATGCCGGAGAACACCTGGGCCAGCGTGCCGCTGGCGGCCGTGCCGTCGAGGGAGACCTCGGTGCCGTCGATCGTGGCCGCCACGCGGCCCTCGGCGATGCCGGTGCACAGCTCCTTGTCGGGCACGAGCGACAGCGCGAGCGCGGTGAACGCGGTGGCCAGGAAGGGGCCGGGCAGCAGGGCGGCGCCCGTCTCCTCCAGCGCGACCGCCAGCTCGGTCATCCCGGCGCCGGCGCCGCCGTACTCCTCGGGGATGACCAGCCCCGACAGGCCGAGCTCGCCGTTGAGGCGGGAGTACACCTGCGGGTCGTAGCCCTCGCGGGCCTTGCGCAGGGGCGAGGCGGTGCGCAGGAAGGCGCGTACGGTCTCGCGCAGCTCCTGCTGTTCCTGGCTGAGTACGAGCTTCACGCCTGCGTCCCCACCTTCAGGTCCTTGAACGGCACGGTCTTGTCCACCCGCGGCTCCGGCGGCAGTCCGAGCACGCGGTCGCCGACGATGTTGCGCATGATCTCGTTGGTGCCGCCGCCCAGCGCCATGCCGGGGGCCATGGAGATCGCGCGGGCGAGGGGGTGGCCGGCCAGCGCGGCCTCCGGCCCGACGAGCTGGGTGGCCAGGTCCGCCTGGAACAGGGTCAGCTCGGCCAGCAGCAGCTTGGCGGCGCTGCCCCGCGCGCCGGGGAAGATCCCGGCCCTGGTCTCCTGGGCCAGCCGCTGGTTGAACAGGGCCAGCGCGCGGCTGCGGATGTGCAGCTCGACGAGCTGGTCGCGGACCAGCGGGTCCGCGGTGTCGACGGCCCGGCGCAGCGCCTCCAGCGAGGTGGGGTTGTCCTTCTGCCCGCCCATGCCGACGCCCGCCGAGATCGACAGCCGCTCGTGCAGCAGCGTCGTGACGGCCACGCTCCAGCCGTCGTTGACCTCGCCCACGCGGTGCTCGTCGGGGATGGTGACGTTGTCGAAGAAGATCTCGTTGAAGTTGGCCCTGCCGGACATGTCCTTCAGCGGGCGGACCGTCACGCCGGGGTGGTGCATGTCCACCACGAACATGGTCAGGCCCTTGTGCTTGGGCACCTCCACGTCGGTGCGGGCGAGCAGCAGGCCCCAGTCGGCGTGGTGGGCGACCGAGGTCCACACCTTCTGGCCGTTGACGATCCAGTGGTCGCCGTCGCGTTCGGCCCTGGTCTGGAGGCTGGCCACGTCGCTGCCGGCCCCGGGCTCGGAGAAGAGCTGGCACCAGATCTCCTCGCCACGCAGCAGCGGCCGGACGAACCGCTCCCGCTGCGCGTCGGTGCCCCGGTCGACGATCGTGGGCCCCGTCATGCCGAGGCCGATCGAGAACACGTAGGTGGGCAGGGTGTAGCCGGCGGCCGCCTCGGCGAAGGCGCGCTCCTCCGCCTGGGTCAGCCCCTGGCCGCCCCACCGTTCCGGCCAGGTGATGCCGGAGTAACCGGCATCGTAGAGCTTGGCCATGAAGTCCTTGGCGTGGGCGATCCCGTCCGTCTCCGGATAGTCGTCGGATGGAACGTTCTCCTGCAGCCAGGCCCCGGCCGCACGCCGGTAATCAGCAAGATTCACATCGACTCCTCGGCATCAGTGACCACTTACTCTAGTCAGGCCACCGCGGCCCGCATAGAGCATTGCTCTGGAGGTCTTTAACGTGGTTTGTCATGGAATCTCCGCAAATTCGAGCCGGATGCACCTAGTGTGATCACCTGATCACCAGGGGGATGGGTGTGATCGCACGGCTGGGCCGGTCCATTCGCGCGCGGCTGGCGTTGTTCGCCAGTGCCGCCATGGTGCTGCTCTGCCTTGCGACCGGCACGCTGCTGCTGTGGGCGGTGCACAGCACGGTCGTGGACATCCGCACACGAGAGGTGGTCAGCACCGCCCTGCGCGTGGTCCACCTGATCAAGGAGCACGACCTGCCCCGCGTGATCTCCCTGGAGCTGCACGGCCTCCAGGTCGTGGACGCGAACGGCCGCGTGGTGTCCTCGACGCCCAACCTGGCGAACTCGCCGCGCCTGACCTACGCGAACCCCGAGCCGGCCGACGCCAACCGCATCGGCTCCCTCTGCGACCGGCCGGAGTTCGGCGGCGAGTGCCAGATCATGATCGCCTTCCGCGTGTACAAGCCGGACGGCGACCTGACCGTCTACGCCTTCGGCCCCATGCCGCCCTGGTACATCAGCCCCGGCGTGGTCGTCCTGCTGGCCGCGATCTGCGCGGCGGTGGTGGTGCTGACCTGGTTCGGAGTCTCGCGGGTGGTGGCCAGGACGCTGGCGCCCGTACACCGGATCACCGAGAAGCTGGCCGAGATCACCGCCGGCGACGGCACGCTGCGGGTGCCCGTGCCCGAGAACGCCGAGGAGATCAGGGCACTCGCCCAGACCGCGAACCAGACGCTGGCCCGGCTGGAGCAGGCGGTGGAGCAGCAGCGCAGGTTCGCCTCCGACGCCTCCCACGACCTGCGCAGCCCGATCACCGCCATGCGCGCCGAGCTGGAGGCGGCCCTGCTCGACCCCGAGCAGACCGACTGGCCCTCGGCCGGCGACAGGCTGCTGGGCAGCCTCGAGCGGCTGCAGCACATCGTCGCCGACCTTCTCACGCTGACCAGGCTCGACGCGGGCGAGCCCGGCCGGCTGGAGCCCGTCGACCTGGCCGAGCTGGCCGCCTCCGAGACCGCCAGGCCGCGGTCGAAGCAGATGGTGACCACGCTGCAGCCCGAGGTCGTCGTCTCGGGCGACCGGCTCAGGCTGGCCCGCCTGCTGACGAACCTGCTGGACAACGCCGAGCGGCACGCCGAGAGCACCATCCTCGTGACCGTGCGGCGGGACGACCAGGCCGTGCTGGAGGTGCTCGACGACGGGGCCGGCATCGCCCAGGAGCAGCGCGAGGTCGTCTTCAGGCGCTTCACCCGGCTGGACGCCTCGCGCAACCGCGACGCCGGCGGCACCGGGCTCGGCCTGCCGATCGCCCGCGAGATCGCGGTGGCCCACGGCGGCACGCTGCGGATCGAGGATTCCGAGAAGGGCGCCCGTTTCGTCCTGCGGCTGCCGGTAAGGAATGAGTGAGGCGGATCTTGGGACCCCCACCGAAAGCCGTTCGGTGCCGCTGGTTACCATGATCAACGTGACTGTCGGTGAAGAGTGGAGCCGGACCGGTACCGGGGCTCCGCCCACCAGAACAACCGGCGTCCGGTTTGTCCTATAAATAATAGTGATCAGAAGTTAGAGTTACTCGCTGTGACAACTGGTTTCAGCCGATTACGGCGCGAGGATTTGCTCAAGACGGCCTGCGAGGTGATCGCGGAGCAGGGATTCGGGCACACCAGGACTCTGGACATCGCCAGGGCCGCCGGTGTCAGCCAGGCGCTGCTCTTCTACCACTTCGAGACCAAGGAGCGGCTGCTCGCGCAGGCCTTCGGCTACGCGGCCCGCCTGCACCTCGACGCGCTCGCCGACGTCGAGCGGTCCACGGGCACGCCGCTCGACCGCCTGCGCACCCTGCTCAGGCTCTGCTCGCCGGCGATCCCGACCGAGGGCTGGCGGCTGTGGATCGACGCCTGGTCCGAGGCGATGCGCAGCCCGGAGCTGGAGGAGACCTCGCGGCGGATCGACGCCAGGGGCCGCACGCTCATGCGCGGGATCATCGAGGACGGCGTGCGGTGCGGCGAGTTCGAGTGCGCCGATCCCGACGCGACGACGTGGCGGCTCTTCGCGCTCATCGACGGGCTGGCGGTCCAGACGCACACGCATCCCAAGGTGTTGTCACGGCGGCGGGTGAACGTGCTGATCCGTACGGCGGCGGCGTACGAGTTGGGGGTGCCCGCGGAAAAGCTGTGATCCTCACCTTCCCAGTGCTATTGGATTCTCCGTACAATTACTGGGCGAGGAGAGGAGTGCACGCGATGACATCCGCACCGAGCTCTGCCGCCGCCAGGGAACGCGACGAGCAGGTCGCGAGCAAGAGCGCGTACCGAGCGGTCATCGATCGCCTCTCGAAGGCGTCGGTGGACAAGCACTGGGAGCCCTACCGCGACATCCCGTGGGACGACCCGGAGTTCCAGGTGGACCCGGTCGACCCGCGGTGGGAGCTGCCGGAGGTCGACAAGCTGGGCGGCCACCCGTGGTACCGCAGCCGCTCCCCCGAGGTGCGCGCGCGGATCGGGCTGTGGCGGGTGGCCACCGCCATGAAGATCGGGCTGCAGTTCGAGAACCTGCTCAAGCGCGGGCTGCTCAACTACGCCTACCGGCTGCCGAACGGGTCCCCGGAGTTCCGGTACGTCTACCACGAGACCATCGAAGAGGGACATCACGGGATGATGTTCCAGGAGTTCGTGAACCGTACCGGCATGCCGATCCGCGGCATGCCCGGGCCGCTGTCGGTGATCGCGCAGGTCGCGCCCTGGATCCCGCTGATCTCGACCGAGCTGTTCTTCGTTTTCGTGCTGGGCGGCGAGGACCCGATCGACCACGTGCAGCGCAAGGTGCTGAAGGACGGGCGGGCGCACCACCCGCTGGAAGAGACCATCATGCGCATCCACATCGCCGAGGAGGCCAGGCACATCTCCTTCGCCCGGCACTACCTGCGCAACCGGGTGCCGGGGATGCCCGCGTACCGCCGCCTGATGCTGGGCATCGCCTCGCCGATCATCCTCGGCGTGATGGCGCGCATCATGCTGGCACCACCGGGGCCGATGATCCGGCGCTTCAGGATCCCGGCGAACGTGGTGGCCGAGGTCTACCTGCGCAACCCGGGCGCCAAGCGGGAGATCCGCGACTCGGTCGGCAAGACGCGCGAGCTGTGCGCCGAGATCGGGCTGATCAACCCGCTCACCCGGCGGATCTGGCAGGTCATGGGGATCTGGGAGGGCGCCTCGCGGTCAGCACCTCGGTGACCGCCACCAGCTCCCACGTGCCCGCGGGGTTCTGCGCGAGCAACTCCCGCCTGGCCGCCTCGACGAAGGCCGGGACCCGGTCTCCGAGGCGGGCGGGCGCGGTGTAGGAGTAGGACAGCTGCAGGCCGATCACGGCGTCGAGGTCGTACGTCAGGTGCTCCTCGTAGCGGGCCGCGTCCAGGTCGCCGAAGGGGGAGGTGGCCAGCACCTCCTCGTGGTGCTCGCCGGTGGCCTGATAGGAGTTGCTCGCGGTGAACGTGTTCACGCCGAACTCGTCGCGCACCCGTCGCATGGCGGGCTCCCAGGGCTGCTCCCTGTCCTCGCGGGTCGGGCCGAGGAGCGCCACGACGCCGTCCGGCGGCAGCAGCTCGTCCAGCTCCGCCAGCACCGTACGGCGGTCCATCCAGTGGAACGACCTGCCCATCACGACGTGGTCGAACGCCGGCAGCTCGCGCAGCCTCGTCGAGTCGCCCTTCAGCCAGCGGATGTTCGCCCGGTCGGGCGCCTGGCGCCGGCCCTCGGCGAGCATCTCCTCCTCGGGGTCCACGGCCAGCACCTCGCGTACGCGCCGGGCCAGCGGGATGGCCACGGTGCCCGGACCGCAGCCGAGGTCGAGCACGGTGCTGTCGCTCCCGAACGTCATGGCCAGGTGTTCGATCGCCGGATCGCCGTGTCCTGACCGGTATTTCGCGTAGTAGGGCGCCGCGCCGCCGAACAGGTCCTCCATGGATGGGACCATATACAGGTTCTGGACGTGTTCGATGGAAGGTTCTGATCTGTGAGGCGGCTACTCACGGTCCTGCTGCTCGCCTGCGCCGCGGTGGGGGTGGCGTACTCCCCGGCTCAGGCGCACAACGTGCTGATCGGCAGCGACCCGAAGGACGGCGCCACGCTGGCTGCCTCGCCCGAGCGGGTGACGCTGGTGTTCGACCAGGCGGTGCGCCAGGGGTACGCGTCGGTGGGCGTCACCGGGGCGGACGGGTCGGCGTGGGCCGACGGGAGCGCCGTCGTCGCGGCCGAGCGGGTGTCGGTGAAGGTGAAGCCGCTGCCGGCCGGAGGGTCTTACGTGGTGGGTTACCGGATCCTGTCGGCCGACGGGCATCCGGTGACCGGGAAGATCCGCTTCAGCCTGGCCGCGGACGCCTCCGGGGTGGCGGCGGGGGCGGCCGGCGGCGGCACCAGCGCGGAGGCCGCCGAGGCGGCGGCCAACGGCGGGGCCGGGATGGCCGTGGTGTGGGTCGTGGGAGCACTGCTGATCCTGGCCGCCGGCACAGCCGTCGCCCTGCGCCGCTCCGCCCCTGGCACCGGCGCCGGAACAGCCGAGGCTGAGGGGCCGGCGGCTCGGGGCGAGGATGACTCCTCGCGGGCCGAGGGGGCGCGGGCGTGAGCGTCGCCGCTCCTCCCCTCGCCCAGCAGCGCGTCGGCGGGCGGCTCGTCGTGGGCGCGTTCGGCGTGTGCGCGGTCGTCGCGGCCGTGGCGGCGAGCTCGTTCACCGCCCAGGAGTCCGTCCCCGGCATCCCGATGCCCGGCCCGGTCGTGTCGATCGGGCTGCCGATCGTGCGGGTGCTGCTCGACCTGGCCGCCGTGGCCGTGGTCGGGCTCAGCCTGCTGCCCAAGCTGCTCGGCTTCGACGCCCCCGACCGTACCGAGCCGGTCCTGATCAGGGTCCGCCCGCTGACCGTGATCGCCGCCTGGGCGTGGGCCATCTGCGCGCTGCTCACCATCGTCTTCCAGACCGCCGAGCTCAACCCCGGCAGCGTGCCGACGTTCGGGATGATCGCCGGTTACGTCGGGAGCGTCGGCACGGGCCAGGGGCTGCTGTTCAGCGCGGCATGCGCGCTGGCGGCGGCCGGCATCGGGCTGATGGCGGTGCGGTTCGGCGAGAAGGTGCCGGCCGAGCTGCGGGTGATCGTGGCGCTGTTCGGGCTGCTGCCGATCCCGGTCACCGGCCACGCGGTGAACTCGGTCTGGCACGACCCCATCATGATCTCGATGGAGATCCACGTCATGGGGGCCGCGGCGTGGACGGGCGGGCTGGTGGCCACGGCCGTGTTCGTGGCCCCGCACCGTGGCCTGCTGGCCGTGGTGCTGCCGAAGTTCTCCAGGATGGCCACCGTGTGCCTGCTCATGGTGGGGCTGTCCGGCCTGGTCACGGGGCTGGGGACGATGGCGCTCACGCCGGGCGTGACGCTGCCGGA
Source organism: Nonomuraea sp. KM90 (assembly GCF_052246675.1). Taxonomy (NCBI): domain Bacteria; kingdom Bacillati; phylum Actinomycetota; class Actinomycetes; order Streptosporangiales; family Streptosporangiaceae; genus Nonomuraea; species Nonomuraea sp. KM90. The sequence continues at coordinate 80,186 of NZ_JBQQCB010000029.1, read as the reverse complement.
CGCGATCGTGACCAGCCACTACGTGCTGCTGGTCGTGGTCAAGACGGCGCTGGTGGCGCTGCTGGTGCCGCTGGCGGCGCACATCCGCTTCCGGCTGCTGCCCGCCGTACGCCAGGGACGGGCCACCGCGCTGGTGGGCTGGGCGGCGGCCGAGGTGGGGGTGATGGGGCTGGCGTACGGCGTCGCGGTGGCGATCACCCGCGCCTCGATAGCCTGAAAGCCCCAGCCCCAGCCCCAGCCCCAGCCCCAGGCCCAGCGTTGGGACCAGCGCCGGCCGTCCCCATGCCCTCCGCCCCCGCCGGACGCCCTGTGCACTGAGCATCCTGACCGACCGGACGCCGACCGACCGGAGGCCGACCGACCGGAGGCCGACCGGCCGGACGACAACCGGCCAGACGGCAACCGGTCGGATGTGCGGTGCCGGGCGGCGCGGTCGGGTGGTGAGAGGCGTTTCTAGGTTGTGGCCGGGGCGGCCACGCGCGGGGGTGGGGAGGTGACCGGCTGGAGGCCGCGGCGGGCGGCGATCCACTCGATGGCCAGCCAGACGACGAGCAGCCCCATCCCGGCCCACACCGCCGACGACGTGGCCAGCGGGGGCGCCCCCAGCAACCCTTCCTGCCCCTTGAGCGCGCCGTACACCGGCCCCATCGCCGCGCTCTGCACCACCAGCGCGCCATAGGCGGCGGCCGTCACGACGGCCGCGCCGAGCACCGCCCGGGCGGCGGGCATGCGTACCAGGAACGCCACGTCCACCAGCACCCCGGCCACGACCAGGAAGAACGGCACCGCGGACGGCGGGAACCCGGTGAAGGTCAGCAGCGGCCAGATCAGCGTCCTGAACCCCACGTAGCCGGCGGCGACGAGGGTGGCCGCGCCGAACCGGCCGATCAGCAGCCTGGCCACCACCAGCACCGACAGCCCGGCGACCACCGCGTAGACCGGGTAGAGGTAGTCGGGCACCGGCAGCGTGAACCCGGCCATCATCGTCCGGTCCACCGGCCGGTCCATCTGGTCGGCCGCGAACTGGAGCAGCATCTGCTCGGCGTAGGTGGCGTTGTTGTCCCAGGCGCCGAGGGACAGGATGCCGTACTCCTGGTGCTGCTCGGGGAAGTGCACGTTCTCCAGGAAGAACGCCAGGAGCGCGCCCAGCACGACCGTCCGCTCGCGGCCCGGCGGCGCGCCCATGAACCAGCCGCGGATGACGCCCGCGATCATGAAGAACGTTCCAACGTAGAGCATGATGTGCGACGGGCTCCACGAGGTGATGTCGAGCCCGTTGACGCGGTGGTTGATCAGGTCGAGCGGCACCGCGACGAGGAAGATCCCGGTGCCCCACTGGATGAGCCTGAGCGCCGCCTTGTCCACGCCGTAACCGGTGTAGCCGTGGACGAGGGTCAGGGCGACGGCGAGGGCCGTGCCGGCGGAGTTGAGCAGGTGGGGCGGCGCCAGGTCGTCGCGCAGCCACTTGAAGTGCCACGAGACGTCCCAGGCGGAGCCGAGCAGCTTGAGCGTGAGCACCAGCAGCCAGCCGTAATAGAGCACCCTGAACAGGTCTTGCGGCGTCTCGCGGCCTGCCTGGCCTCTGGTCCAGTACGGCAGGGCCCACGCGGCGGCCTTCTTGAACGATGCTGGAGACTTCACGGCAGAGAATCTTACGGTCTACCGTCCCCCTGACCCGCGACGACCCGGTCCCCTGCCCCATGGGCCGCTGTGGTCGCCACAACGCCACCTATGTCATTCGAAATCCGCCCCGCCCTCCCCCAGGACTCCGCGGCCGTCGAGGCGGTGCGGATCGCCACCTGGCGCGTGGCCTACAGCGGGGTCATGCCGGAGGCGTACCTGGCGGGGCTTGAGGTGCGGCCCGAGGTGGTGCGGGGCCGTTCCGGGCATGGAGGTGTACGCCATTTACGTGCTGCCGGCGGAGTTCTCGACCGGCATGGAACGGGCCTTGATGGCCGCCACCATAGAGGCGATGGCGGAGGCCGGGCTGTGGGTACGGCGGACAACGCCCGGGCGCGGCGGTTCTACGAGCGGTACGGGTTCACGTGGTCGGGGCGGGCGAAGATGTTGCCGGATCCGCCGCTGGAGGAGGTGCACTATCGGCTGAGGCTCGCAGGGAGAACATGAGCGGGATTCCGGGGGCCTCGCCGGGCGGGCGGTACACGCCTCCGTCCTCGACGAGCGTGGCGAAGCGGCGGAACAGCGTGTGGTCGTGCTCGTGCAGGAACTCCACCCGCAGCCCGGCCGCCGCGACGGCGCTGACGATCTCGCCGAGGCCGTGCCGGAACTCCATCGTGGTCCGGTGTTCGAGGGGCTCGCCACCGGTGTAGGTGTACGGCACTTCCCAGAGGTGGGGGCCGCGGTGGAAGTAGTCGTACGTGACGGTGGTGCCCGTTTCGCCATCCAGGATGTCGGCGAACGGGTGAAATTCGGCGACATAGAGGAATCCGCCCGGCTTGAGGAGGGCGGCGACCGTCTCGGCCCAGCGGGTGAGGTCCGGCAGCCAGACGAGGGCGCCGATGCCCGTGTAGACGATGTCGTAGGTCTCACCGAGCGCCTCCGGGGCGTCGTACACGTCGGCGGTGACGAACCTCGCCGGAATGCCGCATTCGCCGGCGATCTTCCTGGCCTGCTCGATGGCGGGGTCGGAGAAGTCGAGGCCGGTCACCTCGGCGCCGAGCCTGGCCCAGGAGAGGGTGTCGAGCCCGAAGTGGCACTGCAGGTGCACCAGGCGGCGCCCCGCCACCTCACCGACCTCTTCGACCTCGAACTCCCGCAGCCGGCTCCGGCCCGCCTTGAAACCGTCGACGTCGTAGAAGGCGCTGCTCACGTGGATGGGGACGCGGGCGTTCCAGTTGGCCCGGTTGACCTGCAGGTAGTCGTCCATGGCCGTGATCGTAGGCACGCGACCGGCGTCGGCGCACCAGCATTTCCACGTGTCCCACGGCCTCCTTCACCGGCTTCTCGGCGGCCTTTCAGCGGCGGCGGCGGAGTCGTACGGGGAGGTGTTTGAGGCCGTTCTGGAAGTTGGAGGTGAGCCGTCGCGGGCTGCCGGCGAGCTCCACGTCCCAGGCGAGCAGTTCCCTGAAGACCGAGCGGAACTGGGCTCGGGCCAGGTGGGCGCCCAGGCAGAAGTGCGGGCCGAAGCCGAAGCTGACGTGGTCGTTCGGGGTACGGGCGATGTCGAAGCGGTCCGGATCGGGGAAGACGGACGGGTCGCGGTTGGCGGAGGCGTGGTAGACGACCACCTTGTCGCCTGCCCGGACGGGTTGCCCGGCGAGGGTGAGGTCGCGGGTCGCCGTACGCCTGAAGTGCATGACCGGGGGCCAGAAGCGGAGCATCTCCTCGATCGCGGAGTCCAGCAGGGAGGGGTTCTCGCGCAGGCGGGCCAGCTCGGCGGGGTGCTGGAGGAGCGTGAGCAGGCCACCCGGGATGCCGTTGCGCAGGGTCTCGTTGCCGGCGACGGCGAAGAGGAAGAACATGTTCTCGAACTCTGCCTCCGTCAGGCCGCCCTTCCGCATGGCCGACATGACGGATTCGCCGTCCGCTGGGGTCTCGGCCAGGGCGTGGGCGTACGCGAACATGTCGGTCAGGGCCGCCCTCGATCGCGGGTTGACACCCGGCCGGAGCTCGGGCCTGGCCGCGAGGGCGAGCCGGCCCATGGGGCTGAGGGACTCGACGTCCGCCGTGGACAGGCCCGCGTAGTCGTCGTCCTGGTAGCCGATCACGCGCGACGCCCAGTCGTACAGCAGCCGCTTGTCCTGCGCCGGAACGCCCATGACGTGGGCCAGCGTCCATACGGGCAGGTCGGCGGCCACTTCCACGAAGTCGCACTCGCCCTCATCGAACAGCGCCGCCGCCCGCTCGGCGATCGTCCGCTCCAGGGCGCGCACGGCCCGCGGGGTGAACGCCGCCGCCACGATCCTGCGCAGCCTGGAGTGGTCGGGCGGGTCCATGTTCAGCATCTGGACCTGGACGAACTCGAGGTCGGCAGGGGTGTCGGGGTCGCGGATCTGGGTGGCGCCGAGGTGCGAGGAGAAGTCCTGCGGGCTGCGGAGGACGTGCTTGACGTCGGGATGCCGGAAGACCGCCCAGTAACCGGGCCCCTCCCGCCAGGGGCCCAGCGGTGGTTCGGGGATCCAGCAGACGGGGGATTCGGCTCGTAGCCGGGCGAACAGCTCGTACGGTACGGCTCTGTCGTAGGTGGCCGGGATGAAGACCTCCACCACCGACCGCCCTGCCGCCTGGTGACCGCCGTCGATCTCCGACATCTCACCCTCCCGCTCTCTCGCACGGCCGCCCGCGCACGAACTCCAGCGTGCATGATGGCCGCGTGACTCCAGAAGACGCAGAGGCGATCCTCCAGGAATACTTCGCCCCCTGGATCCAGCAGCTCGGCCTGCGGGTCGAGGAGGTGGGCGACCGCCACGCGATCGTGCGGCTGCCCTGGTCCGACGACCTGGCCAGAGAGGGCGGCGGGCTGTCCGGCCAGGCGATGATGGCAGCCGCCGACACGGCCACGGCCATCGCCATCGCCTCGGCGCGCGGTGAGTTCGTGCCGATGACCACGGTTCAGCAGTCAACGACGTTCCAGCGCCCGGTGGTGGGCAAGGACGTCCTGCTCGACGTACGCATCACGAAGCTGGGCCGCACGCTGGCCTTCTCGGAGATCACCCTCACGCCCGAGGGCAGCCCCGAAACAGCGGCCCACGCCACGACTGTCTACGCGATCCTGGCCTGACCGGGCAGGCGAGATAGGCATGCCCCTTATCTCGCGGGTAATCGTCAACCCGCGCGATCCAGAGGAGACTGTGGCAGCAACGCCCACCGAAACAGACTTCAAGGACGAATCATGACGACTCGCGAGACCGTGCAAGAGCTGCTGCGCCGTATGGGTGAGGGCGACTTCGACCGGATCGCCGAGCTGTTCGCGGAGCGGAGTGACTGGCGGTTCAACTGGCCCGCCGAAGGGCACCCGTCCGTGCCGTGGATCCGGCCCCGTTCGACCCGCCATGACGTGGCAGAGCATTTCCGCATGCTGGACGCGTACCACGTGGGTGAGCTGAACGGCACGTCGGTGACGCGGATCCTCGCCGACGGGGACGACGCGGTCGTCCTCGGCGACATCGTCCAGACCGTGAAGGCCACCGGTGCCGCCTACACCTCCCCCTTCGCCCTGCACCTCACGGTCGAGAACGGCCGGATCACCCGCTACCACATCTACGAGGACAGCCTCACCGTGGCCCGGGCCCTCTCGGGCACGGACGAGGACGAGCGGCAGGCGTCGTGATCCGCCGGTTACCCGATCAGCCGGTTCCAAGATCGCCCAGTTCAGCCCCCTAGAGCACCTCTTCGCAGGTCCGGCGAAAGCGCCGTCTCAGGGATCTCTCAGGTGCGGAAAGTAGGCTCACCGCATGAAGCGTGTGGCCGCACTGGTTGTGGCACTCGCCCTCATCGGGGTGACGACGTGGCTCGTGTGGCCGTCGGCTCCTGCGGTGCGGGGCCAGGACCAGAAGATAACCGTCGTCGACGGACCAGCCGACGACCAACGGGTCGAGCTCGATACGACGTTCTTCCCGCCGCCCGACGGCGGGAAGGCACCTGCCGTATTGCTCGCCCACGGTTTCGGCGGCAGCAAGCAGAGCATGAGGGATCAAGCGGTCCGCCTGGCCCAGCAGGGCTATGCCGTGATGACGTGGTCGGCGCGCGGCTTCGGCCGTTCGACCGGCGAGATCGCGCTCAACTCGCCCGACTACGAGGTCAAGGACGTCAAGCAGCTGATCGACTGGCTGGCCAAGCGGCCGGAGGTCCAGCTCGACGCCTCGAACGACCCGCGCGTCGGCATCGCGGGCGGCTCGTACGGCGGCGCCATCGCCCTGATGACGGCGGCCCACGACCAGCGGGTCGACGCGATCGTGCCGCAGATCACCTGGTCCGACCTGGCCGACGCGCTGTTCCCCAACGCCTCCACCCAGGCCACCGCCACAGACGGCACCACCGCCGACGGCACCACCGCTGACAGCACCGGCACCACTACCGGCACCACCACTGGCACCGATTCCGGCGCCGCCGCCCCGGCCGGTCAGGGTTCCGGTGCCGCGAGCGGGGTCTTCAAGCGCATGTGGGCCGGCATCTTCTTCGGCCAGGGCGTCTCGCTGGACACCATGTCGCTGCTGGGCCGGCGGGAGGCCGGCGCTCCGCTGACGCCCGAGCAGGCGCGGTGCGGCCGGTTCCTGCCCGCGATCTGCGACATCTACCAGCAGGTCGCCAAGGACGGCAGGGCCACGCCGGAGGCCGTCGAGCTGCTGCGCAAGTCGAGCCCGATCACCGTGGCCGGCCAGATCAAGGCGCCGACCCTGCTGATCCAGGGCCAGCGCGACTCGCTGTTCCCGCTCGGCCACGCCGACGCCAACGCCAAGGCCATCGCGGCCGCCGGCACGCCGGTGAGCCTGGCCTGGTTCGACGGCGGGCACGACGGCGGCAACGGCGAGGTCGACTGGCTCTTCGACCAGTCCTCGGCCTGGTTCGCCCGCTACCTGAAGGGTGAGGGCTCGGCCGAGGCGGCGCCGCCGGTGAGCGCGTTCACGGTGACGCGTGACGGCGGCCGCGACCCCGGCACCCGCCAGCGCATCCGTCTCCACCCGGAGGCCACCTCCTATCCGGGCCTCGCCGGGACCGACACCTCCGACGTCGAGCTGAGCGGCCCCGCGCAGAACATCGTCAACCCGCCCGGCGGCGCCCCCGCCTCCATCTCGACCGTGCCGGGCATCGGCGGTCTGCTGGGTGGCCAGAGCACCGGCGGTGTCTCGATCGACATGCCGGGCCAGAGCGCCACGTTCGAGTCCGGCCCGCTCACCGCCCCGCTCCAGCTCACCGGCAGCTCCACCGTCAAGGTCAAGGTGTCGGGCAAGGGCGAGGCGACGCTGTTCGCCAAGCTGTACGACGTGGCGGACAGCACCCAGATGCCCATCCTGCCCGCCGGGCTGGTGGCGCCCATCCGGGTGACGATCCCCGAGGGGGCGGGCAGCGCGGAGGCCACGGTCAACCTGCCCGCCGTGGACTACCGCTTCGCCGTGGGCCACCGGCTGCGCCTGGTCGTGACCACGACCGACATGGGGTTCGCGACCCCTGCCGAGCCGGCCACGTACCAGGTCGCGCTGGCCTCTCCCACCCTCATGGTCCCCACGGTCCGCACCCTGGCCGCCGCTCCGACGGGCGTGGCGTGGTGGGTGTGGGCGATGCCGCTGGCCGCCGTGGTGGCCGCCGCCATCCTGCTGGCCACGGGCCGCTCCACGGGCCGCTCCCGCCTGCGCCGCCGCCCCGCCGTGGTCACGGCAGGCCAGGAGCTCGGGCAGCCGCAGGACTCCCCGGCCCTCGTGTCCGCCGCCACCGACTCCACCGTCACCGAGGCCGCCGCAACCGAGGCCACCGGCACGCGTTCCACCACCGCCGCCGGCACCGGTTCCACCACCGCCATCGGCGTCGGGGCCGTCCGCGCCGGTGCCACCGGCGCGAACGGCAGCCACGGAGGTGGCGACGGCGCCTCGGGGCTGCGGTCGGATGGTGGGAAGAGCCGCGACGGGCTCGGCTCCCGACCCGACGAGGTGCCGCTGGAGATCAGTGGCCTGACGAAGGCGTACCGCAACGGCGAGCTGGCCGTCGACGGCCTGTCGTTCCGGGTCGAGCAGGGTCAGGTCCTGGGCCTGCTCGGGCCCAACGGCGCGGGCAAGACGACGACGATGCGGATGATGATGGGTCTCATCCAGCCGGACGCCGGCGAGATCCGCATCTTCGGCGAGCGCGTCACCCCGGGCGCCCCCGTACTGTCCAGGCTCGGGTCGTTCGTCGAAGGGCCCGGCTTCCTGCCGCACCTGTCCGGACGCGACAACATCGAGCTCTACTGGGCCGCCACCGGCCGGCCCACGGCGGACGCGCGCTTCGACGAGGCGCTGGAGATCGCGAACCTGGGCAAGGCCCTGGAACGAGCCGTACGCACCTACTCGCAGGGCATGCGCCAGCGACTGGCCATCGCCCAGGCCATGCTCGGGCTGCCGGACCTGCTCGTGCTCGACGAGCCCACGAACGGGCTCGACCCACCCCAGATCCGGGAGATGCGCGAGGTGCTCAAGCGCTACGCGCGCGACGGCCGTACCGTGATCGTCTCCAGCCACATGCTGGCCGAGGTGGAGCAGACCTGCAGCCACGTCGTGGTCATGCGGCGCGGGCAGCTCGTCTCGACCGGTCCGGTGTCGTTGCTGCTCAGCTCGGCCGCCGGCGCCAACGGGCACGGGCCGCGCCTGGAAGACGTGTTCCTCGACCTCATCGGAGACAAGTCATGACCGCCGCGACCGGCTACGCGCCGAACCGCACGCTGCCGTTGCGGGTGGAGATCGTCAGGCAGTTCAAGCGGCGGCGGACGCTGGTCATGTTCGGGCTGCTGCTGGCGCTGCCGTGGATCCTCGTGATCGCGTTCCAGTTCGGGCCGCAGTCGAGCGGGCAGGGACAGTCGGCGCTGCGCATCTCGGACCTGGCCACGGCGAGCGGCCTGAACTTCGCCGCCTTCGCCCTGTCGGTGTCGGCCAGCTTCCTGCTGGTGGTGGCGGTCGCGCTGTTCTGCGGCGACACCGTGGCCAGCGAGGCCAACTGGTCGTCACTGCGCTACCTGCTGGCGGCACCGGTCCCCCGTGACCGGCTGCTGCGGCAGAAGCTGATCGTGGCGCTCGGCTACTCGGCGGCGGCGGTGATCTGCCTGCCGCTGATGGCGCTGCTCGCGGGCACGCTGGCGTTCGGCTGGGACGACATCCAGGTGCCCGGGACGGGTGAGACCATCCCGGCGCTCGACGTGCTGCCGCGCTTCGGGATCGTGATCGGGTACGCCCTGGTCAGCCAGCTCGTGGTCGCCGGCCTCGCCTTCCTCGTCTCCACGATGACCGACTCCCCGCTGGGGGCCGTGGGCGGGGCGGTCGGCCTGTGGATCGTGTGCAACATCCTGCAGGCCGTCGAGGCCCTGGGGGTGCTGCGCGAGTTCCTGCCGACGTTCTGGAACAACGCCTGGCTGGATGCCCTGGCGCCGGAACTGGACTGGAGCGGGATGGCCAAGGGCGCCTCGGTCTCGATCACGTATGCGGCCGTTCTGATCGCGATCGCGTTCCGGCGCTTCCGCCACAAGGACGTGGTCAGTTAGGCGTCGGCGGGGAATCCGGGCCCGGATGGTCGTCCGGGTCCGGACGGGGCCCCAGGTCGAAACGGGGTCGGCCTCGACCCTGCGCCACACCGCCCACGCCTTGACCGGCGCCGTCTGTACCAGGGTCCTCGGCCGTGGCGAGGTCAGTTCGTCCAGTCGAAGGCCTTGGTCACGGCCTTCTTCCAGCCCGCGTACCCCCGCTCCCGCTGCTCCTCGCTCCACCCCGGCTCCCAGCGGCGGTCCTCCGCCCAGTGGGCGCGCAGCTCGTCGGTGTCCCGCCAGTAGCCCACGGCCAGCCCGGCGGCGTACGCGGCCCCGAGCGCCGTGGTCTCGGCGACGACCGGGCGGCTGACGGGCACGCCGAGGATGTCGGACTGGAGTTGCATGCACAGGTTGTTGGCCGTGACCCCGCCGTCCACCTTGAGCACGTCGAGGACGACCCCTGAGTCCTGCTGCATGGCCTCCACCACGTCCCGGCTCTGGTAGCAGATGGCCTCCAGGGTGGCGCGGGCGAGGTGGGCCTCGTTGTTGTAGCGGGACAGGCCGACGATGGCGCCGCGGGCGTCGGCGCGCCAGTAGGGGGCGAACAGGCCGGAGAACGCCGGCACGAAGTACATGCCCCCGGAGTCCTCCACCTGCCGGGCCAGCGGCTCGCTCTGGGCCGCGGACGTGATCAGGTGGAGCTGGTCGCGCAGCCACTGCACGGCGGAGCCGGTCACCGCGATCGAGCCCTCCAGCGCGAACACCGCCGGCTCGTCGCCGAACTTGTAGGCCACGGTGGTGAGCAGGCCGCTCTCGGAGCGCACGCGGTCGGTGCCGGTGTTGAGCAGCAGGAAGTTGCCGGTGCCGTAGGTGTTCTTGGCCTCGCCGGGCGCGAAGCAGACCTGGCCGACGGTGGCGGCCTGCTGGTCGCCGAGGATGGCGGTGACGGGCACCTCGCCGCCGAACGGACCGTACCGGACGGTGGCGCCGTAGCCGGTGGGGTCGGCGGACGGGCGGATCTCGGGCAGCATCTCGCGCGGGATGCCGAAGTACGACAGGAGCTCGTCGTCCCAGTCCAGCGTGTCGAGGTCCATCAGCATGGTGCGGCTGGCGTTGGTCACGTCGGTGACGTGCACGCCGCCGTTGACGCCGCCGGTGAGGTTCCACAGGGTCCAGGTGTCGGTGTTGCCGAAGACGGCCTCGCCCCGGCCGGCCGCCTCGCGGACGCCGTCGACGTTCTCCAGGATCCACTGGATCTTGCCACCGGAGAAGTACGCCTCCGGCCGCAGGCCCGTACGGTCGCGGATGACCTGGCCTCGGCCGTCCCGGTCGAGGGCGGCGGCGATCTGGTCGGTGCGGGTGTCCTGCCACACGATCGCGTTGTAGTACGGGCGTCCGGTGCGCGGGTTCCACACCACCGTGGTCTCCCGCTGGTTGGTCACCCCCAGCGCGGCCAGGTCGTTGTCGTGCAGCCCCGTGCGCTGCAGCGTCGTCTGGACGACGGCGGCGGTCCTGGTCCAGATCTCGATCGGGTTGTGCTCCACCCAGCCGGCCCGGGGCAGGATCTGCTCGTGCTCGAGCTGGAACTTGGCGTACTCGGCGCCCTCGTGATCGAAGATCATGAAGCGGGTGCTGGTGGTGCCCTGGTCGACGGCGCCGACGAAATCAGGCATGGCGTTCTCCTCAGATCGGACGTCAGTCGGACGGCTTCACGGTGTCGCGGTCCTCGCCCTGGGGGAGGAACCGGGCGATGCACACCTGGTACAGCCAGGCCCCGATGACGCCGCCGATCAGCGGCCCGACGATCGGGACCCAGAAGTACAGGTCGCCGTACTGATCTCGCCACGCGCCGCCGTAGCCCGTGAGGAAGCTGGCCAGGCGGGGCCCGAAGTCGCGCGCCGGGTTGATGGCGTAGCCGGCGTCGGCGCCGAACGACATGCCGATCGCGACGATGAGCAGGCCGATGACGAACGGCCCCATGTTCGCGCTAGGCGCCATGTTCGCGGTGTCGGACAGGGCGAAGATGACGAAGAGCAGGATCGCGGTGCCGATGATCTGGTCGCGCAGCCCGCCCCACTGCGACACCGGCAGGGTGCCGTTGCCGGGCAGGGTGGAGAAGACGATCTGGGTCTTGATCGTACGTCCGGGGTCGGCCATGGCCAGGATCTCGGCGTAGTTCCAGCGCACGATGAGCGCGCCGATGAAGGCCCCGATCGTCTGCGCGATGGCGTACGGCGCGACCTTGCGCCACGGAAAGCCGCGGAACAGGGCGAAACCCACCGTCACGGCGGGATTGAGGTGCGCGCCCGTGGTGCGGCCGGCGACATAGACGCCGAGCGCGACCCCGATCCCCCACGCCCAGGCGATGCTGTCGTGGTCACCGAGCTCCGCCGCCACCACCTGGGCGACGACCCCCGCCCCGAACAGGATGAGCACCATCGTCCCGGCGCACTCCGCGATGAGCTCGCCGGCCAGCCCCATCCGACCCAGTCGTCCGGCCACCTGTCACCTCCTTTGCAGCGTTGTGTGCCATTCCCGATTCCGGGGATTACATACAGACTGTGTGCGATCTGTTGCTCAAAGTGAGGGTCGCGCCGTAGGACGAGCGGCGGGCTCGGCGCCGGAAAAGCGGCAGGAGACGCCCGATCGGCTCGCCGAGCGGACTTCGACGTGCTGGTCATCAGCGGCGAGGGTGTGACGGGCGCGGGCGTACGCGCTGGAGGGCGTACGCCCGCCCGAGGCCCGGCACCGCACCCGCTCGGCCGGGGCCGGGGCCGGGGGGAGGCCGAGCGCACCTCTCCTCCAGGCGCGACCTCCGGCCCGGACGCGGGGGCCCGGTCAGATCTCGCGGACGAACGTCACCAGGCTGGTGCCCGGGCCGTTGTAGCCGGGCACGGGGTCGCCGGCCTCGAAGCCCATGCGCCGGTGGAAGGCGATCGAGGTCTCGTTGACCGGCGCGGTGACGGCCCTGACGACAAGCCGGCCGTGCCCCCGGGCGAGGTCGAAGAACCGCTCGTACATGATCCGGGCCAGGCCGCTCTTCCGGGCGGCGGGAGAGACGCCGACGAAGTGGATGTACGCCTCGTCGGGCAGCGACGGCGACGGGAACCCGATCAGGAACCCGGCCAGCGCGCCCGTGCCGGACGAGGCGATCAGGCTCGTGCGGTGGAAGTGGTCGAGGAAGAGCCGGGGCAGGGCGGGCAGGACCGGACGGCCCCACCAGTCGTCGACCACGGCCGCGATGGCGTCGTAGTCGTCAGGGACGGCGGGGCGCAACGTGTGCACGGCAGGTGTCAGTCCCAGTGCGGGGGCCTGTTGTCGAGGTAGAAGGCGTCGGTGTCGCGCTCCCGCCAGTCACCCCAGCCGAGGTCGGTGTCGTCGGCGGTCTGCTCGGGTAGAAAATCTTCCACGCCGTACATACTACCGAGGCGGACAAACCGATACCCGGCGTGTCCGCAGGTCCAAGGACAGGCCGCGGGCGCCGCTGTACGATGCGAGAGCAGGTGTCGCCGATCCCCCCGTGAGGCTGCCCATGGCCACCCCGTCAGGCTGGCGGAGAGAAGGCAATCTACCGGCGGAGCTCACCAGCTTCATCGGACGGACACGTCTCCTCGCCAACCTCAAACGGCACCTGGGCGAATCCCGCCTGGTGACCGTCACCGGCATCGGCGGTGTGGGGAAGTCACGCACCGTGCTGCGGCTGGCTCATCAGGTGCGCGCCCACTATCCCGACGGTGTCTGGTTCGCCGACCTGGCCCGGTTGCAGGACGCCGGCATGGTCAAGCACACCATCGCCTCCGCGCTCGGCATCGCCGACCAGTCGTCACGGGCGGAGTCGGAGTCGCTGTCGGAGTGGGTCGGCGAGCGCGACATGCTGCTCATCATCGACACCTGCGAGCACCTGGTGCAGGGCTGCGCCGAGCTGGTCCACGAGCTGCTGGAGGCGGCGCCCAACCTGAAGGTGCTGGCCACCAGCCGCCAGTCGCTGCACCTGCCCTACGAGCACGTGGTCCCCGTGCCGCCGCTGCAGGTGCCGGGCGACGATCCGGCCGAGAGCCTGTTCACCAACGAGTCGGTGCAGCTCTTCGCGGCCCGTGCCGGGGCCAGCGTGCCCGACTTCGTGCTCGACGAGGACAACATCGCGCCCGTCGCCGAGCTGTGCCGCCGGCTCGACGGCATCCCCCTCGCCATCGAGCTGGCCGCGGTGCGGCTGCGGGCCCTGTCCGTGGAGCAGATCCTCGGGCTGCTCGCCGACCGGTTCAGCCTGCTGGCCGGGGCCAGCCGGACCGCGCTGCCCCGCCACCAGACGCTGCGGGCGGCCATCGGCTGGAGCCACGAGCTGTGCGAGCCCGCCGAGCGGCTGCTGTGGGCGCGGCTGTCGGTGTTCGCGGGCGACTTCGAGCTCGACGCCGCCCGCTTCGTCTGCTCCGACGGGCGGCTGCCGTCGGAGGACATCACCGACCTCGTCACGGGGCTGGTGGAGAAGTCGATCCTGCTGATCAGGAGCAACCACGCCGGGGTGCGCTACAAGCTGATCGACACCCTGGCCGAATACGGCGAGGAGTGGCTGGAGAAGCTCGGCCAGAAGGAGCAGATGCGCCAGCGGCATCTGGAGTACTACCTGAGCCTGGCCCAGCGCAGCGAGGACGCCTGGTCGGGGCCGCGGCAGATCTACTGGTTCGTCCGGATGCGGCAGGAACACGACAACGTACGCGTCGCGCTGGAGCACGCGCTCAACTCGCCGGGCAAGTCCTCGCTCGCGCTGACGCTGCTGTCGTCGCTGTGGTTCATGTGGGTGTGCTGCGGGTTCGCCCGCGAGGGGCGCCTCTACCTGGAGCGGGCGCTGGAGGCCAACCCCACGGTGAGCAAGGAACGGTGCAAGGCGCTGTGGGTGCTCTCCTACGTCAAGAGCGCCCAGGGCGACAGCGCCGGGGCGCTCCAGGCGGCCGAGAAGTGCAGCACCGAGGCCGTCCGGGTGGGCGACTCCAGGGCGGTGATCCTGGCCTCCAAGATGCAGGGCACGGCGGCGCTGCTCCAGGGTGACCTGCAGAAGGCCAGCGCGCTGCTGGGCGTGGCGATCGAGTTCAACACCGACAACAAGGAGCTCAACCCCGGCCTGCTGCCCGCCATCGTCGAGCTGTCGCTGGTGCTGACCGCGCAGGGGGAGCTGTACGAGGCCGAGTCGCTGCTGCAGGACTGCCTGCAGGTGTGCACGGAGCGCGGCGAGCTGTGGCTCAGCTCGCACGCGCAGTGGGCGCTGGCCGGCACCCGTCTCGCGTCGGGCCGGCACGAGGAGGCGTTGCAGAACACCAGGGAGGCGCTGCGCATCAAGCGGCACTTCCACGACACGCTCGGCATGCTGCTGGCGCTGGAGACGGCGGCGCGGATCTTCGCCGCGTCCGACCAGGTCGCGCTGGCCGCGCGGCTGCTCGGGGCGCTGCAGCAGAACTGGCGGACGGCCGGCCTGCCGCAGCTCGGAGCGCCGTGGATGACCGGGGAGCACGACTCCTGCGTACGCGAGTGCAAGCGGCACATGGGTGAGCTGGCCTACAAGGACGCGTTCGAGGAGGGCGCCCGGCTCGACCTCGACGAGGCGTCCGGACTCGCGCTCGACGATCCGGACGCCCCTGACGAGAGCTGAAACGGGACCTTTGGACAGCGGGACCTCTTCGGGAAGCGGGACCTTCTAGACGGCCTGGGGCCAGCGGGTGCCGTCAGGCCAGGCGTGCACGTAGCGCGCGCTGCCGAGCGAGAACTCTATGTGGCCGCGCACCCAGTGCTCCAGGCCGCGTACGTACTTGCGGACCGGGAGGGGAGCCCAGTGCTCGAGCGCCGTCCGGCGGTCGAGGAACGCGGCGATCGCGTCGTTGTGCATCTCCGAGACCTCGCGCAGCGCGTCCTGGAGGATGAGCGACTTGTGGGTGGCCAGTACGGTGACGAGGTTGTGCCGGGCCTTGTCGTTGCCGCGCTCCTTCGCGTATGACAGCAGGTCGTTGTCCCAGCCGATGAGGTCGCACGCCAGGTCGGAGAGCATCCGCACGTCGGGGTGGTGCCACTCCTCCGCCTCCAGCCGGTAGCCGCCTCCTGCGTCGATGAGCGCGAAGCAGGTGTAGGTGGCCCCGGTGATGCGGCGCATCAGCACGTAGTCCTCGGGGGTGGGGATGAGGTCGGCCTCCCGGTTGGCCGCCTCCCAGATCTGGGCGAAAAGGTATTCCTTCACCGTGGTCCGCCACCGGTCCACCTGCGCGGGGGTGGCGTACTCCGAGATCCGGCGGAGGAGCTCGCTGAGGGCGAGGCCGAACGGGTCGTCGGCTCCGGCCTCCCGGCGCCCGTCGAGGATCTCGAGGAGCGGCGGCAGGGCGCGGGCGAGTGCGGAGGCCCGGTGCCCCATCAGCTCGCCTTCGCAGAACGCGTCGTCGAAGGCGAACAGCCAGTTGTACCAGTCGTTGATCAGCCGGAGGCTGTCACGCGGCACGGTGGGGTTCGTGCGTGCCGCGAGCAGGCCGATCTTGGAGCGCCGGAAGTGCTCGATCGTGTCGGCGCCGTTGAGCATGTGTGAGGCGGCCAGCCATGCGTGGCTCTCCGCGTCGACCTCCGAGGCATGAACGTTGATCTCATTCGGGAACGGACATGGCAGCGGAGGGATGTGGAGTGGTCGCCTACTGAAGGAGTGCGCAGAAGTAGCCACGCCATCCAGCATGACTATGGACTGTTCGAAAGGCCACACTCGACAACTTCGAGCCCTTTAATGCTTATTTCATACTATGAATCACTATGCGAGAACCATTGGATAAACTGGTCATTTGCGAACATTAGCGCGGTGTCCCTGGCGGAGGGCTGACCGGCATCGGGGTCGGCACCAGCCTCCAACAAGGCCCTGACCACGGCGGACTCCTTTTTGAACACGGCACCGGCGAGCGGCGTCTGCCCACGGTCGTTGACCCGGTTCGGATCGGCGCCGCGTGTTACAAGCATGCGTACGGTCTCAGCGTGACCGTAATAAGCCGCCAGCATCAGCAAAGTGTCACCTTTGCCGTTGGTCAGGTTGGCCGGCACCCCGGCCTCGACGTACGCGCGCAGCGCCTCGGTGTCGCCCGCCCTGGCCAGGTCGAACATCCTGGTGGCGAACTCCTCCAGCTCCGGGTCCCCGTCCATGACCCCATTGTCCCTCGATAGGGTGCCCTGCACGGAATCGTTCCGACGCGCCGTAGGTTCTGGAGAAGAGTACCTAGGGAAAGGCTGTCCAACCGTGTTCGACCCGAAGGATCTCTACAAGCTCGCAGACGACGCGCCCGAGCTGCCCGATCCGGTGTTGCTGTACCACTTCGACGGTTTCGTCGACGCCGGCGGCGCTGGACGTCTCGCGCTGGGCCACCTGCTGGCCGAGCTGGAGCACCGGGTCGTGGCGACGTTCGACGTGGACCGGCTGCTCGACTACCGGTCCCGGCGGCCCATCATGACTTTCGACACCGACCGGTGGGTGGAGTGCGAGAGCCCGGAGCTGGCCGTCCATGTCGCGAAGGACTCGACGGGGACGCAGTTCCTGGTGATGAGCGGGCCCGAGCCCGACCGGGAGTGGGAGCTGTTCACCAGGGCCGTGGCGGCGCTGGTCGAGCGGCTGCGGGTGAGCAAGATCGTGACGTTGCACGGGATCCCGATGGCGGTCCCGCACACCCGGCCGCTCGGTATCACGATGCACGCCAGCCGGCCCGAGCTCATCAATTCGCAGACCAGCGCGTTCGGGCGGGTCCAGGTGCCGGGGAGCGTCGCGGCGCTGCTGGAGCTGCGGCTCGGGGCGCAGGGGCACGACGCGCTGGGATACGCGGTGCACGTGCCGCACTACCTCTCGCAGGCCGAATACCCGACCGCCGCCGTGACCGGCCTGGAGGCGGTGACGAGGGGCACGGGGCTGGTGTTCCCGATGGACGGGCTCCGCGACGCCGCCCGGCGTACGACGACGGAGATCGAGGAGCAGATCCAGGCCTCGACCGAGCTGTCCACCGCGATCAGCGGGCTGGAGCAGCAGTACGACGCGTTCGCGGGCGGCGCGGAGCGGGAGAACCTGATGGCCGAGACGACGCCCATGCCCACGGGCGACGAGCTCGCCGCCCAGTTCGAGCGCTTCCTCGCCGAGCGGGACGACGAGTAGCGCCCGCCGTCCATATAGCCTGGATCGATGAGTGACATCCGGGTCGGGCTGGTCGGCTACGGCACCGCGGGGGCCTACTTCCATGCCCCGCTCATCCACGCCACCCCCGGCCTGTCGCTGGCGGCCGTCGTGACCAGGAATCCCGATCGCCAGGCCGAGGTCGCCGGGAGATACGGCGCGGCGGCGGTGGCCGACGTCCAGCAGTTGTGGGAGCGGTGCGACCTCGTCGTGGTCGCCTCCCCCAACCGCACCCACGTCGCCACGGCCGCCGCCGCGCTCACCCAGGGCCTGCCCGTGGTCGTGGACAAGCCGCTGGCCAGGACCGCCGAGGAGGGGCGCGAGCTGGTGCGCCTGGCCAAGGAGCGGGGCCTCATGCTGACCGTGTTCCACAACCGGCGCTGGGACGGCGACTTCCGCACCGTGCGGCGGCTGGCCGGCGAGGGGCGGCTGGGCGAGGTGCTGCGGTTCGAGTCGAGGTTCGAGCGGTGGCGGCCGGTGCCCAAGGGCGGCTGGCGCGAGGCCGGCGGCCCGGAGGAGGTCGGCGGGCTGCTCTACGACCTGGGCAGCCACCTCGTCGACCAGGCGGTGCAGCTGCTCGGGCCGGTGCGCGAGGTCTACTGCGAGAGCAATGTCCGGCGCCAGGGGGTGGGTGCGGACGACGACACGTTCATCGCGCTGACGCATGCCGGCGACGCCCGGTCACACCTGTGGGCCGGCTCGATGGCCGCCCGGCCGGGGCCCCGGTTCCGGGTGCTCGGCTCTTCCGCGGCCTTCGAGAAATACGGGATGGACGTGCAGGAGGAGCGGCTGCGGACCGGCATGACGCCTGACTCGCCGGGGTTCGGCGACGACGAGGAGGAGCGCTGGGGCGTGCTGGGCACGCCGGACGAGCGGGAGATCGTACGCACCGAGCCGGGCTCGTACCTCGACTTCTACCGGGGCGTGGCGGCGGCGCTGCGCGAGGGCGCGGCGCCGCCGGTGGATCCGGAGAGCGCGGTCGAGGTGCTGGCCGTCCTCGAGGCGGCCCGCCTGTCGGCCACCCAGCGGATCGTCGTCCACCTGAGCTGACCGCCGCGCGGGTCAGTCGCGCAGGCGGGCGCGCATGGCGGCGGTGTCGGCGTCCGTCCAGCCGTGCCGGGCCAGCCACCCCATCGGCCCGCCGAACCGGTCCTCCAGCACGCCGAGGAACTGCTCGATGTAGCGGGCCCTCGGCATGTGGTCGTCGGCCGGGCGGGAGTCGAGGTCGCCCCGGTAGGTGTCGCTGCCCCGCAGCCGCTTGAGGATCAGCTCCAGCCGCTCCCCCGTGGCCACGTAGTCCTCGACGATCGCCGCCCGGGTCGCCCCCGCGATCTCCAGCGCCAGCGCCGACAGCACCCCGGTGCGGTCCTTGCCCGCCGCGCAGTGCACCAGGGAGGCCCCGTCGTCCATCGCCATCACCCGCAGCGCGGCCACCACGGCGTCCGGCCGGTCGCGCAGGTAGCCGAAGTAGAACCCGGTCACCCGCAGCTCCTCGTCCAGCACCCGCTCGGCCCACGGCAGCACCCGGTCGCCGTCGATGCTGTCCGCCTCGACGTCGGTGTGCCGGCCGCCCTCCGCGAACAGCGTCAGATGGTGGTGCCGCACCTCCGGCACCTGGGTCAGCGGGCCGGGGCCCTCCAGCGACACCTCGGCCGTGGAGCGGAGGTCCACCACGTGCCGCAGTTTCAGCTCGCCCACGAGCAGGGCCACGTCCGCGGGGGTGAGACCCTGCAGATTGTCGGCACGGAAGATCCGCCCGTGACGGGTGCGGCCACCGTCACGAGTCGGCAATCCGCCCAGGTCACGCGCGTTCACCGCGCCTTCCAGGTCGATCCACCTCGTCATCTCGCTCATTATTACGACCCTATATGTCCGCCAAACATGAGCGGATTCGAGGTTCATAACGCAGCATGAACGTATGGATCCACGAGCTCTGCCTCCACGGCTGGTGATCGATCCTTCGCTGCACCCGGAGATCTCGGTCGAGCTGCGGTCGAGCCCGCACATTCTCCGCCTGGCTCGTTCCGGCGCGCGCATGGACACCACCCACAACCCCGCCCTGCTCTTCGTCCTGCCCGCCTTCCTGCTGCTGATCTACATGTTGACCGGCAGCCCGGGCCTGTTCGTCGCGGGCATGGGCGTCGGCCTGATCGTCCTGATCCGGTGGATGGCGATGGACACCACATATCGGTCCACCAGGCGAAGACTCCGGCTGGCCCAGTCGCACGCCGAGCACTACATCCTGCCGGAGGACCTGGACTATCCCTGCCAGATGCTGTTGCGGCGGGCGCAGAACGCCGTCGAAGCGATCATGAACTCCAAGGTGCACAAGGCCGGCCTGATCGACAGCATCGAGAACACCGTGTCGCTGCCCGAGGAGATCTGGCAGATCGCCCAGCGGCTGCGGCGGCTGTCGTCGATGCACGCCGAGCACGGCAAGCTCATCCCGCGCGAGCTGCCGCCGGGCATGGAGGACGCGTTCAAGCCGTACACGAGCGCGCTCGACGCCGCCTGGACGTCGCTGTCCCAGCGCGTACGCCACCTGGAGAAGTACGCCAAGCAGGTGCTCAAGGCGGACAAGGTCTACCACGCCCACACCCGGCTGGAGCGGCTGGCCGCCAAGACCCCCGAGTACCAGCAGCTCCTGGCCGAGAACGTGCGCGACGAGCTGGCCCACCAGCGCATCAGGGAGCTGTCCGACCAGGCGGCACACGTGCGCAAGCTGTTCGAGGAGAGCATCCTGCAGGCCAGACAGGCGGCCGGGGAGCTGCTACGCAGCCCGCTCACCTAGGTGGCGGGCGTCGCGCGCCGCAGGAGCTCCAGGGTCCTGCGCATGCCGGCCTCGTTCCCGAGGCTGCGGTAGATCTCCCTGGCCTGCTCCAGCGGCTCCACGGCGGCCTCGTGCCCGCCCGCGTCGAGGTGCGCCTCGCCCAGGTAGCGCAGGCTCATCGCCATCCACCACCGGTCCTCCAGCTCCGCGAACGCCTGCATCGCCCGCCGCAGCTCCCGGTCGGACTCCTCGATCCGCCCGAGCCTGGCCAGCGCCCGCCCGGCCGACACCGCGTTCCGGGCCACCCCCCATGAATCGCCCAGCGCGACCAGGATCTCCTCGGCCCGCCGGACGTAGTCCAGCTCGCGCAGCCCGTTAGCCGGATCGCCGACCTCCCCGGCCGCCCGCAGGCAGCGGGCCTCCTCCCACAGCTCGCCGCGCTGCCTGAACATCTCGGACGCCCGGTCGAGGCTGAACCCGGCCCTGGCGAACAGGTTGGCGGCCGGCCGGTGGTCACCCGCGCGATACTCGCCGCGCGCCTGCGCCGCCAGCACCTCGCCGTAGACGCGCAGGGTCTGGGCCTCGGAGTAGCGGTTGCCGGCCCGCTTGAAGATCTCCAGCGCGTCCTCCAGCAGCTCCCTGGCCTCCTCCGGCCGCCGCTCGGCCATGCGCATCTCGGCCAGGTTGCGCTGGGTGCGGGCCATCCACCACGGGTCGTCCTCGCCCTTGAACGCGGTGATGGCCCCGATGAGGAAGTCCTGCGCCCGGTCCAGGTGTCCGTCGCTGAACAGCGTCATCCCGATCGTCCGCATGGCCCTGGCCGCCCACCACGACTCGCCCAGCTCGGTGCAGATCTCCAGCGCGCGCTCGGCCTCGTCCAGCGCCCGCCCGCGCACGCCCAGGCCGCCGTGGACGGCGGCGCTGTCGAGCAGCGCGATGGCCAGCGAGCGCCGGTCGCCGGTGTGCGCGGCGGCCTCGCAGCCGATCCGCGCCACCGCCGACCAGTCGGCCCAGTACGCCCGCAGCGAATGGCACAGCGAGCAGAACGCCCTGGCCAGTCCCCATGTCAGCTCCCACAGCCGGAGCTGGTGGGCCAGGTTGATCATGGCGAGGAGCGAGAGCCGCTCGGCGTTGAGCCAGTCGCCGGCCTTGACCTGCCCGTCGGCGCTCGACCGCCGGCCGCCCCGGCTCCAGTCCTGCGGCCAGCGGTTCTGGGCCGCCTCCTCGGCGCGGCGGCGGTAGCCGTACAGCACGCGCTCGATCGCGGCCCTGCGGCGCTCCTCCCCGTCCTGGCCGGCCAGCTCGGCGGCGAACACCCTGACCAGGTCGTGCAGGCGGTAGCGCATCGCGCCGGTCTGGTCGGTGCCCGAGCACTCGGCGAGCTGGGCGTCGATGAGCGCCTCCAGCTGGTCGGCGCCGTCGAGCCCGGAGATGTCGAGCAGCTCGCCGGCCACCCAGCCGGGCACGTCGGGCGCGGTCAGGGCGCTGAGCAGGCGCAGCAGGCGGCGCTGCATGCCGGTGCAGTCGTCGTAGCTGAGCTGTACGGAGGCGCGCACGCTCTTGTCCACCGTGGGCGCCACCTCGAGCTGGTCGAGGCGGCGGCGCGTGTCCGCCAGCCGGCCGGCCATCTCGCGCATCGTCCACTGCTCGCGGGTGGCGAGCCGGCCGCCGCAGATGTTGATGGCCAGCGGCAGGTAGTCGCAGAGCCGCACGACCTCCTTGGCGGCGTCCAGGTCCTCGACGATCCGGGCGCCGCCGGCCAGCCTGGCCAGCAGTTCCACGCCGTGCGCCTCGCTGAACACGCCGAGCCGCGTGTCGTGCGTGCCGTTCAGGAACAGCGGCGCCCGCGAGGTGACCAGCACCGCGCAGCCCGGCTCGGCCGGGATCAGCGGTTTGACCTGGGCGGCGTCGTGGGCGTTGTCCAGGCCGATGAGGATCCTGCGGCCCTTGGTCCAGGTCAGCCAGAGCTTGCGCAGCTCCTCCAGCCCGCCGGGGTCGGTGGTGAGGCGCACGTCCAGCGCGCGCAGGAAGCCGATCAGCACCTCCTCGGGCCGCACGGGCGCGTCCACGCCGCCGCGCAGGTTGGCGTAGAGGCGGCCGTCGGGGAACCAGCCGGCGACCTCCTGCCCGAACCTGGTCATGAGCGCGGACTTGCCGACGCCGCCCCGGCCGTACACGGAGACGACCAGCGGCGGGGAGAGGTCGGAGGACCTCCTCCGGGTGGTGAAGACCTCGCGGAGCTCGGCCAGCGCCTCGGCGCGGCCGGTGAAGTGCTCGGGGACGGGCGGCCACTGGTCGGGGGCGACCGAGCCCGGCTCCGATCGGGCCTGGCGCCTGTTGCTGCGCGACTCGGTGGTGGCCCAGGTGGTCAGCCCGACGAGCAGGGCGGCGGCCATGGTCACGCCGATCTTGGCGGCGGGCGGGAGCTCCCACTCCACGGACGCGGCCAGCACGCTCGCCGCGGCGGCCGCCAGGCCGGCGGAGACGGGCGCCGCCCACGGCAGCTTCCGCCGCCGTCGCGGTTTGTCGGGTAAGCCCCCTGTCACCTTGTCGGGCAGGTCCCCTGCCAACGAACACCCCCTTCCCGGGGTGATTCAAGCCGATGGGGCACGGCCCGCGCCAGCCGTACCCCATCGTCGGTTTCAGAGGCCGATCACGTGACAGGTGGCCGTCATGGTCTTGGTCGGGTCGCTCTCCGAGGTGGCGGTGAGCTTGACCCTGGCCAGCCGGTCGCCGCCGGCCTCGCGCACGGCGTTGACGCTCACGAGCGACTGCTTGCCGAACGCGACGGAGGCCAGGGCGTTGGGGAGCTGGGCGGTCCAGCCCTTGCCCTGGACCTCGGCCTTGAGGCGGTAGAGGTCGGAGTTCAGGTAGGCGCTGACGTCCTCCGGGTGCTGGCCCTGCGCCGGGGTCGCCTTGCCGGTGTTGAACAGCGGGAACTTGCAGGTGGAGAGGTTCTTGCCGGTGGGGATGCCGGCGGCGGGCAGGAGCTTGAGCCCGCGGCGCTGCGGGCCCGCGCCGTCGAGCGAGCGGATCGCCACGGTGTAGGACAGCTCGCCGTCACGGTTGCGCTTGAGGTCGGTGACGTAGAAGTGCAGGCGGTTGGCCTCGTCGACGTACTCGTACTCGCTGCCGGAGTCGGTGCCGGCGTGGAAGAGGGCGTCGGAGAGCTGGCGGTAGTCGCCGATCGTGATCGGCACCTTGGTCCCGTCGGGCAGGACGTAGTCGGTCATGCCGATGTCCGCCGGGTTGGCGTCGATCACCCACTCGAATGGGGCCGGGTTGTCCTGGTTCTTGGTCTTGGCCAGCAGGACGCCGGAGTCGGGGGTGAAGGAGTCGCTGCCCATGCGGTCCACGACCTCGACGGTGTAGTTCTCGTAGGCGCCGCCGTCGCAGAGCGGGTCGGCCCGGTCGCACGCGCTCTTGTCGCCGGTGTCGAAGGAGACGTTGACGCCGGACAGCTCGCTCTGGCCCGGCTGCACCGCGCGGGCCAGCACCTTGGCCGTGACCAGGCCGGACTCGTCGAGCGCCTCGCGCGACAGGCGCAGGACGTTCTGCTCGTCCACCATGTTCAGCTTGATCTTGTTGCGGAGCATGTGCTGGGCGCCCATGGACGCGCCGGCGGTGGGCGGGATCAGCCAGCGCGAGTGCGGGCCGCCGGGGCCGTTGAAGCTGCCTCGGCTGAGCATCTCCCAGATGCCGGTGTACGCCCTCTTCGGCGGCACGGCGTACGGGTTGTTGTAGTTGTCGGCGATGCCGAAGATGTGGCTCAGCTCGTGGGCGTAGACCGCCATGCCCGAGCTCTCGGCCTGGACCGAGTCGACGCCGAAGCGGGCGTTGGGCCAGAAGTTGGAGCCGGCCTGCCAGGAGCTCCACTCGACGTAGCGGGTCCTGGACCAGTTGGGCAGGGCCGGGTCGGGCGGGCCCCACTCGTCGGGCACGTCCTCCTTGGTCGGGAACTTCATCATCCCGAACTCCTGCCAGGTGGACGACTCGTCCTGGCCGGCGCTGAGGTAGAAGACGAAGTCGAACTGGGCGGCCACGTCCGGGCCGACGGCGGCGAGCCAGGCGGCGTTGCCGTCGGTGCGCAGGTTCTTGTTGCAGGTGTCGCCGGCCGGGCACGCCTCGCGCTGGTACTCCATGGCATACTCGTGGTCCTTGCCCGGCATCGTGTACGGGCCGAAGCCGGTGAGCTCCACGCCGATCCGGCCGCCGGAGTCCTCCATCCAGTATTCGTGGATGGTGTGCCCCTTGTTGAGGTCGTTCGGGGTGTTGAGGAAGTCCTGGTAGAACTTCGCCACCTGGTCACGCGGGATGTCGTGGGCCTCGGCGCTCGGGTTGGCGTAGATCGTCGAACCCTTGGGCTGGGTCACCACGAACTGCTGGTTGGGGTAGTCGAGCAGCACGAGCGCGCCCTTGAAGGTGCGCTGCGAGCCCTTGACCGAGGGGTCGTTCCAGTTGGTGCCGGGCGGCTTCTTGTAGTCCGCCCACGTCATGTGGTCGGGATTCTCCCAGTTCTGCGGGTCGATGGGCTTGATGTCGCCCGGCGGGCGGGTGCGCATGGCCTGGGCCTCGGCGGGTGCGTCGAGCTGCCAGGGTTGCGTCTGCGGCCAGTGTTCCTGCCGCCACGGGTGCTCGGGATCTGTGGGGGGTGCTGCGGAAGCAGGGGTCGCCATCAGGCTCACCGGGATCAGCACGATGGCCGCCAGCAAACCCTTCAGCAGCTTCTTCGGGGCATTCACGGATTGACGGTATAGACGTTATTGACGGAGATCACCGAACAGTTGTAGGGAAGACCTGGAGTGGCGTTTCCGTCACTTGTTGAAATTTCCAGGTAGGGGTGGGTCTGTGGCGGATCTCCAGCGCATCGTGGACGAGCTCGCCGCCCGTCTTGACCGGCCGCTGCTGTTGGAGGACCGCGTCCAGCGCGTGGTGGCGTACAGCGAGCAGAGCGGCGCCATGGACGACGTCCGCCGCGACTCGATCCTGCGCCGGCACACCGTGCCGGAGGTACGGCAGTGGCTGCGCGAGTCGGGCATCCAGGAGGCCACCGACCCGCTGCGCACCCCCGGAGCGCCGCACCTGGGGCTCCTGCCGCGCGTGTGCGTCCCGATCCGGCACGCCGACGGGCTGCTCGGCTTCCTGTGGTTCATCGACGTGGAGCCGCCCATGCCGGACGCGGCGGTCGCCGAGGCGGCGGCGGCCGTGCCGGGCCTGGCGCTGGCCCTGTTCCACGAGAGCCTGGCCAGCGGGCTGGCCTCGCACCGGGAGCTGGAGGCGGTCACCGGGCTGCTGCTCGGCGAGCGGGACCCCGCCGCGAACGCCGCCAAGCAGCTGATCGAGGCGGGGGCGTTCCCGCAGTCGCAGGCGGTGACCGTGCTGGTGGCCAGGCCGCGCACGGCCGAGCCGGACGACGCGCTCAGGCTGGCGCTGGAGCAGGGGCTGCTGGCGCTGCGGCGGCGGCTGAGCGGGCATCATCCGCTGCACCTGGTGCGCTACGACCACGCCGCGCTGCTCACCGCGGGGCCGCCGGTGCCGGCCGACGAACTGCACGCGGCCATGCCGGTGCCCGTGGTCGTGGGGATCGGGCGGGCCAGGCCGGCGCTGGCGGCGGCGGCGGAGTCGTACCGGGAGGCCAGGCACGCGGCCGAGGTGACCGCGCGGGTGCCGGGGCTGGGGCGGACGGCGGAGTGGGCGCGGCTGGGCGTGTACCGGATGCTCACCCAGCTGCCCGACCAGGAGTTGCATCCGGGGCTGGAAGGGCTGCTCGGGGACGCGCAGTACCTGCCGCTGCTGGAGACACTGGAGACGTACCTCGACCTGGCGGGCAGCGCGGTGGCGACCTCGCGGGCGCTGCGGCTGCACCGGACGTCGCTCTACTACCGGCTGCAGCGGGTGGAGGAGCTCGCGCGTACCGACCTGAAGGACGGCGGCGAGCGGCTCGCCCTGCACCTGAGTCTCAAACTCGCGCGGTTGTCCGGGCGCTACTTACCTAGGGATTCGCATAGTTCGTCCTGATTGCGTCATTGTCCGGGGTTCACGTTTAATGCCCTGAGGGCTAGATCCCACGGGGAGTTCTGATGCCGTCTGCCAAGCGTGCCGGGCCGGGTCTGGGCCGGCGCGCGCCCGCGCCCGTCGTGATCCATTCCGCGCCGCTCGTGTTGCCCGTGTGCGCCGATCCCCTCCGCGACGGGGCGGTGGTGACCAGGGGCGAGCGCGTGCTCGCCGTGGGCCCGCGGGCGGAGCTGCTGCCCTCCTTTCCGGCCGCCGAGGAGCTGCGGTGGCGCGGCATGATCGTCGCGGGCCTGGTGGACGCCTGCTCCGCCGTCCCGTCCACCGCTCCCGGCGTCACCGCGCGAGGGCGCGTGGTCTCCGGTCCGGCCGACCCCACGAGCTTTCCCGGCATCTCGTACGTCGAGGTGACCAGCGAGAGCGAGGAGGAGTGGGAGGAGAGCGAGCGGGACACGGTCATCACGGCGATCCGGGAGATCGACCGGCCCTGCGCGGTCGGGATCGCGGCGCGCACGCGGCATCCCCAGGTGCTGGAGGACGTGGCCGTGCTGGCCAGGACGTTCGGGCTGCGACTGCTGGTCGATCTGGACCGGCACTCCCCCGCGGCGCTGGACGACGCCGGGGTGCTCGGGCCCCTGTGCCACGTGGTGTGCGCCAGGCCGCTCGACCCGGGCGAGCGCAAGCTGCTCCGGCTGCGCAGGACCGTGGTGGCCCTGTGCCCGCCGGGGCCGGAGCCGCCCGCGGACGCGCTGGCACTGCTGGAGGAGGGCAACACCGTGGCCTTCGGGACCTGCGGGCACGTGCGGGGACCGGACGAAGGTCCGCTGGGGCCGGCCGCGGCCGTCCGCCGGCACGTACGCGAGCAGGGGCTGCGCCCCCGAGGGCTGGACCGCAGGCTGGTGGAGGCGGCCACGCTGGGCGGGGCCGCGGCGCTGGGCATGCACCGGGGCCGGGGCCGGATCGGGGCGCTGGCCCCCGGCACGCGCGCCGACTTCGCGGTCTACGACGCCCGCGGGCGCTACCCGTACGCCGCCCTGCTGGCCCAGCCGCCCTGCCTCGGCACGGTCGTCGGCGGCGCGATCGCCTGACCCGCCCCGTCCCCGTCGTCGCCGGCACGATCACCCGATCGCCCCGGTTCAGCGGAACTGGTCGTCCACCAGGCTCAGCAAGCCCTTGAGCTGCTCGCGCTGCCCGTCCGACAGGACCGCGAACAACTCGTCCCCCGCCTCCCTGCGCGCGTCGCGGGCGCGCTCCGACAGGGCGCGGCCCTCGGGTGTGAGCACCAGCAGGGTCGAGCGGCGGTTGGCCGGATCGACCTCCCGGCGCACCAGCCCCGCCTCCTCCAGCGCGTCCACGACCGGCGTGAGCGAGCGCGGCACGATCCGCAGCTCGTCGGCCAGCCGCACCATCCGCAGCGGCCGCTCGGCCTCGGCGATGGCCCGCAACGCCCGCGCCTGGCCCGGGTTGAGCCCGAGCGGCTCCAGCCGATGGAGGTATCCATGCCGCAATCGCCTGCTGATCAGGAACAACAGCTCGGCGAGCGCCTTTTCTGCCATGTCGGTAAGTTTAGCCGGAACAAATATGAGTTAGCCTCTGTTTGAGTGGACATCTGAAAGGAGACCCACTTGGCGGAGGAACCACGCGCGCCACTGGGGCGCATCGTCAAACTGTTCGGCGCCTATCGTGGCCGCCTGGCCGTGGTGGGCTCGCTCATCCTGCTCTCCTCGCTGGTGTCGCTGGCCTCGCCCTTCCTGCTGCGCGAGGTGCTGGACGTGGCGATCCCGGCCCGGGACACCGGGCTGCTCACGCTGCTGGCCCTGGGCATGATCCTCGTGGCGGTCACGACGACGGTGTTCGACGTGCTGCAGACGCTCGTCTCCACCACCGTGGGCCAGCGGGTCATGCACGACCTGCGCATCGCGGTCTACGGCCACCTGCAGCGCATGTCGATGGCGTTCTTCACCAGGACGCGGACCGGCGAGGTGCAGTCGCGCATCGCCAACGACATCGGCGGCATGCAGTCGGTCGTCACCTCGACGGCCGCCGCCATCGTCTCCAACCTCACCACCGTGCTCGCCACCATCGTCGCGATGCTCGCGCTCGACTGGCGGCTGACGGTGGTCTCGCTCGTGCTGCTGCCGGTCTTCGTGTGGATCAGCCGCAAGGTCGGCTCCGAGCGCAAGCGCATCACCTCCGAGCGGCAACGCAAGCTGGCGAGCATCGCGTCCATGGTGCAGGAGTCGCTGTCGATCAGCGGGATCCTGCTGGGCCGCACGATGGGCCGCTCGGCCGAGCTGACCGAGCGCTTCGGCCGGGCCTCCGACGAGCTGGCCGAGCTCGGCGTGCGCACCAGCATGGCCGGGCGCTGGCGGCAGTCGTCCATCCAGCTCGTCATGGCCGCGATGCCCGCGATGATCTACTGGGCCGTCGGCCACACCGGGTCCGTCTCCGTGGGAACGCTGGTGGCGTTCACGACGTTGCAGGCGGGCCTGTTCCGGCCGGCGGTCTCGCTGCTGCGGCTCGGGGTCGAGGTGCAGACCTCGCTGGCGCTGTTCGGGCGGATCTTCGAGTACCTGGACCTGCCGGTGGACCTCCACCCCGGCCGGCGGGCGCTGGAGGACGTGCGCGGCGAGGTCCGCTTCGAGGAGGTCGACTTCTCGTACGGCGACGCCCCCACGCTCACCGGCGTGGACATCACCGTGCCGGCGGGCACCAGCCTGGCCATCGTGGGCGAGACGGGCTCGGGCAAGACCACGCTGAGCTACCTGCTGCCCCGGCTCTACGACGTCACCGGCGGGCGGATCACGATCGACGGGGTGGACGTGCGGGAGCTGACGTTCGAGACGCTGAGCGACGCGGTCGGCGTGGTGTCGCAGGAGACGTACCTGTTCCACGCCTCGATCGCGGACAACCTGCGCTTCGCCCGCCCGTCGGCCACCGACGAGGAACTGGAGGCGGCGGCGCGGGCCGCGCGCATCCACGACCACATCGCCTCGCTGCCCGACGGCTACGACACCGTGGTGGGCGAGCGCGGCTACCGCTTCTCCGGGGGCGAGAAGCAGCGCCTGGCCATCGCCCGCACGCTGCTGCGCGACCCGCCGGTGCTGATCCTCGACGAGGCCACCAGCGCCCTGGACACGCAGACGGAGCGGGCCGTGCAGGAGGCGCTGGACTCGCTGGCGCGGGGCCGTACGACGATCACGATCGCCCACCGCCTGTCCACCGTCCGCGACGCGGACCAGATCGTCGTGCTCGACCACGGACGGGTCGTCGAGCGCGGCACCCACGACGAGCTGATGGCCCGCGGCGGCCACTACGCGGCCCTGGTCAGCCGCGACCAGCCCCTGGAACTCGTCTAATCCACTTTCAAACGTGTCTTGCCTCACATTCCGGCCAGACCGGAATCCGGTCCCGGGAGAAGGGTGTTTGCTCCCCCGGTGCATCCCCAAGGCAAGGACCCGTTTTGTCTCCCTCCTCCTCCACGTTCAGAGCCCTGCGTCATCACAATTACCGGCTCTGGGCGGGAGCTGACATCGTTTCCGTCACCGGCACCTGGATGCAGGTGCTGGGCGTCAACTGGCTCATCCTCACGCTGACCGGGTCGGCGACCAGCGTCGGGCTGAGCCTCGTCATGCAGGCGCTGCCGACGCTGCTGCTGGGGATGTGGGGCGGGGCGCTGGCCGACCGGCTGCCCAGCCGGCCCGTCGTGATCGCCGCCCAGGTGGCGCAGGCCGCCCTTGCGGCCGCGCTGGCGGTCATCGCGTTCACCGA
Source organism: Nonomuraea sp. KM90 (assembly GCF_052246675.1). NCBI lineage: Bacteria > Bacillati > Actinomycetota > Actinomycetes > Streptosporangiales > Streptosporangiaceae > Nonomuraea > Nonomuraea sp. KM90. Next base: position 50,300 of record NZ_JBQQCB010000029.1, on the reverse strand, counting down.
CGTGCGTTCCGTGCTGCCCATCTACGGCGTGGCGCTGGCCGGCGGGGTGGTCACCGCGCTCGGCGGGCCCGCGCTCGGCCGGTTCGGCGCCGAGGTCGTGCCGCCCGCCGACCTGCCGAACGCGATGGCGCTCGGCTCGATACTCAGCTCCGCCGGCCGCATCCTGGGCATGAGCCTGGCGGGCGCGCTGCTGCCGATCACGGGCAACGGCGGGCTGTTCGTGATCAACGCCGCCAGCTTCTTCGTGGTGATCGCGGCCGTCGCCGGCATGCGGCGCGCGGAGTTCCACGTGCTGGCCGCCGCCGAGCGGCAGCCCGGCGCCGTGCTCGACGGCCTGCGGTACGTGCTGCGCACCCCGTGGCTGCTGGTGGTCCTCGCCCTCTGGTTCGTCTCGGGCAGCGTCGGCCGCAACTACCAGGTCACCATGGCGGCCATGAGCGCCGGGCCTCTGGAGTCGGGCGCCGGCGGGTACGGCCTGCTGTCCACGGTCTTCGCCGTCGGCACGGTGATGGGCGGTTTCCTGGCCGCCACCCGGCCCCACTTGACGATCCGGCTGCTGCTGGTGATGGCGTTCGTGACCGGGGTGGCGCAGGCCCTGAGCGGGCTGATGCCGTCGCTGTGGGCGTTCGCGGCCATGATGCTGCCGATCGCGGCCGGCGCGGTGGCCCTGGACACCACCGTCTCCGCCAGGGCGCAACTCGACAGCCCGGAGGCGATGCGCGGCCGGGTGATCGCGGCCCTGTCCATCGTCAGCGCCGGGGCGGGCGCGCTCGGCGGGCCGCTGCTCGGCCGGCTCAGCGACACGCTCGGCCCGCGGATCGCGCTGGAGATCGGCGGCGTGGCCTGCGTGGCGGCGTCGCTGCTCGCGGCGGTGGCACTGGCCCGGCTGTCCGGCCGGACGATCAGGCAGGCCGTCAGGGTGCGGCCCCGCCTCGAGAACGCCTGACCTTACCGGGAATTCTTCCTTACCCCTCTTTGGTTGCATACGGGTGAGCAGCTAACCTACAACTGAACTTGGAGGTTAGCTGCATCCGAGCATCCAGCGAGGAGGGTGGAAAAATGTTGTTGACCTCGATCGATCCGTTCGTCCAGGAGTTCGAGCGGCAGTTCAACCGCCTGGCCCGCCAGACCTTCGACAACGGCGCCGCCGCGATGCCGATGGACGGCCTGCGCCGCGCGGACGACGTGCTGCTGCGGTTCGACCTGCCCGGCATCGACCCCGACTCCATCGAGGTGACGGTCGACCGCGGCGTCCTCAGCGTCAGCGCACGGCGCGAGGAGGAGGTTGCGGAGGACGAGCGGCTGTTCGTCCGCGAGCGCACCATGGGCACGTTCACCCGGCGTGTCTACCTGTCGGAGCACCTCGACAGCGACAAGATCGACGCGGGCTACGCCAACGGCGTGCTCACCGTCCGCATCCCGGTCCTGGAGCGGGCCAAGCCGCGCAAGGTGGCGATCCAGCGCGGCGACACCAAGGCCATCAAGGCCTGACGCGCGGTCCGGGGGCGGGCACCCCCGCCCCCGAGCCACGAGGAGACCAGCGAGATGCCGGACCTGCCCTTCGACGACGAGCACGCGCCTCTCTACTCGCTCGGGCAGGTGGCGGAGATGCTGCAGGTCCAGCATGCCTTCCTGCGGCGGCTCGACCAGCACGACGTCATCAGGCCGAGCCGGTCGAGCGGCGGCCAGCGGCGTTACTCGCGGCGCGACATCATCATCGTCCAGCACGTCACGCGGATGGCCGAGGAGGGCATGACGCTGATCGCCATCCGCCGCATCCTGGAGCTGGAGCGGGAGGTCGCCACGCTGCGCCACCAGCTCAAGGAGGCGCTGGCGCGGCTGCGCGACCAGGGGTGAGCCCGAGCGGGTGCCGGGCGGGGGCGCGTACTCTCTTGGACGTGCACAACACCAGATACGCGCCCTCCGGCATGGTGTGCAGCGTCGACCACCTGGCCTCGGGGGCCGGGCTGGCGACGCTGGACCGCGGCGGGTCGGCAGCGGACGCGGCCATCGCCGCCAACGCCGTGCTCACCGTCGTCGCCCCTCACATGTGCGGCCTGGGCGGCGACCTGTTCGCCCTCGTCCACGACGGCGGCGTGAGCGCGCTCAACGCCTCCGGCCGGGCGGGTTCCGGCGCGGATCCCGCCCGGCTGCGTGCCGAGGGCCACGCGCGCATGCCCCACCTGCACGACATCAGGTCGGTGACGGTGCCCGGCTGCGTGGACGGCTGGCTCGCGCTGCACGCCCGGCACGGCCGCCTGCCCATGCCCGACCTGCTCGCGCCGGCGATCCGGCTGGCCCGCGACGGGTTCCCCGCCTCGCCGCTGATGGTGGCCGGCGCCAGGAACGCGGCCCGCCGTCCGGGCGGCTCCGACTTCGCCCCCGTACGCGCCGCGGGCGACCGCCTGACCAGGCCGGGCGTGGCTCGCGCGCTCCAGGCCGTGGCCGAGCGCGGCCGGGACGGCTTCTACCTGGGCGAGTTCGGCCAGGGCCTGATCGAGCTGGGCGCGGGCGAATACACCGAGGCCGACCTGGCCGCGCCCGGCGCCGACTGGGTCGAGCCGCTCAAGGCGCGCTCGTCCGGCCACGACGTCTGGTCGATGCCGCCCAACTCCCAGGGTTACCTGCTGCTGATGTCCCTCGCCATCGCCGAGGGCCTCGACCTGCCCGCCTCGCCGCACCATCCCGCCTGGGCCCACCTGCTGGCCGAGGCCGCCAGGGTCGCCGGGCACGACCGGCTCGACGTGCTGCACGAGGACGCCAAGGACCTGCTCGACCCGGCCCAGATCGCCGGGCGACGGGCACTGATCGACCCCCGGTCACGATTGCGGCTGCGGGGGCAGACCGAGCGGGGCGACACGACGTACCTGTGCGCGGTGGACGGCGACGGCATGGGCGTGTCGCTGATCCAGTCGAACGCGTCGGGGTTCGGCAGCATGGTGTTCGAGCCGCGTACCGGGATCAACCTCCACAACCGCGGCATCGGCTTCTCACTCAAGCCCGGCCACCCCGCCGAGTACGGCCCCGGGCGGCGCCCGCCCCACACCCTGACCCCGGCGCTCATCACCCGCCCCGACGGCACGCTCAGGTCCGTGGTGGGCACGATGGGCGGCGACGCGCAGCCCCAGATCCTGCTGCAGGTCATCACCAGGCTGCTGCGGCACGGCGAGGAGCCCGGGCAGGCGATCTCCGCGCCGCGCTGGCGGCTGGGCACCGGCGGCACCGGGTTCGACACCTGGGAGGCGCCCGACGACGCGGTCCTCGACCTGGAGGAGGGCGGCGGCTGGGCCGACGGCCTGACGGCGCTCGGGCACCGGGTGGCGGCGCTGCCGTACGGGAGCTCGTTCGGCCACGCGCACGTCATCGACCTGCGGCCGGACGGAATGCTGGCGGGGGCGGCCGACCCGCGCTCGCTCGTCGGCTCAGCGATTGGACGGTGACCGTCCGGGTAGCTAGCGTCACCATGGCTACCGATGTCATCACTCTCATCACCCAGGACCACAGAGTCGTGGAAGGCCTCTTCGAGCGGCTCAAGAAGAAGCAGGGCGATCAGAAGGCCACCGTCGCCGAGCTGCACGCCCTCCTGATCGCGCACGCGCGCGCCGAGGAGGACCGCGTCTATCCGGGCATCGACGCGCACCACAGCGTCGAGGAGCACAAGGAGGCGGAGGTCCTCCTCGACTCCCTCGTACGCGCGGAGCCCGGCTCGGCGGAGTTCACCAAGACGCTCGACGAGCTCATCGCCTCCGTCACCCACCACGTCGAGGAGGAGGAGACCAAGATCCTGCCCTCGCTGAAGAAGTCGGCCGGCGCGAAGGAGCTGGAGCAGCTCGGCCGGGCGTTCAAGCAGCGCAGGGCCGAGGAGCTGCAGGCCCTGTCCGGCACGGGCGACGGCGCCACGAAGGCCGAGCTGTACGAGCAGGCACAGAAGGCCGACATTCCCGGCAGGTCCCATATGGGCAAGGAAGAGTTGGAGCAGGCCCTAAGGCACGCCAAGTCATAGGATTCCGGGCCGTTCCCTGGGTAGGGGGCGCGTATGACCGAAACACCTCCGAACCGGTACGGCATGAGCGACGAGCAGGAGATCGAGGTCGAGGAGTGGACCGACGATCTCGGCCTCACTCATGAAGTCGCCGAGGACGACCCGCAGCACAGGGACACGCTCGACGAGCGCCTGCGCCGCGAGGCTCCGGAACGGCTGCGCGAACCCCGCTCCAAGCACCGGCTGACCCAGCCGGACGAGGGGCTGGAGCCGGACCGGGACGACGAGGAGATCGGCGAGGACTGGGGCGACGACTCCGACGACCTGTCGGCGGAGGAGCGGGCGGTCCGCATCGATCCCGACGAAAATCTCACATGAGCCGTCCCAGGGCGGGGAGAAGAGCATGCAGGCCGTCGGCGATCACGTCGGCGGCCGCTGCTTGGGGGCGCTCGGCATGCAGGTAGCCCCACGGGCCGCGGCGCAGCAGCGCGGTCCGCATGCCCGCCGCGGCGGCCGGCAGCACGTCGTTGTCGAGCCGGTCCCCCACGTAGAGGATCTCGGCCGGCTCGCGCCCGGCGACCGCCGCGACCTTGGCGAAGAATCCGGGATCCGGCTTGGAGACGCCCCATCCCTCGGAGGTGTGCACGGAGTCGGCGGGCAGGTCCATGGCGACCAGCGCGTCGAAGGCCCGCCGCGGCTGGTTCCCGGCGATGATCACCTGGTACCCGGCCGCTCGGAGGCCGGCCAGGGCCTCGCGCACGTCGAGGTAGAGATCGTCGGCGTCGAAGTGGTTGCGCAGGCCGGTGGGGTCGTCCCGCTCCCAGGCGGCCTCCTCGGCGGCGAGGTCGAAGCCGGGGCGGACGAGCCGGAAGGCGTCGCCGTGCGGCCGGTCCAGGGCGGCCATGCCGCCGAGCGCGCCCATCAGCACGAAGGGGCTGACGCCCAGCCGGCCGGCCCAGCGGGTCCAGATGCGCGTCTCGTCGATCAGCGTCTCCCCGACGTCGAGCACCACTGTCTTGATCATCGATCCCCCTGCTCGGCAAACCCTGTTTCACCTCATTCATCCGGGCACTAGACCACAGCCCGGACAAATACCTGCAAGGGGGATTTTTCCATGCAACCAGAGCGCGACGCGAAGGACCGTCAGCTCGACGAGCACCGTGTACCCCTCGACGATCTCAACATGACCACCGACCAGGGCGTTCCGGTCGACGACACCGACAACTCGCTCAAGGCGGGCACACGCGGGCCCACGATCATGGAGGACTTCCACTTCCGTGAGAAGATCACCCGCTTCGACCACGAGCGCATCCCCGAGCGGGTGGTGCACGCCAGGGGCGCCGGCGCGTACGGGGTCTTCGAGCTGTACGAGCCCCTCGGCGACCTGACCACCGCGGCGTTCCTGAACGACACCACGGTGAAGACGCCGACCTTCGTGCGCTTCTCGACCGTGGCGGGCTCGCGCGGCTCGGCCGACACCGTGCGCGACGTGCGCGGCTTCGCCACGAAGTTCTACACCACGCAGGGCAACTTCGACCTCGTCGGCAACAACTTCCCGGTCTTCTTCATCCAGGACGGCATCAAGTTCCCCGACTTCGTGCACGCCGTCAAGCCGGAGCCGCACAACGAGATCCCGCAGGCGCAGTCGGCGCACGACACGTTCTGGGACTTCGTCCAGCTCCAGCCGGAGTCGCTGCACATGGTCATGTGGCTGATGTCCGACCGGGCGATCCCGCGCAGCTACCGGATGATGCAGGGGTTCGGGGTGCACACGTTCCGGCTGGTGAACGCCGCGGGGCAGGGGACGTTCGTCAAGTGGCACTGGCGGCCGGTGCTGGGGACGTACTCGCTGGTGTGGGACGAGGTGCTGCGCATCCAGGGGAACGACCCCGACTACAACCGCCGTGACCTGTGGGAGGCGATCGAGCGCGGCGTCTATCCCGAGTACGAGCTGTGCGTGCAGCTCGTGCCCGAGTCGCGCGAGCACGACTTCGACTTCGACCTGCTCGACGCCACGAAGATCATCCCTGAGGAACAGGTGCCGCTGCGGCCCATCGGCAAGATGACGCTCAACCGGAACCCGCAGAACTTCTTCGCCGAGACCGAGCAGGTGGCCTTCCACACGGCCAACCTGGTGCCGGGCATCGACTTCAGCAACGACCCGCTGCTGCAGGCCAGGAACTTCTCCTACCTCGACACCCAGCTGCTGCGCCTGGCCGGGCCCAACTTCCCGCAGATCCCGATCAACCGGCCGATCGCCCCCGTACGCAACGACCAGCGCGACGGCTTCCACCAGCACCAGATCCACGAGTCGCGCACCAGCTACGCCCCGAACTCCATCAGCGGCGGCTGCCCGGCGGCCATGGACGGCTACCGGCACCACCAGGAGAAGGTGGACGGCTCCAAGATCCGGATGCGCAGCCCCAGCTTCGAGGACCACTACAGCCAGGCCACCCTGTTCTGGAACAGCATGGCGGACTGGGAGAAGCAGCACATCGTGGCCGCGTACCTGTTCGAGCTCGGGCACGTCGAGCGCAAGCACATCAAGGAGGCCATGGTCGCCCATCTGGGCAGGATCCACCCGGACCTGGGCGCCCAGGTGGCCCGGGGGCTTGGCCTCCCGGCGCCGGCCGGGGGCGGCCCGGTGCACGCGAACGCCTCGCCCGCGCTCAGCATGACCGGCCAGCCGCGCAGCGTCGCCACCCGCAAGATCGCCGTCCTCATGGGCGACGGGGCCGACGCCGCCGCCGTCACCTCCCTGCGCCAGGCCCTGGAGGGCCAGGGGGCGATCTGCGAGATCGTGGCCCCGCACGAGGGCGAGGTCGGCGGCCTCCCGGTGGACCGCCAGCTGAGCGCGGCCAACTCCGTCATCTACGACGCCGTGGTGGCGGCGGACGGCGCGGCGCTGGCTTCGATGGGGCGGGCGCGGTTCTTCCTGCTGGAGGCGTTCCGGCACAACAAGGCCATCGGCGCGGTGGGCTCGGGTCGGCAACTGGTGGAGGCCGCGCAGTTGCCCAACGACGTCGGGGTGTTCGTGGGGGACGACATCGCGACGGCCTTCGCGCAGGCGGTGGCGGGGCACCGCTTCTACGAGCGGGACGTGTCCAGCGTTCCCGCGTGATCAGCTTTACCGATCGGCCGCCTCCGCTCCCGGCGGAGGCGGCCGATCGTCTTCACGGGCCGATCGTCTTCACGGGCCGATCAGCTTCACGGTGCGAGCTTCTCCATCGTCTTCCCGATCCGCTTCTCCGACACGGGGGTCGGGGTGCCGAGGGTCTGGGCGAAGAAGCTCACCCGCAGCTCCTCGATCATCCACCGGATCTCCACCACGTCCGCGTCCCCGCGCCGCGCCGGATGCAGCTTCTCCAGCAGGTCGTGATAGTCGTCCTCGACCTTGTGCACCCGGTCCATCCACTCCTGGTCCCGCCACGGCTCCTCAGGGAGCTTCGTCAGGCGGCGGTCGATGGCCCGGATGTAGCGCAGGATGTCCGGCAGCCGCCGGTGACCCGTGGCCGTCACGAAGCCCGCGTACACGAGTCTGGCCAGCTGCTCCCTGACGTCGTCGGTCGACGCGCTCGGCCGCAGGGCGTCGAGGCGGGCGCCGGCCTCGTGCCAGACGCTCAGGATCTGCTCCACCCGCGCCAGCACGTCCTTCGCCGTGCCGTACAGGTTCGCCCGCACGTGCTGGTAGAGGCGGTCGAAGCCGACCGGGTCCCAGGCCGGGCCGCCGACGTCGAGCATCAGCTTGTCCACGGCCGCGTTGACCACGTCGTCGAACAGCGCCACCGCCCCGCCGTGCGGGCTGCGTGACAGGGCCAGCTTGGCCTGGTTGGACAGGCCGCCGAGCAGGGACTTGGCCGGGTTGGTGACGTTGAGCAGGAGCAGGCGGCGCACGCCCGGCCAGTGGGAGCGGCGCTGCTCGGCCTGCGTCTCGAAGATCTTGATGGAGACCGAGTCGCCGGCGTCCACCAGGGCCGGATAGCCCTTCATCCGGCCCTGCTCGAACACCTTGGGCAGCGTGCCGAAGCTCCAGGTGTGCAGGCCCGTCTGCTCCAGGTCGTCGCCGGCCTGGGAGAGCGTCTGGCGCAGGCGCGGCGCGAGGCGGCGCTTGAGCGCGTCGAGGTCCTTGTCCTCGGCCACCGTGCGCCTGCGCTCGTCGATCACCCGGTAGGTGATGCGCAGGTGGTCGGGCACCTGGTCGAGCTGCCAGGCCTCGCGCGGCACGCGTACGCCGGTCAGCCGCAGCAGCTCGCGCTCCACGGCCGCCAGCAGCGGCTCCCCGCCCTGCTCGACCCCGGCCAGGACCTGCTTGGCGTAGTTGGGGGCGGGCACGAAGTTGCGGCGCAGGTTCTTCGGCAGCGACCGGATGAGCGCGGTGATCAGCTCTTCACGCAGCCCGGGGATCTGCCAGTCGAAGCCGTCGGAGCTGACCTGGTTGAGCACCTGGAGCGGCACGTGGACGGTGACGCCGTCGGCGTCGGCCCCGGGCTCGAACTGGTAGGTCAGCTTCATCCGCTGCCCGAGCTGCTTCCAGGTGTCGGGGTAGTCACGGGTGCTGACGTCGGCGCCCTCGTTGACCAGCATCTCCGGCGAGAACGTGAGCAGGTCGGGCTGCTCCTGCGCGGCCTTCTTCCACCACGAGTCGAAGTGGCGGGCCGAGACCACGTCGGCCGGTACGCGCTGGTCGTAGAAGTCGTAGAGCGCCTCGTCGTCCACCATGATGTCGCGGCGGCGGGCGCGGTTCTCCAGCTCCTCGACCTCTTCGAGCAGCCGGCGGTTGTCCTTGAGGAAGCGGTGGTGGGTGTCCCAGTCGCCCTCGACCAGCGCGTGCCTGATGAACAGCTCGCGCGACAGGTCGGGGTCGATGCGCCCGTAGTTGACCTTGCGGCCGACCACGAGCGGCACGCCGTAGAGGGTGACCTTCTCCAGGGCGATCACGGCGCCCTGGTTCTTCTCCCAGTGGGGCTCGGAGTAGGTGCGCTTGACCAGGTGTTGCGCGAGCGGCTCGACCCAGTCGGGCTCGATCTTGGCGTTGACCCGGGCCCACAGGCGCGAGGTCTCGACCAGCTCGGCCGACATGAGCCACTGCGGCTGCTTCCTGGCCAGCGCCGAGCCGGGGAAGACGGCGAAGCGGGCGTTGCGGGCCCCGAGGTATTCCTGGATCGGCCTGCGGCCGTCCTGGCCGCGCTGCTTGTCCATGACGTCCTTGACGCCGATGTGCGACAGCAGCCCGACCAGCAGGGAGATGTGCACGTGGTACGGCTGCGCGTCCTGGCTGTTGGGCTGGGCGCCGAGCGACTGGCGGACCTGGCTGTAGATGTCCTGCCACTCCCGCACGCGCAGGTAGTTGAGGAACTCCGCCTTGCACAACCGCCGGAACGCGCTGGACGACAGCTCCTTCTGCTTCTCGCGCAGGTAGCTCCACAGGTTGAGGTAGGCCATGAAGTCCGACTCGGGGTCGGCGAAGCGGCGGTGCTTCTCGTCGGCCTGCTGCTGCTTGTCGGAGGGGCGCTCGCGCGGGTCCTGGATGGACAGGGCGGCGGCGATGACCATGACCTCGCGCAGGCAGCCGTTCTTCTCGGCCTCGAGCACCATGCGGCCCAGGCGGGGGTCCACGGGCAGCTGCGCCAGCTTGCGGCCGACGCCGGTGAGCTTGCCCTGGGCGTCGAACGCGCCCAGCTCGTGCAGCAGGTTGACGCCGTCCTTGACCTGGCGGCGGTCCGGCGGCTCGACGAACGGGAAGGCCTCGATGTCGCCCAGCCCGATCGAGGTCATCTGGAGGATGACGGAGGCCAGGTTGGTGCGCAGGATCTCGGGGTCGGTGAACTCCGGCCGGCTGAGAAAGTCCTCTTCCTCGTAGAGCCGGATGCAGATGCCGTCGGACGTGCGCCCGGAGCGGCCCTTGCGCTGGTTGGCGCTGGCCTGCGAGATGGCCTCGATCGGCAGGCGCTGCACCTTGGTGCGGTGGCTGTAGCGGGAGATGCGGGCGAACCCGGGGTCGACCACGTATTTGATGCCGGGGACCGTGAGCGAGGTCTCCGCGACGTTGGTGGCCAGCACGATGCGGCGGCCGGTGTGGCGCTGGAAGACGCGGTGCTGCTCGGCGGCGCTCAGGCGGGCGTAGAGCGGGAGGATCTCGGTGTTGCGGAACTCGGCCTTGGCCAGGGCGTCGGCGGCGTCGCGGATCTCCCGCTCGCCCGACAGGAACACCAGGATGTCGCCGGGGCCCTCCCCCGTCAGCTCGCGGCAGGCGTCCACGATGCCCTGCGTCTGGTCGTCGTCCTCGTCCAGCGGCCGGTAGCGCACCTCGACCGGGTAGGTGCGCCCCGACACCTCGACGATCGGCGCGTCGTCGAAGTGGCGGGAGAACCGCTCGGGGTCGATCGTGGCGCTGGTGATGATCACCTTGAGGTCGGGGCGCTTGGGGAGGAGCTGTTTCAGGTAGCCGAGGATGAAGTCGATGTTGAGGCTGCGCTCGTGGGCCTCGTCGATGATCAGCGTGTCGTACTGGTCGAGCATGCGGTCGTTCTGCAGCTCGGCCAGCAGGATGCCGTCGGTCATCAGCTTGACCAGGGTGCGCTCGCTCGCCTGGTCGGTGAAGCGGACCTTGTAGCCGACCACCTCGCCGAGGCCGGTGCCGAGCTCCTCGGCGATGCGCTCGGCGACCGTGCGGGCGGCGATGCGGCGGGGCTGGGTGTGACCGATCAGCCCGCGTACGCCCCGGCCCAGCTCCAGGCAGATCTTGGGGATCTGGGTGGTCTTGCCGGAGCCCGTCTCGCCCGCGATGATCACGACCTGGTGGTCGCGGATGGCTTCGAGGATGTCGTCTTTACGCTGGGAGACAGGCAGGTTTTCCGGATATTTCACCACCGGCACGGCTTCGCGGCGCCGCGCCAGTCGTTGCTCGGCCCGCTCCAGGTCGGCGAGGATCTCAGCGACGATCTTGTCCCGCGCGTCGCGGGAGCGCACCCGGCGCATGCCGTCGAGCCTGCGCCGCAGCCGCCGCTGGTCGCGCGGCATGAGGTCGGGCAGGCGAGACTGGAGCTCGGCGAGTGGAGAGGACAACGAAGGCGTTCCCATACTGCTATCAGGATATTTGAGCCCCGCATCCCCGGAGCCAACCGCCCATGCTGCCCGACAACGCCCACTCCTCGCATCCCAATAACGCCGTGTCTAGCGATCGTGAATGGTGATCACGTAACCCTCGGGGTCGGCGAAGGAGAACGTACGCCCGAAGGGGCCGTCGACGGGCGGGGTCACGATCGGCACGCCCGCCTCCCGCAGCTCGTCGTGCAGCCGCTGCGCGTCGCCGGCCTTGAGCCAGAGCGCCACGCCCGTGCCGGGCCGCTGCGGCAGCTCCACGCCGGGGAGCGGCTCGCGGACGGCGAAGGGGATGGGCTCTGTGGCGAACACGACCGCGTGCGGCGGGGCGACAGGGGCGCGCTTGAGCCCGAGGCGCGTCTCGTAGAACTCGGCGGCCCCGGCGAGGTCGCGAACCTGCAGGGCGATGAAGTCGACTCCGGTGACGGTCATGGCTGCTCCTTGTCATATGTCAGGAATCTGACTTGAGGACCATATGTCAGAATACTGACATGAAGCAAGAAGACCTCGGCCGTACCGTCGGCTACCAGCTCAAGCGGGTGCAGGCCGCCCTGCGCGCGGCCATGGACGGCGCGTTGCGCGCGCACGGGATCACGACACCGCAGTTCGCGTGCCTGGACCTGCTCGGCCGGCGACCCGGGCTGTCGAACGCGGAGCTGGCGCGCGGGGCGTTCGTGACGCGGCAGTCGATGAACGTGCTGCTGCGGAACCTGGAGGACGCCGGGCTGGTGGAGCGGCCCGCGACGGCTCCGTCGGGGCGCGCGCTGCCGACCCGGCTGACGCCCGCCGGGGAACGGCTCCTGGAGGCGGCCACGGCCGACGTGCTGGCGATCGAGCGCCGCATGACGGCCGTGCTGGGCCCGGCCCAGGCCAGGGTGCTCCTGGACCAGCTGGAGAGCATGGCCGACGCGCTGTCGGCCGACGGCCGGGGCTGACCCGGCCGCACACCCATGGCCCAGGCCGGCTACGCGCGGGCGGCGGCGGCCGCGTGGGCGGCGCCGATGATGCCCGCCTCGTTCTGCAGGGCGGCGGGCTCCACGGGGGTGTCGAGATGGACGTACGGCAGGAACTTCTCGGCCTTCTTGCTCGCACCCCCGCCGATCAGGATCAGCGACGGCGAGAACAGCATCTCGACGTGCCGCAGGTACTCCTCGACCCGCTCGGCCCACTTCTCCCAGCTGAGCCCGTGCTCGTCCCTGACCCGCGCCGAGGCGCGATGCTCGGCGTCCTTGCCGTGCAGCTGCAGGTGCCCCAGCTCGGTGTTGGGCACCAGCACCCCGTCGGTGAACAGCGCGCTGCCGATGCCCGTACCGAACGTCAGCAGCAGCACGGACCCCTTGAGCCCGCGCCCCCGTCCGAACCGCACCTCGGCCAGGCCCGCCGCGTCGGCGTCGTTCAGCACCGTCGCACCGCCGAACAGCCGGGAGGCGTCCACGCCGACCCACGAGCGGTCCACGTTGGCGGCCGACCTGACCACGCCGTTCACCACGACACCGGGGAACGTGACCCCGACCGGACCGTTCCAGCTGAAATGCTCGACGATCGAGGCCACCACCCCGGCCACCTCGTCAGGCCCCGACGGGTGCGGCGTGGGGACGCGCAGCCGCTCTTCCAGCAGCTCACCGGCCTTCGTGTCGACCGGCGCACCCTTGATGCCGGAGCCGCCGATGTCGATGCCCAAGACGTTCATGGTTCTCCCTCTCCCCCGCCAGGCGCGGAAAACTCCCGACCCGATATTTGCGGGCCCGACTGAACCCGCCTCCCACCCTCCACGTATCTCGCGTCACAAGCGCTAACTAGGAGGCAACGGATGCGGCCACGCATCATCACACTCTGCGCTGTTGCGGTCGTTCTGGGAGCGACTCTCACCACTCCCGCACACGCCACCACCAGGACTCGATTCGACGTCATCAACCTTGTGTCGGATGTCAAGGGCAAAGCCCCGGTCACCGACCCCAAGGTCGTCAACCCGTGGGGCCTGGCCATGGGCAAGACTCTGTGGGTCTCGAACACCGGCACCGGCAGTGCCACCGTCTACTCCGGCACGGGCAAGAAGGAGCAGACCGAGGTGGCCATCCCGGGCGGAGCCCCGACGGGCCAGGTGTTCAACCCCGGCGACGGCTTCACCGTGAAGGGCAAGCCCGCCACGTTCATCTTCTCCAGCCCGAGCGGCGCCATCACCGGCTGGAACGCGGAGGTCGACCCGGCCAACGCGATCATCGCGGCCTTCACCCGCGGCGCCGACTACAAGGGGCTGGAGCTCGTTGAGACCGAGGACGGCGCCTTCCTGCTGGCCGCCGACTTCGCCGGCGGGCGCGTCCACGCCTTCGACGAGGACTTCCGGCGGATCCCCCTGCGCCGCTGGCAGTTCAGGGACCCGGCCGTCCCCTCGACCTACAAGGCCTACAACGTCGCGGTCGCCAACGGCAACATCTGGGTCGCCTACGCCCTGCGCGACCAGTCCACCGGCAAGCCCGTCTTCGGCGCCGGCAAGGGCTTCGTGAGCCGTTTCAGCGCCGACGGGCGGCTCACCGGCCGCATCTCCAGGGTCGGGCTCAACGCCCCCTGGGGCCTGACCGCCGCGCCCAAGGGCTGGGGCCAGTACGCCGGCGCGCTGCTGGTCGGCAACTTCGGCGACGGCACCGTACACGCCTACAAGCGCGGCCGTCACCTCGGTTCGCTGCGCAACTCCGACGGCAGGCCGATCGTGCTGCCCGGCCTCTGGGACCTCGAGCCCGGCACCGCGGCCACCGGCGGCGAGAGCTCCCTGTGGTTCTCCGCCGGCATCGACGGGACCAAGCACGGCCTCATCGGCGTCATCGCCCCGCAGGGCACGAAGGTGAGCTCGAACGGTGCCGCCGGCACGCCGTCCAGCAGCCCGTCGAACCATCCGTCGGGCCACCAGACGAGCGCCCCCAATACCCAGCCCCCCTCCCAGAATCCCTACGGCGGGTACTGACAGGCGCTCGGTCGCCGCCGCCCCCTGTCCTGGCGAGAAGCGCAGCTCGCCCACAACGGCGGGGGGCGGCGGTCACTCAGCGTTTCCGGCGCGGCCGGCGCGAGCCGCGCCGGAAACAACATCTTCGGGCGGGCCGGCCGGTCAGCCCAGGACGGCCGTCAGGTCGGCGAGCGTGCGGTAGTGCACGCCGGTCATGCCGAGCACCCTGGCGGCCTCCACGTTCGGCAGCCGGTCGTCGACGAACAGGCAGCGCTCGGGCGCGGCCCCGGCGCGCTCCGCGGCGATCCGGTAGATGCGCGGGTCGGGCTTGGCCACGCCGACCCTGGCGCTGCTGACCACGTCGTCGGCGAAGTACGTGAGCCCCAGCAGGTCGAGGTGCTCCTCCAGCGTGTCCATGGCGTTGGTCACGATGATCACCGGTACGTGCTCCTGCACCCGGGCCAGCAGCGCCCTGACCTCCTCGTCCACCCAGAAGCGGATCCGGATGAACTCGTCCACCGCCTGGCGGGCGCGCTCGTCCCCGCCGAGCGCCACGGCGATCGACTCGGCCCACTGCGCCTCGCTGACCTGGCCGAGCGTGGGAGGCGTGATCAGCTCGGGGTCGAAGGCCGTCTTCATCAGGGGCAGGCCGTACCGGGCCTCGATGTCGGCCTGCGCGGCGTGGTCGAAGTGGCGCAGCACGCCGTCGAGGTCCGTCAGAACAGCGTCAAAGGGGATCACAGCCCACCATTCTGCCTCGCGCGCGACAGCGGTCCATAGCCCACAGGTGCTGAGGGGACCGGCGGCACTACCATCTCCGAGACAGGATTCGGTATCGGAACGGTAGGGCATGAGCGATCTCCGTCTGCCACGCGAGCTGTGCCGGCTGTTCGCCGACGGCGGCAGGGGGCGCAGGCTGCCCGTGGAGCTCCCCCCTGGTGAGGTGGTCTGGCCGGATCCCGGCTACACCAGGCAGGGTGAGGCGTCGCGGCCGGCGTTCTGGATGAGTGACGAGCCGGTCTCCGGCGCGGACTGGAAACTGATGCGCGAGTGGCACCCGCACAGCGGCCTGTGGCCGCTCCTGCTGGACGAGTCGGCCCAGCCCTGGGGCATCGGGCAGATCGTGCCGGACGACCCCCGCCAGATCGACCACTTCACCGCCGAGGGGTTCATGACCGAGGTGTGGCAGGAGTGGGTGGCGCAGATGCCGCAGGACGCCCTGGACGAGCTCGAGCCGTACGGCGCGATCTGCCCCGGACTGGCCGCCCCGGGCGTGCCGCGGGCCGACGCGGGGGCGGTCGCCGACTGGCTGGCGGGCGAGCTGGCCGCCAGGGGCATGCCGCTCGCCCTGGTCGCCGCCGACCGGAGCGCGGACGCGCTGGCGGTCATGGGCTGGCAGGGGGCGCTGCACCACAACGAGTGGATGGTGCCGATGGCGGCGGTGGTGCGCAGCTGGGAGGACCGGTTCGGAGCGCGGGTGGTGAGCGTCGGGTTCAACACGCTGGAGCTGAGCGTGGCGGCGCCGCCGGCCGATCCCGAGCACGCGTTACACGTGGCGGCCGAACACTGGACGTTCTGCCCGGACAACGTCGTGCAGGGGCCGGGCGACCTCCAGGCGTACGCCGAGCAGCTCATCGGCGGCCACGCCTGGTCCTTCTGGTGGGACTGAGGTCCCAGCCGATCGCTGCTGCGATCCCTGCGGAGGGTCCCGATGGACCCCCCGCGGCAACCGTCGACGCGCCGTCAGGGAATCCGGGCCACTGCCCCGTAATTGCCCGACGCGCCGGGCTCTTCCGCACAGGCGATGTCGTGGCCGTCGGGCCGCCATTCCGGAACCCACACCAGCCCCGGCTCTACCAGCACCAGACCTTCGAGCAACGCCTTGACCTCCTCCCGGGTGCGAATCGCCTGACCGGGCAGCGTCATCGCCAAAAGGTCGTGAATGGCGGGCAGCAGCTCCGGCGGAATGGCGTCGAACGTGGTCTGCAGTAACGACAGGTAGCTCCTTTCCGGGACCACCTGCCGAATGCGCTTGATCACGTAATGGAAGTACTCGTCGTCGTTCAGGCTGTGGGCCGACAGCAGCAACACGGCCATGGGCCGGTCCCAGTCGAGGAACGTCTGCAGGACCCGGTCGTCGAGGAGGTCGTCGATCTCGCGCACGTCGCCCTCCACAACGCGTACGAGGTCGGTGACGGGCTCGATGGTCGCCCTCGCGCCGGCCAGCACCATAGGGTCGTTCTCCACGTAGACCACCCGCGGCACCGAGGCGCCCAGGGCGTCACGGGCCACGTCGTGCAACTGCCTGCCCGGTGGCAGGCCGCTCGGGACGCCACTCCCGACGATCACGAACTGGTCCACGCCCTCGGTCGCCAGGTGACGGACCACACGGCACAAATATCGGAGCACGGCCCGTGCGGCGGTCGTCGTGATGGGGGCGGCCTGGTCGTAGCGGCGCATGACGTCTCGGTCCGCCACGAAGTTGTTCTTCCCACCCGCGGCGGCGTCGAGAATCCGGGTGACTCTTGCTTGGGTCATCTCCAGCTTCGCCAGGTTTCGGATGGCACGCTGACGCATTGAGTGTTGCCCCTTTCCCCTCGCCCACTATCTCGGGAAAAGCTGATCCTTTCGGACCCCACACTCGATGACCCAGAACATATGATCCTCGCCCCACGGCGAAAGACAACCGGAAAAGCTATTGGATTTGGGTATATGTGCGTAACCATTCGCCCGCATAAATGATCTCTCAGGCGGGAACGCCGATCATTTACCCAGCGAGCGCGAAAGCCTTTCGCGATGGAGATTCAACATCTCGAAGGTCTCCTCGCGCGTCGTCGTCGTCACCGACAACTTGGTGAAGGCCTGGTGGTACGCCTCCACCGCGGCCGTCTCGGTGATCAGCGCGTCGGACTCGATGCCGTGGGCGCACGCGATGTCGGGCTCGAACGCCTCGGCGAAGCGCCACAGCGTGAACGGGCCGGTGCGCGGCACGTACGCCGGGTCCTCCATCGGCACCACGTGCAGCGAGACGTTGGGCCGCTTGGCGTGCTCGATGAGCACGTCGAGCTGGCGGAGCTGGACGTGCAGGCCGACGATCGAGCGCGTCAGGACGCTCTCGTCGATCACGGCCCACAGCACGACGCCGCTGTCGCGGGCCACGGCCTCCTGGCGGGCCAGCACGAGGGCGAGCGCCTCCTCCACCGTCTGCTGCCCGAGCGTCGCGGGGCCGGCCACGGTGATGGCGGCCCTGGCGTATTCCTCGGTCTGCAGCAGCGGCGGGACGAACTGGGTGTGGAAGGTGCGGATCACCGTGGCCCGCTGCTCCAGGGCGTAGGCGGTGGCCAGCCAGACGGGCACCGACTGCGCGTCGTACCAGGCGGCCTCGCGCTCTCCCCGCGCCAGCGCCAGCACGTATTCGCGGATGGGCGGGGCCGAGACGCCGTAGACGGTCAGCAGGCGCTCGACGGTGATGGGCGCGGGGGCGATGCGGCCCTCCTCGATGGCGGGGATCGCGGCGGCTCCCTTGCCGATCGCGGTCTCCACCTGCTCGACGGAGAGCTGGGCGGACAGGCGCAGGCCGTGCAGCCGCTTGCCGAGCGCCCGGCGCTGCGGCCCGCTCAGCGGCGCGACCGCCTCCGGGATGTCGGAGGTGGGCTCCGGCTCCTCGGGCAGCCCCTCGGCCCTGCGGGCCAGCTCCATCACGCCGCGCAGCACGGCCAGCGAGCCCTCCGACAGGCCGGAGGCGGACAGGCCGATCGTGGCCGCCCGTAGCTGCAGGTCCTCGACGGAGCCGGACTCGAGGTAGTCGTCACCGACCAGCCAGCCGACGCTCACCTGGAGGCAGGACGCCAGCGCCCTGAGCACCTGGAGGGTCGGGTTGGTCTGCTTGCCGGTGCGCAACTGGCTGACGTAGGCGCGGGTGATGGGGATGCCCGCCTCCGTCAGGGCGGAGGCGACCTGCGCGCCGGTGAAGCCGCGCTTGGTCAGCGCGAGATCGAGCCGCTCGGCGAAGTTCGCCACGGCACACCTCCTACCGCCCGTGAACTTTTCCAGCGTAAGGGACGCGGGCTCCAGTGTCCCCTGCCATGCGGGCAAGCTCTGCCACGCGGTCAGGTATCAACTTATGCGCAAACTGTCAGTTGACATAGCCCCGCTCGTAAGCGGACTATCGGAGCGCGTGGTAACTGAGGCTTAACAGCCTAAGGATTCTGAAGAGATTCCCCGGACAAGGAGGTGGCCGGACATGACCATGGATCCCGGAAATGGTTCCTGGTTCGCGGAAGATCCGGCCCCCATGGGGCAGGAGCGGGTGGTACAACGCATCTGCGCCCGCGTGGCCGGGCCGGTGGCGGGCGCGGGTGTGCACGTCGCCGGGCTGCCGCTGGGCGGACTCCAGGTCTGGCTGGACAGCCCCCGTCACCGTTGGCGCTTCTATCACCGGATGGCCCGCGAGTTGCGGCTGGCCGGTTGGCACACGGAGACGGGCCCTGATCGGCTGCTGTTGCTCGGGTGGAGTGCGGTCTGCCTGAGCCACCGCGCCAGGATGCTGGCCGCCGCCCTGACGGGTCGGCTGGCCGACTTCGACAAGACGGCGTTCATGGCCGTCATGGTCGCCACCCGGCTGCGTCATGAGGCGTTCCCGGCCGAGGACCTGCCCGACGAGGTGGAGGCTCGCTGCGCCGACGCGCTGCGCTGGCCCGCCCGGCTGGCCGATCTCGACGGCCTCGAACGCTGGTCGTCGCTGGAGCCGATGCGGCTCAGGCTGGCGCAGGTGGCCGGGCTGGAGGCCAAGGTGAGCCGTCGCTGCGGCGAGCATCTCGCCCTCGCCTCGAAAGTCGCGCGTACGGTGGCCGGTGGTGCGGGACCGGCCCGGCCGCGCGCGGCGGGCCCCCGAGCGGGGCTGACGGAGCGAATGGTCTGCGTCAGCGTGCCCAACGAGGTCGAGAGCGCGGTGACGGCGCGATGACGCTGACACCCCTACGCGAGCACCGGGCCGTACCGGTCCCGGCGACCGCGATCTCGGGGCGGCCGACCGACCTCCTCGGCCGGCGGAGCGTGCTCTCGCTCGGCCTGGCCCTGCTCTGCCTGGGCGCGACGGCGGTCATCACGGCCGCGCCCTGGCAGGTGCTGCCGGGAGGGCGGCCGGCTCAGGGCATCGGTACCGCGATGATGTGCCCCGTCGCGCTCGCGCTGCTCCTCGGCGCGCTGCCGGCAGGCCGAAGGGCCCGGGGCATCGCGCCGGCGTACGTGTGCGCCGGCGCAGGAATGCTGGCGCTGCCATCCGGCGGAGGGTGGTTGCCGGCCGAGTACGGCCGGCCCGGCCCGTTCGCCGTCTGTGCGGGACTGATGGCAGCGCTCTTGGCGCCGGCCCCGGCGCTTCCCCACCCCCCCGGCACCGAGCGGCACGTGCCCGACTTAGTCGGTTCGGTGCTGTTGGCCAGCGCGGTAGCGGCTGGCGTGCTGGCCAACTCAAGGGGTAGCGCCTGGGGTCGGCTTTCTTCCCGCCTGCGGGTATGCGCGGCCTCGTTCGCCGTGCGCGGCCCCGGCGGGGGTTCGGCTCTGAGCACCATCGGCACGGGAGCGGTGCTCGGGGGGCGATCGGCGTGACGGGCGCCACGGTGCTGATCGGCCGGCCCTTCCTTGACGGGCCGGTGCCCGGGCACGCCTCCGTGCTGGTGGCCGTTCCGCCGGCCGCCGTTCTGCTCGCCGCCACGGCGCTGGTGCGGGTCGCCGGGGCGTCGGGACGTGAGACCGGACCTCGATCTCAACGCGCGGCGGAAGAGGGGCCGGCAATACCACGCCGGCTCCTCGCCGGGCCGCGCATCGGCTTCGACCAGGTACGGAGCGAGGCCGCGAAGGAGCCGGCCCGCTTCGACGTTCGTGATCCATCCCCCATCCGATCCGGCAACCCGCGATAAACAGGAGCGATCATGCTCACCGACGAGCTGCGCAGGTCCCAACCACACGAAGTCCACGCGCGGGGCGTACGGCCCGGCGCGCCGCAGCCGCCCCAGGACGAGGATCCGGGCGGCACCCCGCCGGCGGCAGGATCGGCGCGCACGGTGCACCGGCTGCGCCGCATCCGCCAGGTGTCCGTCGAGGCCATCACCGAGATCGACCAGGCCCTGACCCATCGGACACCGCGGCACCGCGCCATCTGACCTCTTCGCCTTCCCGCACAGGAGGAAACCCATGCGCACCGTTTGGGGCACCCAGTGAGCCGCGGCAGGGTCGGCGTGATCGTGGCACCCGCGAACCCGTCGGCGGAACCCGAGCTGACCCGCCTGCTCGGCTCGCGGGCCGACATGCACGTCGCCCGCCTCCCCGTGATGCCGGGGGCGTCCCTGGCCGACCGGCTGGAAAGTTACAACGAGGCCCTGCCCGCCATGGCGGGCGCGTTCGACGGCCTGCGGCTGGACGCGATGGTCCTGGCCTGCAGCGAGCCCCGCTACCTGCTCGGCCCCGACGAGGACCGCGAGCAGTGCGCCGAGCTCACGGCGGTGACCGGGGTGCCGTTCGCCACGGCGACGCTGGCCACGCGCGAGGCGATGGAGCACGTCAGGGTGAGCGACATCGTGCTGGTGTCCCCGTACCAGCCCTGGGTCACGGAGCTGGCCGAGCGGTTCTGGAAGACGGCCGGGCTGAACGTCACCCAGGTGGTCCAGGTACGCGCCCAGGACGGCTACTCCTCCTACGCGGTCACCCCGCCCGAGCTGATCAGCCAGGTCGAGCTGGCGGAGCTGCCCGGGGACGCCGTGCTGCTGTTCACCGGCACCGGGCTGCCGACCCTGCCCGTGCTCGGGCCGCTGGCCAGCGGCAACGACCGGATGTTGCTCACCTCGAACCTCTGCACGGCCTGGTGGGCCCTGTCCAGAGCCGTCGGCCGGCACGTGACGCTCAGCCGCGTGCCCTACCGCCGTCACATGGCGGCTCACGGGAGGCGCACGGCATGAACGGCGTCATCGTGGTGGGAGCCGGGCCGGCCGGCCTGACCGCCGCGCTCTCGCTGGCCCGGGCCGGGATCCCGGTCACCGTGCTGGAGCGGGAGAGCGAGCTGCCCCGGCAACCGCGGGCGTGCACGTTCCACCCGGCCACGCTGGACCTGCTGGACGACCTCGGCGTGGCCTCCCGGCTGGTGGCCGGGGGCCGCGTGGTGGACCGGGTGCAGTGGCGCGACCGGTCGGGGATCGTGCTGGCCGAGATGGGCATGAACCGGCTGGACGGCCTGACCAAGCACCCGTTCCGGATCCACGCCGACCAGGCTTCGCTGACCCGGCTGCTGCTCGCCGCCCTCGACGTCTACCCGGACGTGGACGTGCGGTTCGGCACCCACGTGGACGGCGTGGCGGAGGGTGGCACGGGAATCCGGGTCCGCGTCGGCCACACCTGGACGCGGGCCCGGTACATGATCGCCGCCGACGGCGCGCACAGCACCGTACGCGGCTCGCTGGGGCTGCCGTTCCCCAGGTCCGGCTATCCGACCCAGGCGCTGCGGGTGTTCACCGACTCGCCGCTCGACCGGCTGCTGCCGAGCCTGGCGCCGCTGACGTACGTACGGGACGTGCAGCAGTCGTGCACCCTGCTCGGCCTGCCCGACCACTGGCGGATCATCTTCAAGATCCCCTGCGACGCGCACGAGCCGCTGTCCCCGTCGAACCTGTCTCTGCTGGTCCGCCGGGCCCTGCCGGGCGCGGGCGGGCCGATCCACGTGACGGGCGCCGACCGGTTCGGGCTGTCGCGGGGGGTGCTGACCTCGTACCGGTGCGGGCGGGTGCTGTTCGTGGGCGACGCGGCGCACCTGACGTCCACGGTCGGCGGGCTCAACATGAACGCCGGCATCCACGACGCGGCCGAGGCCGGCCAGGTGATCGCGGCCGTGATCGGCGGCTTCGCCCCGCCAACCGCGCTGGAGGCGTGGGCCTGGCGGCGGCGCTCGGTGGTGCTGCAGCGGGTCATCCCGCGCCGCGAGACGCGGCTGGCCGGCGTGCGCGAGCGCGACAGCGCCCGGCTCGCGGCGGCCATGGCGGGCCTGCGGGCCATCGCCGGCGACCCCGACGCCACCCGTGCCTACCTCGCGCAGGCGTCCCTGCTCGACACCCTGCCCAAGTCCGCCGTGTCCGACTCCGCGGGGAGGGCCTGACCGACATAGACGCGTCCGCGTACCGAATGGAGGAGGTGACACCGGATGTGGCGAACCCTGTCCGACGACGCGCGCCAGGCCATTCGTGACCTGTGCGACAAGCACGGAGCCCGCCTCTACGACTACTGCCGCACCGAGCTCGCCGCCGGCGACGCCGAGCAGGCGGTGGCCGGCGCCGCGATGACGGCGCACCTGTACGCGGACCGCGTGGTGGATCCCGCCCTGCGGCGGCCCTGGTTGTACGCGGTGGCCCGGGCCCACCGGGCGGTCGTGGCCAAGCCCGCCAGCATCGGCTCGTGGTCGCGCCCCGGCCGCATGTCGGAGCTGCTGCCCGAGGCGCTGCTGTCCCTGGAGCGCCCGCAGCGGGAGCTGCTCGACCTGTCCGTCCGGCACGGCCTGGCGGACCCCGAGCTCAGCGTGCTCTTCGAGCTGCCCGAGGACGAGGTCCGGGCCATCGTCTCCCGGGCCGCCGCCGGCCTGGAGGAGTGGTTCGCCGCGATCATCGCCGCCCGCTCCCCCGACGGCTGCACAGACCTGACCGCGCGGATGGCGGAGTGGGTCGCGGCCCCCGGCCGGCGGGCCAGGGCCCGGATCGGCCGCCACATCCAGACCTGCGCGACCTGCCGGGCCGCGCCCAGGACCATGACGGCGGGGGCGCTGCTGCGCCGCCTGCCGATCGCGGCACTGCCCGGCACACTGCCCAACCGGCTGGCATCAGCGCAGCCGTTGCCCGGCGAGGGGCCACTCTGGCGGGCTGACGGCTTTCCTGTGCAGGCACGCACACTGGTGGAGAGCGGCTCCTCGTCGCCGCCTCCGCCGGTCGCTGACGCCACGCCGCCCGCCCCGGTCGCCGGCCCCACGACGGCGACCTCGGGAAAGCCCTGGTCGGCGGCGGGCGCGGCTGCCGCCGACCAGGAGCACCCGCCCGCGCCCGCCGTGCGCGGGCGGCACCCGTTCACGCCGCCGAGCCAGACGCGGCCCTTCCGCGGCGGCGCGTACGGCGACAAGCTGGTCTTCACCGCCGCCACCAAGGGCGAGAGCAACGGCGTGCACAGCAACGGCGCCGTCATCCGCTACGGCGGCATCACGCTGTCGAACCTGCAGCAGCCGGCCGGCGGGGACGGCGCTCAGTGGCAGGAGTACTGGCGGAACCAGCCCGACGACGACGATCCCGAGCCGGGCACGCCGATCAGGGCCGTGGCCAGGCTCGGGCTGATCGTCGGCGTGGGCCTGCTGGCGGCCGGCCTGATCTGGGCCGTCATGAACGCCCGCGAGCACCCGGTCACGCTCACCAAGGCCGCCGCGCAGACGAGCGCGCTGCTGGAGGAGCCGTCGCGCTGGGTGGCCGAGGTCACCACCGAGAGCCCCACCGGTGGCACCACCGGTGGCACCACCGGTGACACCGCCGGGTCCGCGCTCAAGGCCATGCCCAGGAAGACCGCGCTGCCCAGGCCCGCGCCGCCGGTGGCCCGGCTGTCGCCGTCGTCGATGTGGCTGGGCGCGGAGCGCACGGGGTCGTTCGCGCTGTCGTGCACCGGCCGGTGCGAGATCACCTCGGCCACCGGCACCGAGGGCGTCGCCGTGTCCGGGACCCGCTTCCGGATCAGGGAGCGCGACGCCTGCGATCCCCGGCCGGGCGTGGAGCGGGGGAAGATCACCGTCCGGTGGACCGGCCGGACCACCGGCGACGGGCGGCGCACCGGTGGCACCACCGCCGCCGGCGGCACCCTGACGCTGAACGTGGCCTGGACCACGCTCCCGCGGGACGACGGCGACGGCGGCCACTGGAGCGGGTGCCGGTAGGGGCCCGGGGCCCCTACCGGCCGGGGGATCAGAAGAACTGGAACTCGGGCTCGGGCGCCGGCAGCTCGATCCGGTCGGGACCGCGGAACTTGGCCTTGTCCTGCGGCACGTCGGCCAGCGGCGTGCCCAGCACGAACGGCACGGTCACGCTGCTCTTGGCCAGGTCGATGGTGACGTTCGCGCCGGTACCGGCCTCGTCCGTGTAGGTCGAGTCGGTGCCGGCGACGACGAGACCGATCCGGTGGCCCTTCTTGAACGTGTAGTCCTGCGGCAGCGTCAGCCACTTGACCTTGCCATACGTGCCCACGGGCAGCGGCGCGGACTGGCTGAGCGAGTCGCGGTTCTGCACGTCGATCCAGCCGCGGGCGACGATCTCCAGCGGGCGGGTGGCCACGTTCGTGACGACCTTGCGGTAGCAGGCGTCGTCGTCCGCCGTGCTCTCGCCGTGGCAGTCCTCCTCGGTGAGCGTGGTGATGCCCTGGTTGCGGCGCCAGTCGACGCGGGTGTCCTCGCCGAAGTCCACCAGGAGCGCGGTGAGGTTGGAGGTGGGCTTGTCCAGCTTGACCCGCAGGTCGGCGGTGGGCGTGCCGGACAGGCGCAGGTTGAGCGGGAGGGCGCCGGTGGTGAACGCCACCCGGCCCGGGTTCGCCGTGCCCACGTCGGCCACCATGTCGTTCTCGCTCATGGCGACGTCGGTGAAGGAGGCGGTGCTGTTCCTGGCGGCGGGCCGCAGGCCGAGCGAGCCGTCGGCCGACGGGCGCAGCGACGCCTTGAGCGCGAACGGGGCCGGCCAGTCGCGCTGGGTGATCCACTGCGCCGGGGCGATCTCGACGTCGGCGCGGGGCTCGTTCACGATCCCGTTGCGCACGCCGTGCAGCCAGTAGTCGAACCAGCGGTGCAGCGTGTCCACCCACAGGCCCCTGCGACCCTCGAAGTCGAACGGGTCCACGTGCTGGGTCTGGCCGACCCAGATCTTGCGCGGCACGTCCCGGTCGGCCAGGGCCTTCCACCAGGCGGAGAAGTTGTCGGGCTTGACGTTGAGGTCGTTGACCGTGTGGATGACGAAGACGCTGGCCTTGACCTTGGAGGCGTCGCCGAGCAGACCGTTGATGTAGTCACGCTCGGCCCAGAACGGGTTGTAGTTGCCCGTGTCGTCGCCGTCCTGGGCGTCCATCTGGTCGCGTACCTGCTGGCACTTGGCCTCGGGGTCGGTGTCGACGTAGTTGGCCAGCCAGGAGGCGTAGTCGTAGTTGTAGACGACGCCGTTCGAGCGCTGGTACTTGTACCAGGAGCTGATCGCCGAGATGGGGACGATGGTCTTGAGGCCCTCGACCCCGGTGGCGGCCACGGCGTTGGCCAGGGTGCCGTCGTACGACTTGCCGATCATGGCGGCCTTGCCGGTCGTCCAGTCGGCCACGGCCGGGGTGCCGTCCGCGCGTACCGCCTTGGCGCGGCCGTTCAGCCAGTCGATGACGGCCTTGCCGCCCAGCACGTCGGCCTTGCCGCCGATGTCCGGGCAGCCGTCCGACCTGGTGGTGCCGAGCATGTCGACGTTGAGGACGGCGTAGCCGCGGGGGACGAAGTAGTTGTCGTAGAAGAGCGGAAATTTCGTGACATTTCCGGCGGCGTCGTAGACCTTGCGCTCGGCCTCGTTGCCGCGGCCCGAGTTGTCGTAGTACGGGCTCTCGTCGATGACCACCGGGACCTTGAGCCCCGGTCCGGACTCCTTGGGCCGGATGATGTCCACCCTGACCTTGTCGAGGTTGCCGTCGAGGTCGCTGTCGACGGTCGACTCGACGTACACGTGCTCACGGACGGCGTCCGCGTAGGAGAAGACCGGCTGTGTGCGGCCGTTCTCGACGGTGATGACAGGACCGGCAGCGGCCTGGGCCGGGGTCGCGATCGCGAGGGTGAGGGCGACTGCGAAGAGGGCTGGGCGTAATTGTGACACGCATGTCCTCCGGGACAATTGACCAAATAAAGCGCAATCTCTCAGACAGCCCGGGAGGTGGCAAGATCCCAGGTATGGATGTTCGGGATCGGGTCCGGGGCTGCCTCCTGGGCGGAGCGATCGGTGACGCGCTCGGGGCGCCGATCGAGTTCCAGTCGTTGCGTGAGATCCGCAGGGATCATGGTGCCGACGGCATCTCGGGATATGTCACGACCTGGCGCGGTAAGACCGGCCTGATCACGGACGACACCCAGATGACGCTCTTCACGGTCGAGGGCCTCCTGGCCGCCCGCGCCGCCACCGCCCAAGCTAGCGGAGCGGGTGGCGAAGGTCTCGGCGCCGCGCGGGAACCGGCGGAGGTGGTCGGGGAGGTGGTCGGTGCGGTGCGGCAGGCGTACCTGCGCTGGCTCGACACCCAGCGGAACCCCGATCCCCCGCCGGCGGCCCTCCCCCACCAGACGGGCCGGCTGCGGGAGGAGACCTGGCTCTACTCCCGGCGCGCACCGGGCAGCGCCTGCCTGTCGGGCCTGCACCGGCCGTTCCCTGGCCCGGCGGCGTGGGGCGAGCCGGGGCCGGTGAACCCCGACTCGAAAGGCTGCGGCACGGTGATGCGCTCGGCCCCGTTCGGCCTGGCCCGGGCCGCAGGGCCGTCCGACCCAGGCCGGACCACCGCCGGCGAGCCCTCCGATCCAGGCCGGACCACCACCGGGGAACCGTCCGGTCCGGGGCGGGGCACCGCCGGGGAGCCGTCCGATCCAGGCCGGATCGGCGCCCGAGAGGCGTTCGAGCTGGCCGCGGCCTGCGCCCAGATCACCCACGGCCACCCGACCGGCTACCTGGCCGCCGGCGCCTTCGCCGCGATCATCGCGCGCCTGATGGCGGGAGCGGCCCTGGAGCCCGCCGTCCGCCAGGCCATGGACCTCCTGTCCACCTATCCGGGCCACGAGGAGACCACCACCGCGCTCCGTGCCGCCCTGCTGCTGGCGGCGACCGGGGAGCACTCGCCCGAGGCGGTCGAATCGCTCGGCGGCGCCTGGGTGGCCGAGGAGGCCCTGGCCATCGGCGTCTACTGCGCCCTCGTCGAGCCCGCCGTGGACAGGGCGCTGCTGCTGTCGGTCAACCACTCGGGCGACAGCGACTCGACCGGCTCGGTGTGCGGCAACCTCCTGGGCGCCCTCCACGGCACCGCCGCCCTGCCCGCCGCGTGGCTGGCGCCGCTGGAGGGCCGCGACACGATCGAACGCCTCGCCGCGGAGCTCGCCTGACCGTGCCGTGGCCGTCCCACCATCCGGACCCATCCCCCGGCAGGATCTAGGGTGGAGATTCTTCAGCCGATGAGGAGAGAGTTCATGCGTAACGTCGCCCGGACCTCGCTCGTGGACGCCGCCATCGCCGAGCTCCGCCGGGAGATCTCCGAAGGGGTGTGGCCGGTCGGCACCAAGATCCCGTCCGAGAGCCGGCTGGCGGAGAGCCTGGGCATGAGCAGGCTGTCCGTACGGGAGGCGGTGCGGGTCCTGGCCCACGCGGGCCTGCTGCACACCCGGCAGGGTGACGGCACGTACGTGACCGCGACCGACGAGTCCAAGGTCGCCCTGCGCCGGCGGCTCGACACGGCCGCCGCCATGGACATCATCGACGTACGCCGCGGCCTCGACCTCGTCGCCGCCCGGCTGGCGGCGGGCCGGCGCACGGAGGAGGACGTGGCCGCGATGCGCGAGACCCTGGCCCGCCGCAACGCGGCCGGCCGGGCCGGCGACCTCGACGGCTTCGCGGACGCGGACGTGGACTTCCACCTCCAGGTGGCCGACGCGGCGCACAACCCGCTGCTCGCGGACCTCTACCGCAGCATGAGCGACGCCCTGCGCGACAGCGTCCGGGACCAGGAGCAGGCGGCGCTGGATCCGGACACGTCGCACGAGGAGCTGCTGGGGGCGATCGAGGAGAGGGACGCGGCGAAGGCGATCGCGGTCTGCGTCGCCATCCTCGACCAGCAGGAACGCGACCTCTGACCCCACCCCGCCGCGTCGACCCACCCGCCTCTCCGCCCGGCCCGCACACCGCCCACCCGCCTCTGCACCCGGCCCGCGCTCTCGGCGTCCGGAGGCTGGGTCACGACGTGGCTGCGGCTGTTCCGATTTCCAGACAAAGTGTGATTCGTACGGCAAGGTCTTGGGCAACGCCGATCTTCGCGAGGTGCCCGCATGGACTGGCCGACCTGTCCCTCCTGTCGCACCGCCCTGTCCGGCCCGGTGGACACCTGCCCCGACTGCCGGCTGCACCTCCGAGGCCGCGCCGCCTCCGACTACCTGGCCGCCGCGGCCGCGCTCACCAAGCTCGAGCAGCGCCGTACCGAGTTGCTGAAGCGCCGCGACCAGGCGCTCGCGGGCATGCGCGCGAGCACCCCCACCGCCGTTTCCACCGCCGGGGCGGCACCCGCCGAGCCGGTCCGGGCGCCCGCGCACGCCGCCGAAGCCGGACCGGCGGCCGAGGCCGCGACGACCCGCGACCCCGCCCCGGCGGCCGAGGGGGTGCGGGGGCCGCGGCGGGATCTGTCGCATCGGGCGGTGCAGAACCTGCTGCTCCTGCTCGGCGGGGTGCTGCTGTCGATCGCGGCGGTGGTGTTCACGCTGGTGAGCTGGCAGGTGCCCGCGTTGCGGGCGCTCATCCTGAGCCTGTTCACGCTGGCGGTGCTGGCCGCCCCCTGGCTGCTGGTACGCCGCCGCCTGGTCGCGACCGCCGAGACGGTGGCGCTCATCGGGCTGGTGCTGATCCCGCTGGACGGCGTCGCCATCACGCAGATCTTCGACGACGACCGTCCCTCCGGGGGACCGGGGCTGGACCCCTCGTGGGGCTACTCGCTGGGCACCGCCGCGCTGAGCGTGGTGTGGGCCCTGTACGCGTGGCGGGCTCCCCTGCGCCTGCCCACGCCGGTCGCGATCGCCCTGGCCCAGGCACCGCTGCCGCTGGCCGCACTGGCCGTCCAGCAGGGCCCGGCGCCCGCTCTGGCCTGGGTCGCCGGGGCCCTGGTGGCCACGGCCGCCTTCGACCTGGCCCTGTGGCGGGCGGCCCGGCGGGCACGGGCCTCCGCGGAGTACGTGACCACCGCCGTGGCGGGCTCGCTCACTTGGGTCGCCGGCACGGGGCTGGCCGCGTACGTGACGGTGGCGAACGTCGACCTTCCCCGGCCCGGGATGGCGCTCGTGCTGGGGGTCGCCGCGGCGGTGGCCCTCCTGTGGGCGTCCGCGACGCGGGCCCGGGGGGCGCGCGCGCTGATCGCCGCCTGCGCCGCCCTCGCCGCGGCGGGCGCCTGCTGCGCCGTGCCCGCCTCCATGGTGCCGCCTTCGTGGCGGCCCGCCGTCGTAGCGGGCGCCGGCCTGCTGGTCCTGGTCGCCGCCCTCAGGCTTCCGGTACGCCTGCGGGACGGCGTCCGTACGGGCGGCGCGCTCGTGCTGGCGGTGACCGCCGCGTGGAAGGCGTACGCGGTGGGCGCGGTCGCGATCGGCCCGCTGGGCTGGCTCACGTCCATCTGGCGGGACGTCACCGGCCGCGCGTCCGACCTGCTGGGGCCGGGGCTCGTCTGGCACGATGCCGAGGCCACGCCCGTCGTGATGGCGGCCGTGGTGGCGGGGCTGGCGCTCGTGCCGTCTCGGGGCGGCGAGCTGTGGACGGCCGGGCTCCGGCGTACCCTCTTGCTGGTCTCGGCCTCGCTGGCCGTGCTCACGGCGCCGGTGGCGGCGGGGATGCCGTACGAGGCGGCGCTGGCCGTGGCCGTGGCGCTGGCGGGCGCGCTGCTCTGGACGGCCGCCCGCAGCACGCCGCCGAAAGAGCCGGGCCCGGACGCGGCCTCCGGGGACAAGCGCCTGGGCGGCGGGTATGTGGCGCCGCTGTGGCTGGGCGGGTACCTGGCCGTGCTGGTGGCGTGCTGGGCGCTGGCTGATCGGCAGGGTTCGGCCGCGGTGGCGGGCGGGCTGCTGGTCGTGCTCCTGGCCTGCGCCGTCACCGGCCGGCCGCGTGCCGTGCAGGCCGTGGGCGGGGCTGGAGCGACGCTCGCCGCCGCGATGTTCGTCTGGGCGCTGTTCGGGAACGGGCCGGCCGCGGCGCTGGCACTGCTCGGCGTCCGGGCCGCCACGCTCGTCGTGACCAGGCCGTCGCGCAGGCTGGCCGCAGCCGTCGTACGGGCTCGGCGGACGAGCCGCACCCTCGCCCTCGGCTCCCTGGACCGGCTGACCAGGCTGGTGCGCCCGGGCGGGCGGACGGCGGCGGAGGCGGCGGCCGTGGCGGTCGGGGTGTTCGCGCTGGCCGGGCACTCGCTCCCGGTGGAGTGGCTGGCGCTCCTGACGGCGATCGCGGCGGTGCTGGCGGCGGCCTCGGCGTGGCGGCGGCCCAGAGGCCCCTGGCGTACGGCGGCGGCGGTCGAGGCGTGCGTGCTGGCCGCGCTCGCGCCGCTGCCGCTGAGCAGTGCCGTCGTGCCCGCGCTCGTCGGCCCGTACGGCTGGCTGACCCACGCCTGGGCGGGTGCGGCGGAAGGCGCGCGGGAGGCGCTCAGCCCCTCGGGTCCGTGGCACGAGCAGCCGATGTTGCTGCCCGTCCTGGTGCTGGCCGGTGCCGCCGGTACGTTCGCCGCCTGGGCCCGCTGGGGCAGGCCGGCCGCGATGGGGGTGGCGAGGGTCGCGTTCCCGCTGGCGGCCACGACGTTGCCGGTGGTCGCCGACCTGCCGTACTGGGCGGCGCTGGCCTTCCTCGTCGCCCTCACGGCGGGGCTGGCGCTCTGGTCGGCGATGAGCCGGTCGGCCGTGGGCAGCGCGAGCCTGTGGACGGCGACGCTGGCGGTGTCCTGGTCGCTGGCCGACCGTACGGCGACGCTCGCGGTGCTGGCGGCGATCGTGGTGACAGGGCTGGTGTGCGCGTTCCGGGGCAGGGGCTCGCCGGTGACGAGCGTGGCCTCGACGGTGGCCGGGCTGGCGGTGGGGGCGGAGAGCGTGGCGGCGGCGCTGGGCGGCGGGCTCGGCGAGTCGAACGCGGCACTGGTCCTGCTGCTGGTGACGGTGCTGCTGTCGCTCGCCGCCGCGCTGCCGAACCTGCCGGGGGCGGTCGCGGGGCC
Source organism: Nonomuraea sp. KM90 (assembly GCF_052246675.1). Lineage (NCBI taxonomy): Bacteria > Bacillati > Actinomycetota > Actinomycetes > Streptosporangiales > Streptosporangiaceae > Nonomuraea > Nonomuraea sp. KM90. The sequence goes on along the minus strand of NZ_JBQQCB010000029.1, from coordinate 19,284 downwards.
GATGGGCGGGGCCGCGCTGTCGTTGTGGCCGGTGGCCATGGTCCTGTCGCAGGACGTGGCACGGCTGACGCTGGTGCTGGCCGTGGGCACGCTCGCGCTGGCCGGGGCGGCGGGGCGGTTGCGGGCGGGGACCCGGGTGAGCGCGTACGTGCTGGCGGGCCTGGTGGCGGGGGTGGCTCTGCTGCCGCATCTGGCTGTGTGGGGGATGGCGCTGGGGCTGCCGTATGCGGGGATCGGCCGGCCCTGGAGCGAACGCTTCGGGGGGTGGCCGATCCTTGCCCGGTCGTTCGAGGCCCGGGGGGAGGCGTTCGTGGTGGATCCCGGGTTCGAGCTGTCGGCGGTGGTGACCGCGCTGGGGGTGGGCGCCTTCGTGGCGGTGACCGGCGTGCTCGTGGCGCGCGGGCTGCGTGGCGCGCTCGCCGGGCGGGCCGTGGCCACCGTGGTCGTACCGGGGTGCCTGGTGCTGGTGCCGGTCGCGGGGGATCTGGCGTACCCGTGGGTGCTGGCCTTCTACGGGGCGGTGCTGGTGGCGCTGACCGCGCAGGCGGTCTCGGGGGTCCGGCCGGGGGTGGCGGGGGTGCTGGCGCCGGTGTTCGGCGGACATCTGGTGGTGTGGTCGCTGGACGTGGAGGCGTACACGCTGGCGGTGCTGGGCGGGGTGGCGGTGCTGGGGGCGGTGGCCGGGGTGGCGGCACGCAGCGAGACCGCGCGTACGGGTGCGGCTGCGACGTCCGCGATCGCGGCGGGCGGGCTGGCGGCGGCCGCGGCGCTGTCGGCGGGGCTGCGGGTGGAGCAGGCGGCCTTCGCCGTACTCGCCACCGCCGCCCTGACCGCCCTCGCCGCCACCCGCCTGTCCACCCTCCCAGCCATCGCCCTCCCCGCCACCGCCCTCGCCGCCACCGCCCTCACCGCCACCGCCCTCACCCTCGGCCCCGCCGCCGGACGCCGGGTAATCCGGATGGCACCGAAAACCGAAACGCCGGTCCGGCACCCCACCCCTGCGGCGGCGCAAACCGAAGCGGACAAGCGGCGGCCGGTTCGAGCGGCGACGGGAGCCGAGGCCGACGAACGGCAGACGCTGCGGGTGGCGATGGAGGCCGGGGCGGACGAGCGGCGGCCGGTTCGGGTGGCGGTGGGGGTTGAGGTGGCCGGGTGGGGGCTGGCCGCGGCCGCGCTCGCCATGGCGGTGCGGGACCCGAGCCTGCTGAGCCTGGCGCTCGCCTGCACCGGCGGGCTCGCCCTGGCCGTCGCCGCCCTGCGCCGGGACCGGCGGCGCGCCGCCTGGTTCGGGCTGGGGCTGCTGCAGCTCGCCCTCTGGCTGCGGCTGGCCGACGTCGGCGTCACCGCCCCCGAGGCGTACACCCTGCCCCTCTCGGTGGCTGGGCTGGTCGCGGCGTGGACGGCCAGGCGCCGCGACCCGGGGATCTCCTCCTGGAGCGGGTACGGCCCGGCGCTGGCGCTGACGTTCCTGCCCAGCGCCTACGCCGCCTGGAACGACCCGGCCCTGGCCAGACCGCTGCTGCTGGGCGTGGCCGCGTTCGCCGCGACCCTGGCCGGCGCGTGGACCCGACTGCAGGCACCGCTGATCCTCGGTGGAGGGGTGCTGGTGGTGACGGCGGCGCACGAGTTCGCGCCGACCCTCGCCGAGCTGATGGGCGAGGGCCCGCGCTGGCTGCCGATCGCGCTGGCGGGCGCGTTCCTGCTGTTCACCGGCGCCACGTACGAGCACAGGCTGCGCGACCTGCGCAAGATCCGCCGGTTGATCGTCAGGATGCGCTGAGCGGCTGCCCTCACCGGTCGTGGACGTGCCGCAGTTGCATGACCGAACCGGGACAATGGGCACATGTGTTCGATGTCCAGGATGACGTGAGACAGGTCGAGACACTAGGCTGGTGATGTGGGCCGGTGGGACGACAGGGAGCGCGCCGCGTTGGTGGCGCTACTTCGGCACACCTCCACGGAGAAGGGCGAGCGCGAGCTCGTCCAGCGACTCGCCGATGAAGCATCGCCGGTGACGGTGCTGCGCGAGCACCTGGCGCCCGTCGACCTGTTCTCGGATCCCGTGGATGAGGCTATCGCCAGAGCCACGGAGGAGATCACGTCCTGCGAACGGGACGGCATCCAGGTGATCACCCTGGGCGATGATCATTACCCACACCGCCTCCGCGACGTGTTCGACCGGCCCCCGCTGCTCTTCGCCCGTGGGGCGGTCCGCGCTGAGGACGACGGGGTGGCGGTGGTCGGCTCCAGAGCGGTCTCATCAGAAGGCCGGGCCATCACGGCCGAGTTGGCCACGCGACTCGTGGAGCGTGGCCTCACCGTGGTCTCGGGCCTGGCCGCCGGCGTCGACACGGCCGCACATCAGGCCGCACTCCGCGCGGGCGGCCGAACGGTGGCCGTCATAGGTACGGGGATCCGCAAACATTTTCCCCCCGAAAATCGCGATCTTCATCGGGAGGTCGCGGAGCAAGGGACGGTGTTCTCTCAGTTCTGGCCGGACAGAGCACCGGACAAGACGACGTTCCCGCTGCGCAACGGCACGATGTCGGGCTACAGTTTGGCGACGATCATCGTCGAGGCCGGTGAGCGGAGCGGGACCCGCATCCAGGCGCGCAAGGCGGTGGAACACGGCCGGCCCGTGATCCTGATGCGCTCCGTGCTCGACCGCACCGAGTGGGGACGGGTCACGGCGGGCAAGCCCGACGTCCACGTGGCTCAGGACACCCACGAGGCGATGGCCATCGTCGATGACCTGCTGGACCGTCCCAAGCAGCTTGAGAGTTTCCTTTCGGGGATTGGCTGACTCCATTGTCGGAGACATCACCGGCGCTCCGGCAGATGATTCGTGAGCGGCTTGGCGCGGTCATGTCGAACCCTCTCCGCATACCGAATGTCACGTGCGACATCTGCACAGGTCCCGTCTCCCCGCAATACAGGCGGTGCTACCGCTGCAACGTGGATGCCAGCCGAGGACAAGTGCCCGTCGCGGGCCGGGTCGTCCCGTTGAGCTATGCCATTGTGGGCACCCAGGCGGACCGGGACATGTACCGGTACAAAGATCCGATGCCCGAAGCCCAGCGGCTCCGCAATCCCTCTTACCAGCGGTTACTTCTTCTCCTTCTGGGATTTTCCCGTACCCACGCGTCGTGTCTCGATGTCGTGGCCGCCAGGCCCGTCACAGGCGTGACGACGGTTCCCTCGCTTCGGGGACGTACTGGCACCCATCCTCTCGCCACGCTGGCAGCCGTCCTTCCAGATCGCTGGGCCCGGCTGAGGCTCGAAGCCGCTCCTGACATTCCGGAGGCGCAGCGACGAGAGGCTCGGCCCGAGCACTTCATCGTGCCTGATCCTGCGACAGTGGCAGGCAGGCACATCGGCGTGCTGAAGGACACCTGGGTCCAGGGCGGGCACGCGCAGTCCGCAGCCGCCGCGCTCCTGCTCGGGGGAGCCGCGGAAGTGACCATCGTGGTCATCGCACGCCGCATCCGCACCGACTTCCAGCGATCGCTCGTGGAAGCCTCCCTGCAGCGAATTCTCACCGACCGCGAATATTCCGTGGACGTCTGCCCCGTCACGGGTGACGGCTGCCGCTCGCCGTTACCTCCTCGGCCCACACCGTAGGCCGTCATGCGATGAGCAGGACGACGCCGGCGGCTATTCCCAGCGCGAGAGAACCTGCCGCGGCCACGAGGGCGACCGCGCCCGTCCGGCTCTCCCCGGCTCCGCCCTCCTGGGCGAACACCGGCCGGATCCAGCGCAGGTAGTAGAAAACGCTGGCCACCGTGTTGGCGGCCGCCAGGACCGCGAGCCAGGCGTATCCCCCGTCCCAGGCTGCCGCGAACATCAGCAGCTTGCCGGCGAAGACGGCCGTCGGCGGGGTTCCGACGAGCCCCAGCAGGCACACGACCAGGGCGAAGGCCGTCCACGGCGACCGCCTGGCCAGCCCGGCGTAGTCGGCCAGGGTGTCCGTGCCCGCCGTGACCACGACGGCGAAGGCGCCCAGGTTCGTGATCGCGTACGCGGCCAGGTAGAACAGCAGCGCCGGCTCCGCCAGGTCCGTACGCCCGGCCACGGCCACCGGGACCAGCAGGTAGCCGGCCTGGCTGACCGTCGAGTACGCCAGCAGGCGGCGCACGTTGTCCTGGTGGAAGGCGGCCAGGTTGCCCAGCGTCATCGTGGCCGCCGCGACGACCGCGATCAGCGCGGGCTCGTCGAACACCCCGGACGCCAGCCGGTACAGAGCCGCCAGCGCCCCGATCTTGGGCACTGTCGTGACGAACGCCGCCACCGGCCGCGACGCACCCTCCGCCACGTCGGGCACCCAGAAGTGGGCGGGCACCCCGCCGGCCTTGAACAGCAGCCCGGCCAGCAGCAGGACCGCCGCCACGGCGGGGGCGCGGGTCTCGGGGTAGGCGGTGGCGCCGGAGGAGCCGTACGCGATCGTGACGCCGGCCAGCATGAGCACGCCGAGGAAGGCGCCCATCAGGTAGTACTTGAGCGCCGCCTCGGTGCCCGGCGCGTCCTTGGCGAAACCGGCCAGCGCGTACGCGGGAATGCTCGCCAGCAGGTACGCCGCCACGAGCACGAGCAGGTCCCCTGCCCCCGCCATGGCGATCGTGCCGAGGGCGGCCAGCGCGACCAGCGTGTAGAGCTCGCTCTCGCGCGCGTTCGCCCTGGCCCGGCCGGCAGCCAGGCAGATGACGAGGATGGTGGCGAGGGAGACGGTGAGGCGGGTGACGTTCGTGACGCGGTCCACGACGTACCCGTCGAACGCCATCGTCTCGGGATTCATCGTGGTCGCGGCGGCCGCGCCGGCCAGTGCCACCCCGTTGGTCCAGGCCACCACGCGCTGGCGATCCCGCGCCACGAACAGGCCCGTGACCAGCCCGGCCACCGCGCCCGCCAGGATCAGCAGCTCGGGAAGCAGCGCCAGAAGGCTCATCGGCCGGCCAGCGTCACGACGGCCTGGGCGGCGGGCTCGATCAGGTCGAGCAGCCAGCGCGGTGCGATGCCGATGACCAGCGACAGGGCCAGCAGCGGGGCGATCGCGGCCGACTCGTGCGGGCGCAGGTCGGCGACCCGGCCGGTCAGCTCGCCCGGCTCGCCGAGGAAGGCCCGGTGCAGCATCCGCAGCAGCAGGGCCGCCGTGATGAGGATGCCGGTGAGGGAGACCGCGCCCGCGACCACGGCGCCCGCCCCGATGACGCCGGTGAAAATTTGAAATTCGGCGATAAATCCGGAAAAGCCGGGAAGGCCCAGCGAGGCGAACGCCGCCATCGCCGTCAGCCCGCTCAGGACCGGCGCCTTGCCGGCGATCCCGCCATATTTACCGATCTGGTAGCTCCCGGCCCGGTCCCACAGGACGCCGGAGATCAGGAACAGCGCGCCGGTGATGAGACCGTGGCTGACCATCTGCGTGACGGCCCCGCTGACCGCCAGCTCCCGCGCCGCCCGGCCGCCGCTCAGCCCGGCCGCGCCGAGGGCCAGGACGATGTAGCCCATGTGGTTCACGGAGGTGTAGGCGATCAGGCGTTTCAGGTTCTCCTGGGCGAGGGCGACCAGGGCGCCGTACAGGACGCTGAGGACCCCGATCGCGATGACCACCCAGGCGTACGCCCGCCACTGCCCCGGCAGCATGGGCACGGCGATGCGCGCCAGGCCGTACGTGCCCATCTTCAGCAGCACCCCGGCCAGGATCGCCGAGCCGGCGGCGGGCGCGTCGGTGTGGGCGGGCGGCAGCCAGGTGTGCACGGGCACCACCGGCGTCTTCACCGCGAGCCCGATCCCCACGGCGAGCAGCACCGCCGCGCCGGCCGGCGGCGGGTTCGCGATCAGGTCGGCCATGTCGAACGTGTGCGGCTCGGCGGCGAGGTAGAGGCCGATGAAGCCGAGCAGCAGCGCCAGCGAGCCGAGGAACGTGTACAGGAAGAACTTCAGCCCCGACCGCGCCCGGTCCCCGTGCCCCCAGCCGACGATCACGAAGTACATGCCGACGATCGCCAGATCGAAGAAGACGAAGAACAGCAGCAGGTCGAGCGCCGCGAACACGCCGAGGCAGACGGTCTGCAGGAACAGGAACAGCGCCGCGTACGCCCGGGGCCGGTGGGTCTCGCCGAGCGAGTAGACGGCGCAGAGGAGGAACAGCAGCGAGGTCATCGCGATCAGCGGGAGCGACAGGCCGTCCACCCCGACGTGGTAGCCGGCGCCGACGGAGGGGATCCAGCGCAGCCTGATCTCGTACGCGATGCCGCCGCCGTACCCGGCCCACATGGCGACGACCAGGGCCAGGTCGGCGGCGGTGGCGGCGATCCAGATCCATGTGGCCGCCCGCGCGCCGAGCCGGGGCAGGGCCAGGAGCGCGGCGGCGGCCGCCAGGGGCAGGAAGATCACGATGGAGAGCACGCTCACCTCAGGATGGCGAATGCGACGGCCAGCACGATCAGCGCGACGGCCGCCTGGGCGAAGTAGAGGTGTACCTGGCCGGTCTGCGGGCGCCGGGCCAGCGCGCCGAGGCGGCCGGCCGTGGCGGCGACCGCCCGTACGGCGCCGTCCAGCCCGGCCTCGAACGGGGCCCTGACGATCCGGGCGGCGCCCAGGCCCGCGCGGGGCACCGCCGCCACGGCGGCGTCGACCGCCCGGTCGTCGAACGCCCCGGCCGCCCCCGCCACCGCCCTGCCCGCCCGGGCGGCACCGTGCACGCCCGCGTCCAGCACCCGGTCGTCGAACCGGGCGAGCGTCCGGGCCAGCGCCATGACCGGCCGCGCGACGAGCACCACGGCCGCCCGCTCCAGACCCAGCCACCCGCCGAGCACCCCGCCCGCCCGCCGCGCCGGGACGACGACCGTACCGGGCCGGATCAGGATCACGGCGGCCACCACGGCGAGCGCCAGGCCGCCGGACAGCGCAAGGCCGCCGATCGTGGGCGCGGCCGCGCCGGGATCGCCGACCAGCCGCCCCCACGCCTCGAACACCCCGGGCACCCCCACCACCCCAAGCCCGGCGGCGGCCAGGGCGAGCACCGGCATCGGCGCCCGCTCCCACCCCGTCACCGCCCGACCGGGCGGGCGACCGCCGGCAGGCCGCCCCCAGACCGCGACCAGCGCCCTGGCCGAGTACGCGGCGGCCAGCAGCGCGGCCACGAGCAGCACCGCGTACAGCCCGGGCTCCCGCACCGCCCCCAGGATCGTGTCCTTGGTCACCCACAGCGACAGCGGCGGCACCCCCGCCAGCGCCACCGCCCCCACCCCGAACGCCACCCCCACCACCGGATACCGCCGTCCCGCCCCACCCAGCCCGCGCAACTCCTCCGTCCCGAGCGCCGACAGCCAGGCCCCGGCCCCGAGGAAGAGCAGGCTCTTGACGGCGGCGTGCGCGACGAGGTGCACGACACCCCCGGCGACGGCCGGCAGCCCCGCCGCCACCACCATGAACCCGAGCTGCGCACACGTGGAGGCGGCCAGGAGCTGCTTGAGATCGCGCTGCGCGACCGCGACGGCCCCGAGCAGCAGCGCCGTCAGCGCCCCCGCCCAGGTCACCACGGCCTCCGCCCACCCGGTGGCGGCGAGCAGCGGCTGCACCCGCAGCAGCAGGTACGCCCCCGCCGCCACCATCGTCGCCGAATGCAGCAGCGCGGACACCGGGCTGGGCCCGGCCATCGCCCGCGACAACCAGAACGAGAACGGCAGCTGTGCCGACTTCCCCAGCGCCGCCAGCACGATCCCGCCCGCCACCAGATCCCGCCACGGAGCCTGCGGCAGCCCCGACAGCAGGAGGGCACCGCCCCCTGCCATGGCCGCCCCGGCCGCGAAATAGAGCCCCAAATCCCCGGCCCGGGTGGTGAGGAAGGCGACGGTGCCGGACCGGACCCGTCCCGGTTCGTGCCACCAGTAGCCGATGAGCGCGTACGACATGGCGCCCATGACCTCCCACCCCATCAGCAGCAGCAGGAGGTCCGTGGCCGTGACCGTCACCAGCATCGCGCCCAGGAAGATCAGCATGAGCCCGTGGAACCTGGCCTCCCGCAGCTCCCCCGCCGCGAAGACCAGCACGGCCAGCCCGGCCGCCGCCACCGTGATCACCATGACGGCCGACAGCCCGTCCACGGCCAGCCCCTCCTGGAGGAGCAGCCGGGTGGTCACGGCGGGCCTGGTCACGGCCGCGTGCGCGGCCAGCGCCAGCGTCAGCGCGGCCACGGGGATCGCCACGGCCCGGCCCGCCCGCCGTACGAGCAGGAGGGCGCCGCCCGCGCCGATGGGCAGCAGGGGCAGGAGCCACAGGAGAGCGCTCACCCTCTGAGGTCTCCGGCGTCGTCGGTCATGTCCACGTCGCGCGCGCGGAAGATCGCGGTGGTGACCGCGAAGCCCATGGCCATCTCGAGCGCCATGACCGTGACGGCGACCAGCACGAGGACCTGGCCGTCGGCGGTCTGGGGCGCGACGAAGTACCAGAAGGCGCCGCCGGCCACGATCAGCCCGTTGATCATGAGTTCGAGGCCCATCATGAGCATGACGATGGACTGCTGGGACAGGGCGCCGTACAGGCCGACGGAGAACAGCGCGGCGGCCAGCAGGAGGAAGGCTTCGAGCGTCATCGGTCGTACCGCCCCCGGTGGGTCGCCAGCACGACGGTGGAGATCATGGTCGCCAGGATGGCCACACCGATGACCATCATCACGAGCATCTTCGGTCCCATGATCGACAGGCCGAGCGCGCGTGTGGGGTCGGCGGGCGGCCGCCCCTTCCGCTCGGGCCAGGGGGACAGGAACACCCCCGCGGCCAGCAGCACGAAGACGGCCCCCGCGATCAGCGCGGCGCCCCGGGGGTTGTGCACCATCTTCATGGGGGTCAACCCGCCCGGGTTCATCATGTACATGATCATGAAGACCGCCATGACCAGCATCTCCATGACCATCATCAGGATCACCAGCACGCCCACGTAGTGCAGATCGACCAGCAGCAGCGTCCCGCCCACGGCCAGCAGCGAGGCCAGCAGCGCGAACGTGGCCCGCGCCATCGAGTCGACCACGAAGACGGCCACGCCGCTCGCCACGGCGAGGACGGCGAGCACCCAGAAGGCCACGCTCACGGGAGCACCACGATTCCGACGACCAGCGTCTGCACGAGCGCGAGCGGGATCAGCACCACCCACGCGAACTCGGTGAACCGATCCATCCGTACGGCCGGGACCCGGTGCTTGACCAGCACCAACACGCACAACACGGCCACGGTCTTGATCGCCGCCCACGCCCAGCCGGGCAGCACCGGCCCCGCGCCGCCGCCCAGGAACAACGGCACCGCGGCGGCGGCCACGACGATCAGCAGCGCGTACCGGCCGATCGTGAACAACAACCGGTCGGCCCCCGCCAGCTCCGCGGGCACCCCGCCGGCCACGTCCCGGCCCAGCGGCTGCCCCAGGGGACCCCAGAACGCCATCGCCGCCGCCGAGATCAGGTAGACCACGAACGCGACGGGCATCCACACCACGAACCACAGCTCCCGCTGAGCCGCCACCACGTCCCCGATCCGCAACGACCCCGCACCCAGCGCCACCGTGATCAGCGCGAACATGTGCGGCAGCTCGTAGCTCAGCCCCTGCACCAGGAACCGGTAGCCGCCGATCAGCGGGTACACGGAGTTGACCCCCCACCCGACCAGCCACAGGGCACCCCAGACGCACACCTCCATGGCGTTGAACCAGACGATCCCGACACTCGTGTCGAGCACGGGCGCCTCGCCGACGGGCAGCACGACGGCGGCCAGGAGGGCGGCGAGGAGCAGGGCGACGATGCCGGTACGGACGAGCAGACCATCGGGTACGAGCGTGCGCCGCCGCCGCTGCGTCACCAACCGCGCCACCTCCCCCAACGGCACCCCCATGGCACCACGCCACGCCCCGCCCAGGCCGGCATCGAGCGCGGCGGCCACCCACCCGAGCCCCACCAGCCCGAGCACCAGCCCCACCGCCTCACCCACGGCGCACGCCTACGTGCTCACCCACACGCTCACTAACGTGCTCACTCACTGGACACCGCCGACCCGGCGGGCAACTGCTCGACGTCCGGATCGAGGCTCGCCACGACCAACCGCCCCACGGCCAGCTCGGCCCCGGCGAGCAGCTCCGGCAACATCGAAAGCGCCGCCACGGACGTGGACCCATCGAAGTGTCCGGCCGCCCCCGCGGGCGCGCGCCCGTCCAGGGCGTCGAGAGCGGCCCCGGCCGAGTCCAGCCACCGATACGCCCGATCGAGCACGTCCCCGCGCATCCATCCCGGCCCGCCCTCGACCACCCCCGCCCCCCGAAGCATCCAGCGCAGCACCCGGGACCGCCGCACCCGCCGGGAGAACCGCTCGTAGTCGCGTCTCACCGAGGCGGCGGAGGAGCCCGCGAGCAGCCGGTCCCGGAGCGACCGGGCGTCCCTGGCCGCCGCGGGCCACCCGGCGACGCCGAGCAGCCGCCCGAGGCTGTCCAGGCGAGCCGCCGCCGCCCGCCGCCCCGCCTCCTCGCGGCGCACCCCGCCCGCCCGCCGCCAGGGCTCGTCCCAGAACCCCACGCCACCGGGGCGGCCCGGCGGTACGACCCGTACGACGGCCTCCTGGATCACATCTCCCTGCAGCACGGTCTCGACCACGAGCCCGGCGGGCCAGTCGGCCAGCACGGGCCCCAGCGGCACGTGCAGCCGATCCAGCTTCAGCCCGTCCCGATCCGGCCCGCGCTCCGCCGTACCCACCCCACCGGCCGCCCCCATGTGCCCGTCGCCGCCGTGCGTCCGATCACCCGGCGGCCCCGCAGGTCGGTCGCCCCCCGCCACACTCGACATCCCCGCAGGACGGTCGGCGTCCTGGGCCCGTTCGTCGCCCAGCACCTCGACGGCCGTGTCCAAGGCGGCGGCGACCTCGCTCTCCGACACGTCCGGCGCCAGCTCGGCCAGTGCCCGGGGCCCCGGCATGTCGTCCCAGACGGTGCCGACGGCCGCCGCCATCTCGTCCCCGGGAGTCCCGCACACCACCAGCACCCCCGCCTCGGCCGGGGCCCGCGCCGCCGGCCACCCCCGCCGCCCGGCCTCGGCCTCGGCGAGCAAGCGGGCCCGGGTCCCGTACGGGCATCCCACGACCAGAATCCGCGGCCGGACGGCGGCCCGCCGCAGCAACCACCCGCTCACACCCACCGGAACGCCCCCTCCCGCCAGGCGTAGAGCACCCCCACCAGCAACAACGCCAGGAACGCGAACATCTCCACCACCGCCATGGCCCCCACCTCGGCCACCACGACCGCCCACGGGTACATGAAGATCATCTCCATGTCGAAGGCGAGGAAGATCAGCGTCACCGCGTACCACCGCACGTGGAACCGGGACAGCGCGTGCTCCCTGGGCCGCGCCCCCGACAGGAAGGGCCCCGCCCGCACCACCCCCCGGGGCGCGAGAAAGGCGGACACGGCATAGACCCCGGCGACCCCCACGGCGAGCAGCGCCACGAGCCCCAGCACCGCACCCATCAACCCCACCCCCGACGCGAGACCGAGAGCCGGGGTGCGCCCCGACGGGTGCCGCTCGGGAAAACGGCGTCGCGGGCGCACCCCGGCGGTCTGCCCCCTACCCAGAAATGACGATGGTGTCCTCCTTCTCGTCAACCGGCGGATCGGGCTCGTCGTCCCTCCGCCGCGTCAGGAGCCGGAGCGCCGCCACCGCCAGCACCGCCCCGCCGATGGCGGCGAGCAGCAGCGTGTACGCGGGCACCCCACCGGCCTCCTCGACCCGCGCCGAAGAAGCCTGCGCCTCCGCCGGGGTCGAAGCCGCTGCCGCTGCCGACGCCGGGGCCGACACCGGAGGAGCCGACGCCTGTGCCGGCGCAGCCGCCGCCGTGCCGGGCTCGAAGCCGGGCGGGCGCACGTCGCCCCAGTGGTTCTTGGCGCCCTCGACAGGCCCCGCCACCAGGTCAGGAGGCACGGGGTTGATCCGCAGCGAGCCGGGAACGGTGAGCGTCCCCACCTCGTACGGCCGGAACCACCCCTGTAGGCCCTCCACCTTCCACACGCCCTCGGGCACCACCACGGACGTCGCGTAGTGGGCGGCCTCGGGCAGGGCCGTCCCCTCGAACGTCACGCTCTCGCCGTCCGCCCGCGTGAGCCGCAGCCCGACGGGGTCCAGCTTGCCCACGAACGGGTGGGTGCCGTGCTGCAGCACCCAGAACCCCAGCGCGTACGACTGACCGGCCTCGAACCGGGACGGCGGCGGATCCAGGTACGTCACCGCCCACCCGCCGGCGGCCGCGGCCGGGACGGCTCCGGCGGCCAGCGCCACCGCCGCGGCCAGCGCGACAAGGATCTTCCTCATGAGACCACCTCCGGTCTACATACACCGGTGGCCGGGCCCAGGTTCTCGGGCGCCGCGCGAAAGGTGCGACATTTCCCGATACGGCGCGCACAATAGAGGCAGCGCAATGAAGGCAGAAGCGAGAATTCGGGAGGAGCGAGGAGGCTTGCGCCGTGTCCGCCGCCGGCCGCGAATATCTGACCGCGATGCTCGACGTGCTCGTTTACGAGAACGTATTGGTCGCGTGGCGACGAATGCCGCTGGGCGGCTACATGATCGTCTCACACGAGGGCGAGGAGATCAGGTTGACCGCGCAACAAGCCGCGATGTGGACGCAGGGCGCCTTCGCCGTCTACCTCGCCCTGGTGGATCAGCGCCGCATCAGACCGCGCATTCCCGGCGACAACCAGCAAAATTAACCCAAGCCTCCAAAAGCCCATATTTCCGGATATGACGAGCCTTAACCGCGCGGTATACGGCTAGTTACCTCCAGCCGTTTCGACCCCGGAATGGCCGCCGGTGGCGACGGATCGGCCGGGAAGGGGGAAGACCCCCAACCCGGGAAACGCCGCCACCCCACCCCGGGAGCACCCCGATCGGGAGCTCTCAACCGCGCAGGTGCCTCATGATGCCTGGTTGTTCATGAACTGCGCGATCTTCCACTCCCCGCCGTCCCGCGTGAGCACGAACAGCTCCCGGTAGTTGTCGCCCCCCTGCTTGCTCGTCGAGCGGACGATCGCGTCGTCGCTGCCGGCCGTACGCGCCTCGTCGATGGTGTGCGTGGCCTTCCCCATGTCGTTCGCGCCCTGCAACTGCTTCTGGAACAGGGTGCGGATCGCCTGGCTGCCCTCCGCCGTGGCCTCCCCGTCCACGGCGGCGATCCCGTCGTCGGCGAACGAGCTGACGACCTGGTCCACGTTCCCCGACTTGAGGGCGTTGAAGTAGCCCTGGACGGCCGACTGCGCCTGGCCGCCGGCCCCGGTCTCGGTCGGCGTGGCCTCGCCGGTGTCCGTGGCTTCGGGAGAGGAGGTGTCGGTCTCCTCCGGTGGCATGGAGTCCATGTCGGTGGGCGTGCCGGGGCTCGCCGCCCCCTTCATCGCCTGCGTGTTGCTCCCGGCGGAGCAGCCCGCGACGAGGAGGGCGGGGACGATCGCGGCCAGCAGGAGTGCCCTGCGCTGAGAAATCTTGCTCATGACCGCTTTGATGCCCGCGTCCGTCGGCGGCGAATGCGGGGTTTAGGCACTCCGCACGACCCCTTTGCCTGGTCCGGGTATTACTCACCGTAACGGTTCACTGGAATTGGCGAGACAGGTCAGTGCCGTGATCGTTGTCGTCCCGAGACCAGCGCGAACGGGAGCGCCGATACCGTCCATCCAGTGCCGCGAACCCAGGCGAACCCCGAACCTCTCCCCCAGCGCGAGGAAGCCGAACGTTGTGACAGCGTCGAGTCCGGACGTCGATGCGTGCTTCCGGCGGCCCACCGCAGCCCACATGTCTATCCCCCGGTGGAAGCGGGCGCCGCGGAGACCCAGAGCCTAGCCTGACGTTCGCCCGCGTCGCAGCCGGTACGCGAAGAAAGACCGGGCCCCAGGCCGTACGACCCGGGGCCCGGTCCTCGCCGGAGAGTTCCGCTAGACGCCTACCTCCACCCGCTGCTCCAGGCTGACCTCCACGTGCCCGCCGGTACCCACCCGCACGGAGTAGACCGGCACCGACACGCCTCCGTCGTCCAGGCAGCGCCCCGTCACCAGCGAGAACACCTGCTTGTGCAGCGGGGAGGCGACCGTCGGCTCACCCTTCCTGGTGCCGACGATGCCGCGGGAGAGCACGTACGCCCCGCTGAAGGGGTCGAGGTTGTCCAGCGCGTACAGGTCGCCGTCGTAGGTGCGGAAGACGGCCACCTGGACGCCCTCCACCAGGGCGCAGACGCCGCGTTCCGGCGGCAGCACGTCGTAGGCGCAGATCGTCGTCCAGTTCATCGGGCCATCACCGGCTTGATCTGGCCGCGCTCGTTGCCGAACACGATCGACGGGTCGGGCATCCCGGGGGCGTTGACGAAGCTGACGAACCTGCTCAGCTTCTGCGGGTCGTCCAGCGTGGCCTGCCACTCGTCGGCGTACGTGGCGATGTGGTGCTCCATCTGCGCGTCCAGGTCGGCGCAGATGCCGAGCGAGTCTTCCATGATCACCTCGCGGAGGTAGTCGAGCCCGCCGTCCAGCGACTCGAGCCAGGCGGCGGTGCGTTGCAGCCGGTCTGCGGTGCGGATGTAGAACATCAGGAACCTGTCGATGGTCCTGATCAGCTCGTCGGTGGACAGGTCGTTGGCCAGCAGGTCGGCGTGGCGGGGCTTGAAGCCGCCGTTGCCGCCGACGTACAGGTTCCAGCCCTGCTCGGTGGCGATGATGCCGAAGTCCTTCGACCGGGCCTCGGCGCACTCGCGGGCGCAGCCGGAGACGGCCGACTTCAGCTTGTGCGGCGAGCGCAGGCCGCGGTAGCGCAGCTCCAGCGCGATCGCCATGCCCACCGAGTCCTGTACGCCGTAGCGGCACCAGGTCGAGCCCACGCACGACTTCACCGTACGCAGCGCCTTCCCGTACGCGTGCCCCGACTCGAACCCGGCGTCCACCAGCCGCCGCCAGATCTCCGGCAGCTGCTCGACCCGGGCCCCGAACAGGTCGATGCGCTGCCCGCCGGTGATCTTCGTGTAGAGGCCGAAGTCGCGGGCCACCTCGCCGATCACGATCAGCTTGTCCGGCGTGATCTCGCCGCCCGGGATGCGCGGGACCACCGAGTACGTGCCGTTCTTCTGGATGTTGGCCAGGAAGGCGTCGTTGGTGTCCTGCAGCGCGGCGCGCTCGCCCTCCAGCACGTGCCCGTTGTGCAGCGAGGCCAGGATCGAGGCCACGGCCGGCTTGCAGATGTCGCAGCCCCGGCCCTGCCCGTGCTCGGTGATGAGCTGGGAGAACGTCGTGATCTTGCGGACCCGTACGATGTCGAACAGCTCGGCCCGCGAGTACGTGAAGTGCTCGCACAGCGCCTTGCTGACCTCGACGCCCGACTTCTCCAGCAGCTGCTTGAGCATCGGCACGCAGCTGCCGCAGGTCGTGCCGGCCCGCGTGCACGCCTTGATCCCGGGCACGTCGGTGACGCCCTTGTCGGCGATGGCCGTGCGGATGTCGCCCGCGCACACGTTGTTGCACGAGCACACCTGCGCCTCGTCCGGCAGGTCGAGGCTCGCGCCGGCCCCGCTGAACAGCAGGTCCGACGGCGAGGCCGGCAGTGCCTTGCCCACGAACGGCCGCAGCGAGGTGTACGGCGAGGCGTCGCCCACGCAGATGCCGCCGAGCAGCGTCTGCGCGTCGTCGCTGATGAACAGCCTCTTGTAGACGCCGCCCACCGGGTCCATGTAGGTGACGTCGAGCGCCCCCTCCATCGCCCCGAACTGCGCCACCTCGACGCCCAGCAGCTTGAGCTTCGTGGACATGTCGGCGCCCTCGAACGTCGAGGAGCCGCCCGTGATCCGGTCGGCCGCCACCTCGGCCATCGTGTTGCACGGCCCCACGAGCCCGTACACCATGCCGCCGACCAGCGCGCACTCGCCGACCGCGTAGATCGACGGGTCGGAGGTGCGCATCCCGGGGTCGACCACGATGCCGCCCCGCTCGCCCACGTCCAGGCCCGACGACCTGGCCAGCTCGTCGCGCGGCCTGATGCCCGCGGAGAACACCACGACCTGGGCGTCCACCAGCGTCCCGTCGGGCTTGCGCAGCCCGGTCACCTGGCCCCCGCCGTCGGTGACGATCTCCTTGACGCCCGCGCCGGCGTGCACGCTCAGCCCGAGCCCCTCGATGTGCGACTTGAGCACCGAGCCGCCGCCCTCGTCCACCTGGCGCGGCATCAGCCAGGGGCTCATCTCGACGATGTGCGCCTTCAGGCCGAGCGCCCGCAGCGCGTCGGCCGCCTCCAGGCCGAGCAGGCCGCCACCGATCACGACGCCCTCCACGGCGTCCTTGGCGGCCACCCTGATCGCGTCCAGGTCCTCGATGGTGCGGTAGACGAAGGCGTGCTCGGCGCCCGGCACCGGCGGCACGAACGGGGCGGAGCCGGTGGCCAGCACGAGCACGTCGTAGGGCTCGGTGCCGCCGTCCGCCAGCGTGACCAGCCGGGCGTCCCGGTCGATGCCGGTGACCCGGGTGTTCAGCCTGGTCACGATGCCGGCGGGCACCTCGTAGGTGAGGTCCTCGGCACTGGTGCCCGACAGGTAGGAGGTCAGCGCCACCCGGTCGTACGCGGGGCGCGGCTCCTCGCCGATCACGGTCACGGTGCCGTCGAAGCCCTTGCCCGCGAGGGTCTCGACGAGCCGGTGAGCCGTCGGTCCGTACCCTACGACGACGATCCTGTTCATACGGAGACTCCTTCTTGCTCGCACAGCCAGCCGACGATGCCCTCCACGGCGTCGCGGCAGGTCCCGCATCCGGTCGTGGCCCTGGTCGCGGACGCCACCGCGGCCACGTCCCGCGCGCCGGCCTCCCAGCACGCCCTGATCTGGCCCTTCGTCACGTTGTTGCACTGGCAGACCTTGGCCGCGTCCGGCATCAGCGTCGGGCTGTCGGCCACGGGCGCCGACGACAGCCCGGGGAACAGCAGCCCGGCCCGGTCGCCCGGCAGCGGCCCGCCGCGGTCGAACAGCTGGGTGAGCGTGCCGACGGCGTCGCTCTCACCCAGCAGGATCGCGCCGACCAGCCGGCCGTCGCGGATGACGAGCTTGCGGTAGGTGCCGCGGGCGCGGTGGCTGAAGCGCACCACCTCGGCGTGCTCCTCGCCGAGCTGCGTCTCGCCCATCGCGGCCAGCTCGACGCTCTTGGCCTTGAGCCGGGTGACGAGCCGGGAGCCGCGGTAGAGCGCCTTGCCCCCGGTGATGACGTCGGCGGCCACGGACGCCTGCTCCCAGGCGGGCGCGACGAGGCCGTACACGGTGCCGTCGTGCTCGGCGCACTCTCCGATGGCGAAGATCGACGGGTCGTCGGTGCGCAGCTCGTCGTCCACGACGACGCCGCGGCGCACCTCCAGGCCCGCGTCGGCGGCCAGGCCGGTGACCGGGCGGACGCCGCAGGCCAGGACGACGAGGTCGGCCTCGATCAGCTCGCCGTCGTCGAGCCGGACGCCGCCCTCGTCCACGCCGGAGGCGCTGACGCCGGTGCGGATTTCGACGCCGAGCCCGGCCAGCGTCTCGCCGAGCACCTCGCCGGCCTCGACGTCGAGCTGGCGCTCCATGAGGTGCCCGGCCAGGTGCAGCAGCGTGACGGGCAGGCCGCGCCCGGCCAGGCCGCGGGCGGCCTCGATGCCGAGCAGGCCGCCGCCGACGACCACGGCCCTGCGGGCCCGCTCGGCCGACTGCATGATGCGCTCGCAGTCGTCGAGCGTGCGGAACGGGATGGCCCGCTCCACGCCGGGGATCGGCGGCACGATGGCGTCGCTGCCGGTGGCCAGGACCAGCAGGTCGTACGGCTCGCGCCGCCCGTCCTCGGTCACGACGTGCCGGGTCTCCCTGTCGATGTGGGCGACCGCGCTGCCGAAGGCGGCCTCCACGTTGTGCGCCTCGTACCAGGAGGCGTCGACGAGCCGCACCTGGTCGGGGCGGGAGCTGCCGGCCAGCACGTTCGACAGCAGAATCCGGTTGTAGGGCCGGCACGTCTCCGCGCCGAACACGGTGATCTTCATGTGCGGGTCACGGGTGCGCACCTCGCTGACCAGGCGTGACCCGGCCATCCCGTTGCCCACGACGACGAGCCTCATGAGTCCCTCTCCACCCTGACCGCGCAGACCTTGAACTCCGGCATCCTCGACGTCGGGTCGAGGGCCGGGTTGGTGAGCCGGTTGGCGCCCTCCCAGTGGAAGGGCATGAACACGGTGTCGCGCCTGATGGCGTCGCTGATGCGGGCGACGGCCTTGGCCTCGCCCCTCCTGCTGCTGACCCGCACGATGTCCCCGGCGGCGATGTCGAGCTGCTCGGCAAGGTCCGGGTGCAGCTCGACGAACGGCTCGGGAGCCGCCTGGACGAGTGGCGCGATCCTGCGGGTCTGGGCGCCGCTCTGGTAGTGGGCGAGCACCCGGCCGGTGCTCAGGTAGACGGGGTAGTCCTCGTCGACCTCCTCGGCCGGGGGCCGGTGCTGGACGGGCACGAACCTGGCCCGACCGTCCGGGGTGGCGAAGGAGTCGAGGAACGGCCGCGGCGTTCCCGGGTGCCGGGAGGAAGGGCCCTCGTCGGGGCAGGGCCAGAACACGCCGGTCTCGTTCGCGATGCGGTCGTAGGTGATGCCGGAGTAGTCGGCCAGGCCGCCCTGGCTGGCGCGGCGCAGCTCGTCGAACACCTCGGCCGGCTCGGTCTCGAAGCGGTGGCCGAGCCGCTCGGCCAGCCCGGCGATGACGTCCAGGTCGCTCCGGACGCCCTCGGGCGGGGTGACGGCCCGGCGGCGCAGCAGGACGCGGCCCTCCAGGTTCGTCATGGTGCCGGTCTCCTCGGCCCACTGGGTCACGGGGAAGACCACGTCGGCCAGCGCGGCGGTCTCTGACATGACGAAGTCGCAGGCCACGAGCAGGTCGAGCGCGCCGATGCGCTCGGCCACGTGCTCGGCGGCCGGGGCGGAGATGACCGGGTTGGAGCCGAACAGCAGCAGCGCCCGCGGCCCGCCCGGGGTGCCGAGGGCGTCGAGCAGCTCGTACGCCGACCGCCCGGGCCCGGGGATCTCCTCGGCCGGGATCCCCCAGATCCGGGCCATGTGCTCCCTGGCCGCCGGGTCGTCGATCTTGCGGTAGCCGGGGAGCTGGTCGGCCTTCTGCCCGTGCTCGCGGCCGCCCTGCCCGTTGCCCTGCCCGGTCACGCACCCGTAGCCGGAGCCGTGGGTGCCGGGCAGGCCCAGCGCGAGGGCCAGGTTGATGAACGCGGTGACGGTGTCGGTGCCCTTGGCGTGCTG